>JBMOQZ010000261.1:0-11454 GCA_049322475.1 Myxococcota bacterium | reverse complement strand
GGGGCGGAGGCCGCGCCGGTGGTCTCGCGGATCACGAACTCGACGCGGCGGTTGGTGGAGCGCCCGGCCTCGGTCGAGTTGGTCTCGACGGGATCGGTCTCGCCGTAGCCCTTCGCCACGAGGCGGGCGGGGTCGACCTCGCCCTTCGTCACGAGGTACTTCACGACGGCGTCGGCGCGCCCCTGCGAGAGCGCGAGGTTCGAGGACTCCTTGCCGACGTTGTCCGTGTGACCGGCGACCTCGACGCGCGCGAGGTCGCCGTTGGCGACGAGCACCCGGGCGATCTCGTCGAGGAGGCCGAAGGACTGCGCCTTGATCGTGGTCTTGTTCGTGTCGAAGTAGATCTTCTCGGTGATCTCGATGCGCTCGAGCGAGACGAACACGCGCTTCGGGCAGCCGTCGGAGCGCGCGGGGTCCTCTCGGGGGTCGCGAGGCTCGTCCGGGCACTTGTCGCGGCGGTCGGGGACGAGGTCGGCGTCGCGGTCGGGGCAGCCCTGGTGGTGGGCGGGGCCGGGCTCGTCGGGGCAGGCGTCGGCGGTGTCGGCGAGGGTGTCGGCGTCGCGGTCGGGGCAGCCGCGCGTGGCGGCGGGGCCGGCGTCGTTCGGGCAGGCGTCGTCGGCGTCGACGATCGCGTCGCGGTCGTTGTCGACGTCCGGGCAACCGTCCTCGTCCTCGAAGGCGTCGCGGTCCTCGGGCACGTCGCGGCAGCGGTCGGAGGCGTCGGCGATGCCGTCCGCGTCGTTGTCGCCGTCGGGGCAGCCGTCGGCGTCCTCGAAGCCGTCGACGTCCTCGGGGTCGTCCGGGCAGTCGTCGACGTCGTCGGTGGCGCCGTCGCCGTCGCGGTCGCGGACGGGGGGCTCGCCCGGCTGGCGCCAGGCCACGGCGGCGATCACACGCGCGTCGGGCGCGCCCACGCCGGCGAGCAGGCCGGTGCCGACGCCGAGGAGCGCGACGACGCCGTCGTCCCGGCCCCAGCTGCCGAAGAGGTGGCCCTCGACCGGGTCGCGGGTCCAGTCCGCGCCCTTCGCGAGCGTGACGAACGCGTCGATCTCGGCGCCCACGGAGATCGTGTCGGTGGCGCGGAACGTGCCGCCGAGGCCGGTGGTGAGGCCGCCGCCGAAGGGGACGTCGCCGAGGTGGCCGGACGGCGCCGTGACGGCGCCGAGGTTGGCGGCGAGCGCGAGGCGGTCGACCGGCGCGAGCGCCACCGCCGCGGCGATCGACGCCCCGACGCCGCCCGAGCCGGTGAACGCCACGGGCTTGCCCGTGGGGAGGGACAGGCCGGGGACGACGCCGAAGGTGACGAGGTCGCTCCGCCAGAGCGGGACGGTCGCGGCGACGCGGAGGTCGCCTCCCGCGGCGCCGGACACGGACTCGTCGGGCCCGCCCACCCAGGGGTAGAGCGGCAGGTCGGCGTCGACGCGGGCGAAGCCGGCGAGCACGTAGCCGCCCGTGAGGTGCGTCGCGAACGAGTCGGCGACGACGGCGGTCTCCTCGCCTGCGAGCTCGGCGACGAGCGGGTTCTTCGCGTAGGCGAGCGCGAGGCCGCCGTACCAGGCGCCGGGGTCGCCGATGCGGGGGTCGGTGAGCTGGAGGCCGGCGCGCTCGGACAACGACGAGCCCGCGAGCTCGAAGGTGTCCGCGTCGAGCGCGAGCGCGGGGGCGAACCACGACAACATCGCCCGGGAGCGTAGCACCATCGCGTCGCGCGGGCGCGGTAGGCTGCGGCATGCTCCTCGCCTGCGTGTCGCCGCACGTCGAGCTCGGCCCCGCCGAGTGGCCGTCCGCCGAGCGGGAGGACGCCGGGACGGCGCCCGCCGAGGACACGGGCGAGCGGCTGTACGTCGACGGGGTCGTGCACGACGTGGCGCTCACCCTCGACGAGGACGCGCGGCGGGTCCTCGAGCGGGGGCAGGTCGAGTGGGTGCCGGCCACGCTCGCGTTCGAGGGGTCGACGTGGGAGGTGGGCGTGCGGCTGAAGGGCTCGAGCACGTTCGACACGCTCGACGGCAAGCCCTCGCTGAAGATCGACGCCGACCGCTTCGTGCCCGACCAGAAGGTGGCGGGGCACACGAAGCTCGACCTCAACAACCAGGTCATCGACCCGTCGATGATGTCGGAGTCGATGACGTACGCGACCTACCGGGCGGCGGGGCTCCCGGCGCCCCGCACCGCGTACGCGCGCCTGACCATCGACGGCGAGGCCTACGGGCTCTACGGCGTCGTCGAGCCGCCCACGGACGAGTTCTTGCGGCGCTGGTTCGGCGAGGACGGCGGCAACCTCTACGAGAACGGGTGGCAGGACTGCGAGGTGACCGATCCGACCTGCTTCGACGTCGAGCAGGCCGACGAGGGGAGCCACGACGCATTGTACGCCCTCGCCGAGGCGGCGGCGCTCGAGGGCGCCGCCTGGGAGCAGGCGGTCCCCGCGTTGCTCGATTGGGACCAATTCCTCGGCGCGATGGCGATGGAGGCGATGCTCGCGCACTGGGACGGCTACAGCTACGACCTGTCCAACTACCGGCTGTACCACTCGGCCGGCGGGTTCGTGTTCCTCCCGTGGTCGGCCGACCTCGACTACGGGTGGCGGCCCTGGAGCTACCCCGAGTGCGGGATGTACGGGGTGGACCCGAGCGACTACGACGACGGCATCCTCGCGTTGCGCTGCGAGGAGAGCGAGACCTGTCACGCCCAGCTCGTGGAGCGGATGGCGTCGCTGGTGGAGGGCTGGGAGGACCCGGTGGGGGCGGTGGACGCGCGGTACGCGCTCATCCGCGAGGAGGTCTACGCGGACCGCCGCAAGTGGTACGACGACCGCGACTTCGAGCGGCACGTCGAGTGCGTCCGCGCGTGGGTGGGCGGGCGGAAGGACGAGATTCGGGCGTGGGTGGAGGGCTACGGCTTCGCGATCCAGTAGTACCGCTTCGCCGTCCTCGCCGGGTCGACGACCCTCGTGGCCTCGAGCACGCCGCCGTTCTTCTCGATGACGCGGATCGACGCGACGTTGTCGTCGTCGCAGGTGAGCAGCACGCGATCGAGCCCGAAGCCCCACGCGACGGGCAGCGCCTGCCGAAACATCTCCGTGGCGACGCCGCGACCGCGAAAGCGGGGCACGGTGTCGTACCCGACGTGCCCGCCCACCACGCGCCGCTCGGGCGTCAGGAACGGCCACACCGAGATGCGACCGGCGAACTCGCCGCCGACCACCGCCCAGAGCTCGGTCTTCTCGAGCGCGAGCTGCGCGCGGACGTACGCGTCGAAGTCGCCCTCCACGGCCGCGAGGTCGACCGCGAGATGCCAGGCGAGACCGTCGGCGCGGAAGTCGCGCAGGCCGGCCAGGAAGGACTCCCGCAACACGACGGTTGGGCGGACGAGCGTGACCAAACCCACCGCCCTCTCACGGACAGAGGTTGTCGTCCACCACCAGCGTGTTGTTGTCCTCGTGGCACTCGGTCAGCGCCGCGCTTCCGTCGTCGTCGTCCGCGGTGAACCAGAGCTCGCCGTCGAGCACGTCCGCTGGGTCCACGTCGAAGACGATGCCCGTGGTGGACTCGCCGCTGGGGATGGCCTCGGTCGTGTACTTGGTCGTGAGGTACACCGCCTGCCCCGACTGCAGCGCGTACGCGGACACGGCGATGCCCGCCGGGATCTCGCCCATGCCCTTGTTGGCGACGATGACCGTCACGCGCAGGCGCCCGTCCTCGCACTCGACGTTGCACACGTCGTTGAGCAACGTGACCGCGTCGGCGAGCACGCCGCCGGTGGCGGACACGAGGTCGCCCGAGCGGAAGTTGTTGTAGGTGAGCCAGTTGGTGTCCCCGGGGGAGGGGATGCCGCCGTCGTCCTCGACGTGGGTGATGTCGTAGGCGTGCTGGTTCCACACGGGCCGGCCCGCCATCCACGAGTCGTCCGCGTCGCCGACCACGGTGACGCCCCGCTCCGCGCCGGAGTAGGCGCTCGACGTGTAGATGATCTCGGCGTGGCCGTCGTTGTCGACGTCGGCGATCGCGGGCGTCTCCGAGCAGGTCGCCGAGCTGTGGGCGGACTCGCGGAGCTTGATCGCGCCGGTGGCGCCGTCGAACACGAGGAGGTCGTTCTCGTCGGCGTAGACCACCTCGGCGGCGCCGTCGCCCTCGAAGTCGAAGACCGCCGAGCCGGTGAAGCCGCTCGAGTAGTCGTTCGTCGTCACCGCCCACTTGCGCGAGCCGTCGGCCTCGAGCACGACGTACTGGCCCATGCCGGCGACGCCGATCTCGGCCTCGCCGTCGCCGTCGAAGTCGGCGACCGTGGGCGTGCCGGTGGTGGAGCCCGTGATCCCGCTCTGGGTCCAGAGGATCGAGCCGTCGTCGTCCTGCAGGCGCACCGAGCCGAGGCCGGTGACCACGATCTCGCCCTTGTTGTCGGAGTCGAAGTTGGCGATGGCCACGTACCCGTCGGCCCCGCGGTTGGACCAGATGGTCGCGCCCGACTTGTCGTAGAGCGCGTTGCCCACCACGACCTCGAGGTCGCCGTCCTGGTCGATGTCCGCCGCGGCCGAGATCGGCGCGGCCCAGCCGTGGCCGCTGCCGTCGCCGCCGCGACCCTCGCCGATCGTGCTGCCGTCGAGCCCGTTGAGGATGCGCCGGCCGAGCACCACCTCGGGCTGGCCGTCGGCGTCGAGGTCGTAGATGCCGACGGCGCCGCACTGGGCGGACACGTTGCCGCTGTAGGCGCTCGCCCGCCAGAACACGCGGCCGTCCTGCCCGCGGTAGGCCTCCGTGCCGCTGGGGCCCGAGGCGACGACCTCGGGGAAGCCGTCGCCGTCGAGGTCGCCGATGGCGGCGGTCATGGGCTCGGAGCCGAGGCTGCCGGCCGACCAGTGGACGGCGCCGCCGTCGCCGGAGACGGCGTAGGTCACGCCGACCGCGTTGGAGACGACGATGTCGGGGACGTCGCCGGCGTCGATGCGCCCGTTGCCGTTGTCGTCCGTGAGCTGGCCGACCACCGGCGTGACGTAGGCGTCGCCGACGGCGGTGTTGGTCCACTCGACGACCGGCGTGAAGGTGCCGGTGATCGCCTCGGCGTCGCAGTCGTCGTAGGGGTCGACCGAGCGGCCGTCGAGCTCGGGCGGGTCGCACTCGCCGTCCTCGTCGGTGTCGTCGTTGGTGTCGGTGCCGCTGGTGTCGGTGCCGGGGCCCCCGCCCGTGTCGTCGTCGCCCCCGGGATCGTCCTTGTGGGTGCCGAGGTTGTTGTCGATCCCGCAGGCCGCGAGGACGACGAGGAGGGAGAGGCGCATCGAGGCTCCGGCGGCGCGTGGTAGCTTCACACGATGCCGCAAGTCGCGTCCGAGCGCCACCGGGGGACGGCATGACGAGGCGTGGGGTGGCCACGGCGGCGCTCTCCGTCGCGACCGCCTGTCAGCCCGCCGACCCCGCGCCCGCCGCGGAGCTCCCCGTGGTGGTGGAGGACGCCGCCGCCGGGATCTGCGTCTCCGTGCAGCTCGACCGCTGGGACGCCGAACACCGCGCGGCGCAGGTCGCGGCGCTCGAGGCGACGGGCGTGCGCGTGCTCCGGCACGACCTGCGCTGGGCGTACGCGATGCCCGCGCGCGACACCTTCGACTGGACGCTGGAGGACGCGTGGGTCGAGGCCGCGGCCGGCTTCGAGATCGTCGCGATGGTCGCGTACGGCAACCCCTGGGCGAGCGGCGGACCCGACGAGTTCTACCCGCCCGCCGACCCCGCCGACTTCGCCGCGTTCGTCGCCGCCGCGCGCGACCGCTACCCGCAGATCCGCCGCTGGGAGATCTGGAACGAGCCCAACGCGGGCTACCGCTTCTGGAAGGTCGGCGACCCGCCGGCCCTCGCGGGCGATCCCGTCGGCTACGCGGCGCTGTTCGCCGAGGCCGCCGCGGTGCTGCCCGAAGACCACGAGGTCTCGATCGGGGGCACCTTCTTCCACGAGCAGGGCATCCCCGGCGGGCCCGCGTTCGTCGCCGAGGCGATCGCCGCCGACCCGCGCGTGGTCGAGCTCGCGGACGCGGTGGGGTTCCACCCGTACACGCTCTACCCGCCGCGCGTCGGCCCCGAGGAGGACGGCGACGGCGAGATCCCGCTCTGGGAGATGCAGGCCGCGCAGGAGGACGCCGCGGGGGGCCTGCCCGCGCTGATCACCGAGGCGGGGTGGCCCTCCACCGAGGTCACGGAGGCGGAGCAGGCCGCGTACGTCCTGCGCGAATTCGCGCTCGCCCAGGCCGGCGGCCTCCGCGACGTCTGCGTCTACACGCTCGAGGACGGCGAATTCGCCGACAACCCCGAGGACGCCTTCGGCCTCTGGGAGCGCGGGCTCGCCGCGCCCAAGCCCGCCGGCGAGGCGCTCGCCGCCCTCGCCGACGCGATCGCCGGGATGGACGCCAACGGCCGCGTGGAGGAGGCGCTCGGGCTCCCCGACGGCGTGTACGCGGTGCGCTGGTCCGACGCCGACGCGTCGGCGACGATGGTGTGGACGACCTCCGGCACCACCGAGGTCACGATCGACGACACGACGGTCGTCGCCGCTGAGACGCCGAAATTCGTGCGATGAGGCACAGGGCGCTGTGCGTCAGCGCACGATCGCGAACCCCGCGCCGACCGACCCCAGCTGCGTGAACGAGCGCCCGAGGCCCGAGATCGGCAGGTCGGCGTCGATCCCCAGCCACGCGCGGTAGAGCAGCTTCTCGCCCCGCACGACGCGCAGCGCCGCGGACGTGCGCCCGGCGCCGAGCGCGTCCTCGGGGAAGGTCCGCGAGGCCCGCACCGACGCGGTGACCGTCCACTTGTCGCCGAGGTTCCGCCCGACGAAGGCGAGCGCGGTGGCCTTCGCCGGCGCGACCCCGAGGCGGTCCTCCACCGGGAGCTCGACGTCGCCCTGCACCCCGTAGGGCCAGCGCCCGAACGAACGCTCGACCGAGGCGCTGGCGACCAACGCGGTCCCCGCCTCGCCCGTGACGTCGGCGAGGAGCGGGTGATCGGACTCGTCCCACGCGCGGCCGGTCGCGGCGCGCACGCCGACGCCGAGGTACGGCACGGGCAACCATCCCTCCGGATCCTCCTCGAACGGGTCGCCGTAGGCCATGACGCGCACGTCGCCCACGCCCCCGCCCCACGCGGCGGTGTCGCCGGCGGCGCGGCGGTTCACCTGGGCGGGCATCGACAGCGTGAGGTGCCCCCAGTGCGCGGGGCGGTACCCGGCGCCGATCGTCGCGACGATGTCCTGCTCGGACGAGGACGTCGGGACCGCGCGCCCGTCGACGTCCCACCGCCCGAGCGCCGTCTGCGCGCTGACGCCGACGCCGGCGACGACGTGATCGCAGTCGGCGGGCCGCATCGGCACGCTGGCGCCGCCGCCCCCGCAGCACGCCGACGCCCACGCGGCGCCGGCGAGGAGGCTAGCCCACATCCCAGGTCACCGTCAGGGTGTCGGTCCCCGGGTCGGCGCCGACGGTGACGGTCACCTCCCACTCGCCCGCCATCGGGTAGACCCAGTCGGCCTCGTACGTCCCGTCGCCCACCTCGTCGACGACCGGCTCCTCCGAGAGCCCGTGCCCCATCGACGGCATGAACGGCACGATGGCGACGTCGGCGCCGGCGATCGGCGAGCCCTCCGCCGTGACGAGGACCTCCATCGAGGCGTCGCCGACGACCGGGGGATCGGGAGCCACGGCGACGACGAGGTCGTAGAGGCCCGCGTCCGTGGGGACCGCGCCTTCCGGGGGAGAGGTGTCCTCCTCCTCCGGGACCGGACCGTAGCAGGCGACGAGGATGAGCAACATGGCGAGGCCCCTTCAGCAAGAGGCGTGCCGCCCTACCAGAGGAACCACACCCCGTCGAAGTAGATGGTGCCGGGACCGGCGTGCGTCACCTCGATCGTGAGCGGTCCCTCCGGGAGCGGGTCGCCCACGCCGTCGCCGTCGAGGTCGGGGGCCCAGGTGGTGCCGTCGACGTGCGCGACGTAGCGCTCGACGCGTGCGTCGTCGCCCTCCTCGATCTCCGCGACGGTCACGACCTTCGTGGCGATCGCCGCGCCGTCGGCGCTCAGCGTCGCGGTCAGGAGCTCGGCCGCGCGCTCGGTGCCGGTCGTGCCCTCCGCGCGCAGGGCGAGCATGAGCGTCATCGGCACGCCGCGCGGCACGTCGTCCGGGACCTCGCCGCGGAACACCACCCCGGGCGAGCCGTCGCCGCCGTGCGTCACGGCGGCGCCTCCCGAGTAGATCGAGATGGACTCGAAGTCGTCGCTGGTCTCGGCCTGGGTCACGCAGACGTCGGTCGGGCAGAGCGCCTCCGCCTCGTAGAAGGCGACGCTCCTGCCCGCGAGGAACTCGAAGGCGGCGCGCGGCGTGTAGCCCCACGGCGGCTTGCGGTACGCGGTCTGGGTGTGGTGGTACTCCATCGGCGCGTGGTGGCGGTAGTCGTGGGACCAGTACCGCACGCCGTCCGCGCCGTAGGTCTGGGGCAGGAGCGCCTCGAGCGCCGTGCCGTTCTCGGGCTCGGTGAGCTGGTCGTAGGTGTTCCACGCCGAGAACACCGGCACGCGGAACCCTCGCTCGCCGACGAGCAGGGTGCCGTCGATGCGCGCGTAGTTGTCCCAGAACGGGGTGGGATCGCCATCGTCGTCGTAGGCGGGGCCGCCGGTCAGGTGCTCGATGTAGGGCGCGTAGAAGGGGGAGTTGGCGTCCCACCACGCGAACGCGGTCGGGCCGGAGTCGCAGACGAGCCCGTCGAAGCGGCTCGGCTCCTCGCCCGTGCCGTACGCGACCGGGAACGCGCCGCTGCCGCCGAGCGAGGTGCCCCAGAGGTAGAGGCCGGCGGGGTCGGCGAGGTGGTCGTCGAGCCCCTCCTCGAGCACGTCGAGCACGAAGTGGATGTGCTGGACGCTCTTGTGGTTGGCGTCGACCGGGTCGTCCTCGCCGAGGCCGGTCCACATGTCGCACCAGGTGTTCTCCGGCACGACCATCATCCACTGGCGCTGCTGGACCTCGGCGAGGATGAACTCGTGGCCGGAGATCGCGTTCTCCACGAGCATCTCGACGCCCGAGCGCCGGCAGAAGTTGCAGGGGTCGTCCTCGCCCTCGGGGATCGTCTCGGGGTCCGGGCACTCGTCGTCGATGCCGAGCACCCCGCCGTGCAGCCACACGAGCGCGGGGTGGGCCGCGGCGGGGTCCACCCAGCGGCGGGGACGCACGACGTGGAACAGCGGGTCGTTGCCCTCGTTGTCGCGGTAGCCGCCGAGCGGGTTGGTTGGGAGCACGCCGTAGGTCACGACGACGAGGTCGAGCCCGACCACGGCGATCTGCTCGCGCGAGACCTCGTACACGTACGACGAGAGCGGGGGCGGCGGGGTGGTGCCCGTCTCGCCGCCGGTGTCGTCGCCGGACTCGCCCGTGTGGATGGGCGTGGTGCCGCTGTCGTCGCGGTCGATCGTGCCGGACTCGCGCGGGCGCGGGTCGTCCGGTCCGAAGCGTTCGCACGAGGTCAACGAGAGGAGCGCCAGCGCGGTCATGGGCGCCGGCTAAGATAGCCCGCGATGATGCTCCTCGCGCTGCTCGCGTGCGGCCGCTTCGCGCCGCCGCACCCCGTCGTCCGGGACGACTCCGGCACGATCGTCGAGTCGACCCCGCCCGACGACTCGGGCGAGACCGGCGGCCCCCCGGCCCCGCCCCCCCTGCGGATCGCCTGGGGCGACCTCCACAACCACACCAACCTCTCGCAGGACGGCTGCGAGAACGCCGACGCCGGCTGCCTCCCCGACGAGTCCCTCCCCGGCGAGCCCGTGTTCGCCCGCGCCGAGGCGAACGGCCTCGACTTCGCCGCCATCACGGATCACGCCGAGTTCTCCCGCTACCAGCGCGACGCCGACGGCATCGACCTCGACGTGTGGGAGCGGACGAAGGAGCTCGTCGCCGCCGCGGAGACCGGGCCCGTGGTCCCGATCCTCGGGTTCGAGTGGACCGCGTCGTGCCGCTACCAGGAGGGCGAGCCCGAGTACGAGAAGGTCCACCGCACCGTGCTGCTCGAGGACCCGGGCGCCTGCGCGGCGCTGCGCGTCCCCTCCTGCCACACCCCCGGCGCGAGCGTCGAGGCCGGCGCCGAGCGCTACTGGTACACCGACCTCGACGCCGTCCTGCTCCCCAACGAGCTGGAGGCCGCGCTCGCCGCCGCCGGCGACCTCGATGGCTGCGCCCCCACCCGCTGGATCGCCTTCTACCACCACCCCGCCGAGGAGATCCCGGCCTGGGTCGACTGGGCCGACCCCGACAACGACGTCCCGGGCGACGTCGTCGTCGAGATCGCGTCGCAGCACGGGAGCTCGGAGTGCTGGGACGCCGGCGCCGAGGGCTGCGACTGGCGACACAACACCGAGCACTACGTGCCCGAGGGGTCGATCCAGTACGCGCTGCAGCTCGGCAAGAAGCTCGGCTTCGTCGGCGGCACCGACAACCACGAGGCCGACCCCGGCAACCTCGAGCGCGTGGGCATGGTGCGCAACACGCAGGTCGGCGACACCGCCAACTCCCAGTTCACGAAGGGCACGGTCACCGGCGTGATCCTGCCCGAGGCGCTCCCGCTCACCCGCGCCGCGCTGTTCGACGCGATCGAGCGCCGCAACACGGTCGCGGCCTCTTGGGCGTTCGAGGGCCTCTCCGTCGAGGCCACCGGCCCCGACGGCGCGCGCTGGCTCCCGGGCGACGACGTCCCCGCCGCCGCCACGCCCCTGACGATCGCGGTGACGCTCGACGACCCCACGGTGTCGTCGTGGACGGCGGAGCTCGTCGCGCCGGACGGCACCGTCGCGCCCGCGGATCAGCTGACGCTCGCGCCCGGCGACGCCCGCTACCTGCGCATCCGCGCGTTCGTGGGGGAGGAGGAGCACCGCGTGTGGGCCTCGCCCTGGTTCGGCACTTGATCGCGTGATCGGCTACTTGGCGGCCATGCTGCCGATCGTCGTCTCCGTCGCCTTCGCCCAGACGCCGCCGCCCCTCCCCGGCCAGGCCGTCGAGGCCCGCTGGTTCTACTCGGGCCCCGCCGACAAGGGCGCCGACTGGGACCTCGCCCGCGTCGTCGCGGCGGTGCGCGCGAACCCCGCCGCCGAGCACCTCGTCTGGCAGGCCGGGTGGCCGGCGTGGAAGCGCTGGCAGGACGTCCCGGAGATCCAGAAGGCCGTCCTCGGCGCGGACACGTGGCAGTACAGCGCGGGGGGCACCCCCCAGCAGCTCGGCGCCGACGCGATCGTGGAGAAGGTCCGCGCGAACCCCGGGGCCCAGCACCTCGTGTGGCGCGACGGCATGGCGTCGTGGACGCCGGTAGGCCAGGTGCCCGAGCTCGCCAAGCGCCTCGCCGAGCCGCCGCCCGTCCCCGCTGCGGCCCCGCCCGCGCCGCCGCCCCTGCCCGCGACGCCCCCGGCGCTGCCGCCCGCGCCGCCCACGCCGCCCGTCGCCGC
>JBMOQZ010000260.1:0-11668 GCA_049322475.1 Myxococcota bacterium | reverse complement strand
TCCGCGTCGGCCACTTCCGTGGCCGACCCCCGCCACCATACGGTCCACCCGCGGGGGGAAGGAGGGTGTTCGAGCGCATGGGGCCGATCTGACCACCCGCCTCGACGCCCACCTCCGGGCGGGGGGCCGGCCCGCGAGCTCCGGGTGGCGCCGCCGGGATCCGGGGAGGAAGGTGGCCGGGTGCGACAGGCGGTTACAGGCCCGCCATGTCCGACCACCCCCTCGCCGCCCTCCTCCGCGCCACCGAGGGCTTCGTCCTCGTCGGCGACAGCTCGGAGGATCGCTTCCCCGCCCTCAGCTACGCCGCCTACACGAAGGCCGGCAAGCGCTTCTACTGCGTCGACCTCGGCAAGCTCCCGGCGAGCCGCGGTCCGGTCAAGGGCGGGAAGGTCTACCACGCCGCCTCCGAGCTCCCCGCGGACCACGCCGACCTCGCCGTCGTGTGGATGAAGCCGCGCTCGGCGGCGCGCGGGGTGGAGGTCGCCCACGAGGCCGGCTGCAAGCGCATCTGGTTCAGCTTCCAGACCGGGCACCCGGAGGCGGTGGCGAAGGCCCGGTCGCTGGGGATGGAGGTCGTCGAGATCGGTCGCTGCCCGGTCTACTACCTCGACGACGCCCCGCTCGTGTGCCGCGCGCACGTCGCGATGGTGAAGCTGTCGGGCACGTACGCGAAGCCCCCACAGACGGATCCCACGGCGAAGCGCCGCGAGCTCATCTGAGGCGTTAGTCCACGGGTTCCCCCGGAGCCCCGATGAAGTCCCGCGCCGCCGTCGCGTTCGCCCCCGCCCGCCCCCTCGAGATCGTCGAGGTCGACCTCGAAGGCCCCCGCGAGGGCGAGGTGCTCGTCGAGCTCAAGGCCACGGGCGTGTGCCACACCGACGCGTACACGCTCTCGGGCGCCGACCCCGAGGGGCTCTTCCCGGCGATCCTCGGGCACGAGGGCGCCGGCGTGGTGGTGGAGTGCGGCCCCGGCGTGCGTTCGGTGAAGCCCGGCGACCACGTCATCCCGCTCTACACCCCCGAGTGTCGCGAGTGCGACTACTGCCTCTCGGGCAAGACCAACCTCTGCCAGCGCATCCGCGCCACGCAGGGCAAGGGGCTCATGCCCGACGGCACGAGTCGCTTCTCGTACCGCGGGCAGACCCTCCACCACTACATGGGGACCTCCACGTTCTCGCAGTACACCGTGCTCCCGGAGATCGCGGTCGCGAAGATCCGCGAGGACGCGCCCTTCGACAAGGCTTGCTACGTCGGCTGCGGCGTCACCACGGGGATCGGCGCGGTGATCTGGACCGCGAAGGTGACGCCGGGATCCAACTGTGTCGTGTTCGGGCTCGGCGGCATCGGGCTCAACGTCGTGCAGGGGCTGAAGATGGTCGGCGCGAACATGATCGTGGGGGTCGACGTGAACCCCGCGCGCGAGGCCTGGGGCCGCCGGTTCGGCATGACCCACTTCGTGAACCCGGCGGAGGTCGCCGGCGATCTCGTCCAGCACCTCGTCACCCTCACGCGCGGCGGCGCCGACTACTCCTTCGAGTGCATCGGGAACGTGCAGGTGATGCGCCAGGCGCTGGAGTGCTGCCACAAGGGGTGGGGCGAGTCCGTCATCATCGGCGTCGCGGGCGCGGGGCAGGAGATCGCCACCCGGCCCTTCCAGCTCGTGACGGGCCGCGTGTGGAAGGGGAGCGCGTTCGGCGGCGCGCGCGGGCGAACGGACGTCCCGAAGATCGTCGACTGGTACATGGACGGGCGCATCGCCATCGACCCGCTGATCACCCACGTGCTGCCGCTCGAGGACGTCAACCGCGCGTTCGAGCTCATGCACCACGGCGAGTCCATCCGCGCCGTGGTCACG
Organism: Myxococcota bacterium; assembly: GCA_049322475.1. Taxonomy (GTDB): domain Bacteria; phylum Myxococcota_A; class UBA796; order UBA796; family SXON01; genus JBMOQZ01. The sequence continues at coordinate 9,813 of JBMOQZ010000260.1, read as the reverse complement.
TACTGATGCGGCGCGTCGGCTTCGCCGCCTGCTTCGACGGCGACCAGCTGCAGTTCACGCACGACTCCGCCGCGTGTCGCTGCTCCATGACGTTCTCGGTGTACCTGCCGCCGCAGGCGAAGGACGGGCCGGTGCCCCTGATCTGGTGGCTCTCCGGGCTCACCTGCACCGACCAGAACTTCGTCCAGAAGGCCGGCGCCCAGCGGTGGGCGGCCCAGCACGGCGTCGCGATCGTCGCCCCGGACACCTCGCCCCGCGGGCCCGACGTGCCCGGCGATCCCGACGGCGCCTGGGACTTCGGCCACGGCGCCAGCTGGTACGTCGACGCCACGCAGGCGCCGTGGAACACCCACTACCGGATGGCGACGTGGCTCCTCGACGAGCTCCCGGCCGCGCTGGCCCCCCTGCCGCTCGATCTCTCGCGGCAGTCGATCGCCGGGCATTCGATGGGCGGCCACGGCGCGCTGGTGCTCGCCCTGCGCAACCCGGGCCGCTTCCGCGCGGTGTCCGCGTTCGCGCCGGTGGTGGCGCCGACGCAGGTCCCGTGGGGCCAGAAGGCGTTCGGACGCTTCTTCGGCGAGGACTACGCGGAGTGGAAGCGGTGGGACACGTGCGAGCTCGTCGTGGACGCGAAGGAGCGCCTGCCGATCCTCGTGGACCAGGGCGAGGGCGACACCTTCCTCGACACGCAGCTCCAGCCCTCGCGCCTCGAGGCCGCGTGCGCCCGGGCGGGTCACCCGCTCACGCTGCGCCGCCGCTTCCTCTACGACCACAGCTACTTCTTCGTGGCCACCTACCTCGAGGAGCACGTCGCCTGGCACGCGCGCGCGCTCCGGGCCTGAACCCTGCGTCGTCCGACGGATCCCCCGGCCCCGCCCGTGGCGGTAGGGGTCGCCCATGGACCGCGCCATCGTGGGCGACACGCCCCTCGTCGTCGTCGACGGCGTGTACGCCAAGCTCGAGTGCACGAACCCCTGCGGGAGCATCAAGGACCGCATCGTCGAGTACATCCTCGACCGGAGCGAGGCCACGGGGCTCTTGCGCCGCGGCCAGCGCATCGTCGAGGCGACGAGCGGCAACACCGGCATCGCCTACGCGTGGTACGCCCGCAAGCGCGGGTACCCCATCACCATCGTGATGCCGGAGAACATGACGGAGGAGCGCAAGCGCATCCTCCGCGAGCTCGGCGCCGACCTCGTCCTCTGCTCGCGCGAGGGCAGCTTCGCCGAGGCCGCCGCCATCCGCGACCGCCTCGCGGAGGAGCACGGCTGGTTCAACCCGGACCAGTTCTCCAACCCGCTCAACAGCGAGTGCCACTACGACACCACCGGCATGGAGCTCCTCGTCCAGCTCCGGGCGCGCGGGGTCGGCCGGCTCGACGCCTTCGTCGCCGGCGTCGGCACGGGCGGCACGCTGATGGGTGTCGGCCGGCGCCTGCGCGAGACGTACCCGAACGTGGTGCTGGTCGCGGTCGAGCCCGCGGAGTCCGCGGTGATGAGCGGCGGCCCCGCCGGCGAGCACGGCATCGGCGGCATCGGCGACGGCTTCGTCCCCGCGCTGGCCGGCGACGGCAAGGGCGGCCGCAACCCGATGATCGACGAGGTGGCGGTGGTGTCGACCGAGGAGGCGCGCGCCGAGGCTGTGCGGGTCGCCGAGGCGCACGGCTACTGCGTGGGCGTGTCCGCCGGCGCCAACCTGCTCGCCGCGCGCCGGCTGCTCGGCCGCTTCGGCGCCGTCGCGACCGTCATCCCCGACGGGTACGCCAAGTACCAGTCTCAGGGGCTCCGCCACTGCGACGCGGGCGCGTGCCGCTTCGAGCACCACCCGGTGATCGGCGAGGGGGCGCGCGCGTAGCGGGGGTACGCTGCCGCGGTGAACCTCCCGCCGCTCTACGACCGTTGGATGACCGCCGCGCTCGGCGTGTCGGTGCCCGGCGAGGCCCGCTCGACGTGCGAGGCGTGCCCCACGTGCGCGCCGCACGGGCCCTTCCACGTCGACGTGCGGTGCTGCGGCCACGTGCCCGCCCAGCCGAACTTCGTCGTGGGCGGGGTCCTCGGCGACCCCGACGCGCCCGGCCGCGACGCGCTGCGGGCGCGCGTCGCGGCGCGCCACGGCGTGACGCCGCTCGGCCTCGGGCCGACCCCCACCGAGGCGGCGGCGATCGCGGCGGTGCCCTTCGGGAGCGATCCGGCGCTCGCGTGCCCGTACCTCGACCGCGGCCGGTGCGGCGTCTGGCGGCACCGAGAGGCGGTGTGCGCGACGTGGTTCTGCCGCGTGGACCGCGGGGAGGTGGGCCAGCGTGCGCAGCTCGAGCTCCGCGCGCTCCTGCAGGCGATCGAGCGCGCCTTGTCCCGGAAGCTCGCCCGCGACCTCGGGGCGCGGCCCGAGGGGAGGGGTCCGTCGGCGTGGGGAGGCTGGGCGGGGCGCGAGGAGGCCTACTTCCTGGCTTGCGCCGCGCGCGCGTCGGCGATGTCGTGGCCGGAGGTGCGGCGCGTCGTCGGGATGGAGGCGACCGTGCGACTGCGGGCGCTCCAGCCGGCGCTCGCCGCGCGCCTCGATCCCGCGCTCCCGCGGGGCCCCTTGTGGCGCGCGGATCGCGTGAGGGAGCGGCTCGCCGACGGGCGCGTGCGCGTGCGCACCTGGTCGGTGTGGGATCCCGCCGTCCTCACGGCCGAGGAGGACGAGGCGCTCGACGCGCAGGACGGGCTCGCCGCCGCCGACCGGCTCGCCACCATCGGCGTCGAGCGGCTCCGCGAGCTCGTGGATCACGGGGTGCTCGTCGAACGCGTCGTCTGACCGTCGGCCCTCCGCCCCATCCACGGGACGACGGGCGCGCCGTAGGCTGCGACACCGCTCGAGGTCGCCATGGAGATCCGGCTGCACGGAAGGGGAGGCCAGGGCGGGGTGACCTGCGCCAAGATCCTCGCCGCCACCTGGGCCCGCCTCGGGATGAGCGTGCAGGCCTTCGGAGACTACGCGGGCGAGCGCTCCGGCGCGCCGGTGCGCGCGTACCTGCGCGTCGACCCCGCCGCGATCGTGAACCGGAACAAGGTCTACGAGCCGGACCACCTGCTCGTGCTCGACGCCGCGTTGCTCGACGACGCGGCGCTCCTCGGGCTGAAGGCGGGCGGGACGATCGTGGTGAACACCCCCGAGGCGCCGGAGGCGATCGCGCGCCGCCACCCGGGCTTCCGCGTCGCGACCGTCGACGCCACGGCGATCGCCCGCGCCCACGGCATCGGGAGCCGCTCGGTCGTCATCGTGAACACGACGATGGCCGGCGCGTTCGCGAAGGCGATGGGCCTGCCGATGGCGGAGCTGGAGGCGGCGCTCGCCGAGGTCCACGTCGCGCGCGACGTGCCCGCCGCGCGCGACGCGTACGAAGCGGTGCGGATCCGCGAGGCGGACGGGGAATCACGGGCCGGCCGCGCCGCGCCGGCCCCGGGGGGCGTGCTCGACCTCGTCGCGCACGTCGAGGGGCCGGCGCCCGCGCTGCGCACGGGGACCTGGCGCTCGTCCACCCCGCGGTACGTCACCCGGCCGGCGCCCTGCGCGGAGGCGTGCCCCGCGGGGAACGACGTCGTCGGCTTCGTGCGCGCGCTGGCCACGGACGGGGTCGAGGCCGCGGCGGCGATCCTCGCCGAGACGACGCCGTTCGCCGCCACGTGCGGGCGCGTCTGTCCGGGGTTCTGCCGGCTCGCGTGCAACCGCGAAGCCTTGGACGGCGCGGTGGACACCCGGGGGCTCGAGCGGTGGGTGGGCGACCAAGCGGTGATCGCACGCGCGGCCGCGCCGCCGAACGGGAGGCGCGCGGCGGTCGTCGGCGCGGGGCCGGCGGGCCTCTCCGCCGCGTACCAGCTCGCGCGCGCGGGTTGGCGCGTGGATCTCCTCGACGCCGCCGGCGCCCCCGGCGGCCTGCTGCGGAGCGGCATCCCGCCGTGGCGGCTCCCGCGCGCCGCGCTCGACCGCGAGATCGCCGCGGTGATCGCGCTCGGCGTGACGTTCCGCGGCGGCGCGAAGGTGCGCCCCGACGACGTCGCCACCCTCGCCCGCGACGTCGACGCGGTGGTGGTCGCCGCCGGGCAGGCCCGCGCGGTGGAGGTGGACCTCGGCGAGGCGCCGCTCAACGGCATCGAGCAGGGCCTCGACTTCCTGCGCGCGGCCAACCACGGGCTGGCGATGCAGGTCGGCGGGCAGGTGGTGGTCGTCGGCGGCGGCAACACCGCGCTGGACTGCGCGAGGAGCGCGCTGCGGCGCGGCGCCGAGCGGGTCACGGTGGTGTACCGGCGCACGCGCGAGCAGATGCCCGCCCTTCCCGAGGAGGTCGCCGAGGCGGAGGAGGAGGGCGTCGAGTTCGTCTTCCAGCGTGCGCCCCTCCGTGCGCACGGCGACGACCGCGTCGGCGCCATCGAGCTCGCAGTCGTGGCGGCGGGGACCCGGGGCGGGCGGCTCGCCGACACCGGCGTCCGCGACTGGATCCCGTGCGACACCGTGCTGCTGGCGGCCGGGCAGCGCGCGGACGTGTCCGACGTGCTCCCGGCGGGGTGGACCGTGCGCGACGGCAGGGTCTACGAAGGCGACCGGGCGCTGCCGGTGTTCGCCGCCGGCGACTTCGTGACGGGGCGGGGTACGGTCGCGCACGCGATCGGCGACGGCGCGAGGGCCGCCGCACGCGTGCTCGACGGCCCCGAGGAAGCGTCGCACCCGGAGGCGCGCGCCGTGGTTCGTGCCGAACAGATGCGGCTCGAACACTTTCCGGTCGTGCTCGGAGCGCCGAGGCGCCTTCGCCCCGTCGGCGAGCGACTGCGCGGGGAGCCGGAGGTCGCGCTCGGGCTCGAGGACGCGCGAGAGGCCCGGCGCTGCCTGAGCTGCGGCCACTGCACCCGCTGCGACACGTGCCTCGTGTACTGCCCGGAGGGCGTCGTCCGGCGCGCGGGGCGCGGGTACGCGGTGGACCTCGACCAGTGCAAGGGCTGCGGCGTGTGTGCCCGCGAGTGCCCGCGCGCCGGCATGGAGATGGTGACCGCATGAGCGTGCAACTCCTCACCGCCAATCACGCGGCGGCGCTCGCCGCCACGGCCGCCGGGCGCGCGAACCGCGCCGGGCGCGGCTTCGGCAGCGGCGTGTACCCGATCACCCCGCAGACCGAGTGCATCGAGATGCTCGCCGCGCAGGCGTTCGAGAAGGGACGCGTCGTGCTCGTCGAGAGCGAGCACAGCGCGATGGCCGCCTGCATGGGCTTCGCGATGGGCGGCGCGCGCGCGTTCACCGCGTCGTCGAGCAACGGGCTCGCGTACATGGCGGAGAACGTCTACGCGGCCGCGTTCTACCGGCTCCCCATCGTGATGATGGCGGTGAACCGCACGCTCGGGCCGCCCTGGAACATCTGGGTCGACCACGGCGACACCCTGCTCCTGCGCGACGCGGGCTGGGTGCAATTCTACTGCGAAGACAACCAGGAGGTCCACGACCTCGTGCTCGCCGCCTTCCGGCTCGCCGAAGATCGCCGCGTGCTCCTGCCCGTGCTGGTGTGTCAGGACGCGTTCGTGCTCTCCCACACGCTGACGTCCACCGACATCGCGTCGCAGGAGGCCGTGGACGCGTTCCTGCCGCCGCTGGAGCTGCCTCACCGCCTCGGCGACCGCCCCCGCACCGTCGGCGGGCTCGACTTCCCGCACGAAGCCGAGGTGCACCGCCACCAGCTCGAGACCGCGATGGCGGGGGTGCCGGCGGTGTGGCGCGACGTCCAGGCCTCGTTCGCGGCGACGTTCGGGCGACGCCTCCCCGACCCGGTGGTGGGCTACCGGCTCCAGGACGCCGAGCTCGCCGTCGTGTCCATGGGCACGACCGCGACCACCGCCCGCGTCGTCGTCGACGCGCTGCGCGCGAGGGGCGTCCGCGCGGGCGCCTTGCGGATCGCCATGTTCCGGCCGTTCCCGGGCGAGGCGATCGCGCGGGCGCTCGCCCACGTCCCGCGCGTCGCCGTGGTCGACCGCGACCTGTCTCCGGGCCTCGGCGGCGTGTCGTGGGCGGAGCTGCGCGCGACGACGGGGCTCCCGATGGTGCAGGGGTACGTGCTCGGCCTCGGCGGCGGCGACGTGAGGCCGGCCCACCTCGAGCGCGTGTTTCAGGACTTGGCCGCGCGGCGCGCCCCCGGGGCCCCCGAGATCCTGGAGGTGGCCTGATGCACGAGCCCATCCTCGGCGGAATGGTGCGCGGCGGCCTCGACCGTGCCGAGCCGATGCTGCGCGCCGGCAACACGAACTGCGGCGGCTGCGGCATGAGCGTGCTGCTGCAGCTCCTCGGGCACGCGGTCATGGACACGCCGGTGCAGATGGTCGTCCCCGCGTGTTGCGCCATCGTGACCGCGGGCCCGTTCCCGAGCTCGGCGTACGGAGCGCCGGTGATGGCGTCCACGTTCGCGAGCGCCGCGGCCGTCGCGACGGGGCTCGCGCACGTGGCGGCCATGAACGGCGAGCCCACGCGGGTCCTCTGCTTCGCCGGCGACGGCGGCACCTTCGACATCGGCCTCGCCACGCTCTCCGCGGCCGCGGAGCGCGACGAGGACGTGCTCTACGTCTGCTACGACAACGAGATCTACGGGAACACGGGCGGGCAGCGCTCCTCGGCGACGCCGCTCGGCGCGGCCACGTCCACGACCCCCGCGGGCAAGAGCGTCCGCAAGAAGGACGTGCTGCGGATCGTGGCGGCGCACGGGGCCCCGTTCGTCGCGACGGTCTCGCTCGCGCACCCCGAGGACGCGCTCAAGAAGCTGCGCCACGGGCTGCACGCGAGGGGCTTCCGCTTCCTCCACGTGCTGTCGCCCTGCCCCACGGGCTGGAAGTCGGAGCCCGCCGACGGCATCGAGCTCGTGCGGCTCGCCGTGCGGTCGGGGCTCTACCCGGTGGTGTCGATCTTCGACGGCGAGCGCACGGTGGTGAACGTGGAGCCCGACCACGACGAGGAGGCGCTGGCCCGCTACTTCTCGCTGCAGGGCCGCTTCCGGCGGGCGGACGTCGACCTCGGGCAGGTCCGCGACGAGATCGCGCGCACGTGGAGGCGGCTGCGGGCGTGACGCCCGTGTCGTGATCCGCGCCGCCTCCGGTCGGCGAACGCCGACGGCGTCGCGAAGCCCGGATCTTGCATGGAGGGATGGGATGCGCATCCTCCCCGCGATCGTGCTGCTTTCGGCCTGCGGACCGAGCTTCTACACCGACGGCGGACAGGTGGGCGTGGCCCTCGCGAACGTGATCGAGGGCGGCGCCGACGGCGCGCCGAGCCCGTTCCTCGCCGGCACGCGCGTGGTGCCCGCGCTCACCTGCGCGGCCGACTGCCCGGAGGGCCTCGGCGACGTGACGGCGTGCTTCTCGCTGGCGGTGGAGGGCCCCGCGGCGCTCGACGGCGACGCCGTCGTCCTCGAGGGCGCCGGCGACGTGGTCTGGCGTTTCACGCCGGTGGCGTGCGACGCGAACGACCTCGGGTGGGCGCCCGCGGAGGACGCGGTGACCGTCCCGGTGCTCGCCGCGGACGACGTCGCCGGGACGCTCTCGCCCGTGTACGAGGAGATGGCGGCCGACCTCGTGGCGGACGGGGCGCTGCGGCTTCTGGCGCCCGAGGGCTGGGTGCCCGCGGCGGGCGAGCCCGTGCTCGTGGCGGCGGACCGCCACGTTTCCGTGTTCCCGCGCCTGCGCACGATCGCCGGCGAGCCGGTGGCCTGGAGCACCGACGGCGCCTCGCTCGCCGCCGCGGACGTCCGGGGCGACGCGCCCGAGTTCGCGGGCGTGGAGAGCGTGCGGCTCGGCCCGGGCGACGCGGCGACGCTCACGCTTTCGACCGCCGGCGCCACGTTCGAGGTCGGCGAGGTCGAGGGCGTCGACGCGGGCGACGTCGCGTCGCTGGAGCTCGCCCTTGCCTACAGCCTCGCCGAGGACGGCGCCGACACGCCCGTCGCGGCGCGCGTGGTGGCGCGGGACGAGGCGGGGTCGCCGGTGTTCGGGATGCCCGTGGTGTGGGAGACGGACCGGGAGATGGCGCTCGCCTTCTTCGGCGAGCCCGCGCCCGACTACGCCTGGGTGACCGACGGGTGCGTGCCGCCCTCGGAGGCCTTCGGGCCGCAGACCGCGACGCTCACCGCGCGGCTCGGCGAGCTGTCCGCGTCCGCCACGCTCGCGTGGACCCCGCGGACGGAGCCGGGCGACGACGCGGAGTGGGTGAAGGACCCGTCGTGCGCCACGCGGCTCGAGCTGCCGGAGGACGCGCCCGCGACGGTGGAGGAGGGCTCGCGTTCGTGCGGCTGCGGGACGGGGGCCGCGCCGGGGCTCGCCGTGCTGGCGATCGCGGCGGCGCTCAACAGCCGCCGTAGCGCTCCCGGCAGCCCACGACGCGCAGCTCCACGCTGACGACGCCCGCGTCGATCATGTCGAGGCGGCGCGCGGCGGCGCGGGCGAGGTCGATGACGCGGCCCTTCCCGTAGGGGCCCCGGTCGTTGATCACGACGCGGACGGAGCGGCCCGTGTCGGTGCGCGTGACCTTCACGACCGTGCCGAACGGCAGCGTGCGGTGCGCCGCGGTGAGCCGCGCGGGGCGGAAGCGCTCGCCGCTGGCGGTGGGGCGGCCGGCGAGCTCGCGGCCGTACCAGGAGGCCTGCCCGGTCTGCAGGACCGGGTGGGCGCAGGCGAGGAGGAGGGCGAGGGCGAGCACGGCGGGATTCTAGCGCGGGTGGGGCGGGCGGGACGCCCGCCCCCACGAACAGGCGCGCCCCGACGGAGCGGGTTCGTCGGTCGAGAGGCCGACCCCGCGCGCCTCCCGGGCGGAACAAGTGGAGGGCATGACGCTCCTCGCGAAGGGCTTCCGTCCCTTCTTCCTCCTCGCCGCGGTCTTCGGCGCGGCGATCGTCCCCCTCTGGCTCCTCGCGCTGGCGGGGTGGTTCATTCCGGCCGGGCCGCTCGTCGGCGTCCACTGGCACGCACACGAGATGATCCACGGCTTCACCGTCGCGGTGCTCGCCGGCTTCCTGCTCACGGCGGTGGGCAACTGGACGGGGCGGGAGACGGCGACCGGCAAGCGGCTCGGCGGGCTCGCCCTCGGCTGGCTCGCCGGCCGCGTCGCGCTGCTCGTGGTCCCGGGCTGGGCGGCGACGGTGGTGGACCTCGCGTTCCTGCCCGCGCTCGCCGCGGTGATCGCCGGGCCGATCTGGCGGGCGAAGAACTACCGGAACGCGGCGTTCCCGGTGCTCCTGCTCGTGCTCTGGGCGGCCAACCTCGCGGCCCACCTCGACGCGCACGGGGTGCTGCCGGGCGCGGCGGCGACGGCGAACCGCGCGGCGGTGCACGTCGTCGTGGTCATCATCCTCGTCGTGACCGGGCGGATCGTCCCGATGTTCACGCGCAACGCGACCGGCGCGGCCGAGATCCGCAGCCTCCCCGCGCTCGACCGCGTCGCGATCGGCGCCACCGGCGCGCTCGCGGTGGCGCAGCTGGTCCCGGGGGCCGGTGTCGTCGAGGCGGCGCTCGCGGGCGTGGCCGCTGTGGCGGTGGCGGGGCGCGCGTGGGGATGGGGCGCGCGGCACACGCTGCGCGACCCGCTGCTGTGGGTGTTGCACGCCGGGCACGGGTGGGTCGCCGTCGGGCTCGCCCTGCACGCGCTCGCCGCCCGGGACCTCGTGCCGCGCGCGCTCGCGCTGCACGCGCTCACGGCGGGGTCGATCGGCATGCTGACGCTCGGGATGATGGCGCGCGTCGCGCTCGGCCACACCGGGCGGCCGATCCGGGCGCGCCCGGTGATGGGCGTCGCGTTCGCCGCGTTGCTCGTCGC
>JBMOQZ010000259.1:42813-102679 GCA_049322475.1 Myxococcota bacterium | reverse complement strand
GAGGGGCGCTGCGCGCCCCTCCATGAGGCCGACGAACCCGTCACGGACGCCGAAGACCCCCCACCCCCGGTCGAGCGCCGCGCGGGTCACCGCCCGGATGGCCGCGTTCATCCCGGGGGCGTCGCCCCCGCTCGTCAGGACTCCGATCCGCTTCATGACAAGGCCCCCCACGCCGCCTGGAGGATGCCGGCCGAACGGCGCAAGGCCGCCTCCTCGTCCGGATCGAGGGCGATCGGCAGCACACGCTCCACACCGCCCGCGCCCACGACGGCGGGCAGGCTCATGCACACGCCCGGCGCCCCGAAGCGCGCGTCCACGGGCGTCGACACGGTCAGAACCGTCTTCTGGTCGCGGACGATCGCCTCGACGATGCGGACGAGCGCGGCCCCGATCGCGTACCAGGTCGCGCCCTTCCGCCGGATGATCGCCGCCGCCGCGTCGCGGGTCTCCGCGAAGACCGCGTCCATCGCCGCGCGATCGCAGGGCATGCCGGCCGCCTCGCAGAACAGGCGCAGAGGGAGGCCGGCCACCGTCGCGGTGCTCCACGCGGGCACCTCGCTGTCGCCGTGCTCACCGAGGATGTACGCGTGCACGTTCCGGGGGTCGATGCCGCAGTGCCGGCCGATCAGGGCGCGGAACCGCGCCGTGTCGAGCACCGTGCCGGATCCGAGCACGCGTGTCGGGTCGAGCCCGGAGCGGAGGATCGCGCGGCGCGTGAGGACGTCGACCGGGTTGGTCGCGACGATCACGACCCCGTCGGGGTTGCAGCGGACGACCTCGGGCACGAGCGCGTCGACGATGCCCGCGTTGACGCGCGCGAGGTCGAGCCGCGTCTGCCCGGGCCGTTGGCCCGGCCCGGCCGCGATGACCGTCACGGCGGCCCCGGCGCAGTCCCCCAGCTCGCCGGCCCATACGCGCGCGGCCGGAGAAAAGGGCGTCGTGTGCACGAGGTCCATGACCTCCCCCTCGAGCCGCCCGCGATCGACGTCGACGAGCACGATCTCGCTCGCGAGGCCCGAGAGGAGCAGCGCGTACGCGAAGGTGGCGCCCACGTGCCCCGCGCCCACGACGGCGACGCGGACGCTCACGGGGTCGCCGCCCGGGGCTCCACCAGCCGCCTGGCGCGCGCGCGGGCGCGGTGGTCGGCGGCCATGCGCCGGTGCCGCTCGGCGTCGCGGAGGTGCGCCTCCGTGGGGTCGACCACCGAGGTCCAGCAGACCTGGAGGCCGAAGCCCGCCGTCCCGCACTCGACGCGAGTCGCGGCGGCGGCCGGATCCGGCGCCCCCGCGTGGCCCGCCGCGGCCTCCTCCTGCCGCCGCGCCTCCTCCTCGTGGCGGGCGGCGCCCATGTCGCGCGGCTCGGCCCCGGGCGTGCGCGCGGCGCAGGCGAGGATGGGCGCAAGCGCAATGACGGTCCGGAGCTTCGTGTGCACGACCCTTCCCCTCCGCTCGATGCACATCCGGGTCCGTTGCTGAGTCCGGATGATGGCGAATTACTACCATTCAACCACTAGTCTGGTGATGTGATATTTTCTGTCACATCCGACGTCCGACGCGCGCCGTGACACCCCGGGCCACACTTCCCCGCACCGCGCCGGCGCGCAGGTAGGGAGGGGAGGTCCCCGTGCTGAGCCTCGTCGACATCGGACCTCGGGCGCTCGACGGCTACCGCGGCGTCGCGCCGGACGACCTCCTCGAGGCGCTCCGGGCCGCTGCGGCACCCTTGAAGGGCGCGCGCGTCCTCCACCTCAACGCCACGCCCTACGGCGGCGGCGTGTCTGAGCTCCTCCGCTCGGTGGTCCCCCTGCTGCGCGACCTCGGCCTCGTCGCGCACTGGCGGATCATCAGCGGGGACGAGCGCTTCTTCAAGGTGACGAAGGCGATGCACAACGGCCTCCAGGGCGCGCCCGCCAGCCTCACCCCGGACGACGAGCGCGCATGGCTTGCGACGACGGAAGCGAACGCCCGCGTCTTCGAGGAGCGCTACGACTTCGTCTTCGTCCACGACCCCCAGCCGGCCGGAATCCTGGCGCTCCGGGGTGGCGGGGACGCGCGCTGGGTCTGGCGCTGCCACATCGACACGTCGCACCCGAACGCGTCCGTCTGGCGGTTCCTGCGCCCGTACCTGGCCCGCTACGACGCCGCCGTCTTCACGATGCGCGAGTTCGTCCCCGCGGGCTTCCCGATCTCCCGCGTGGAGATCGTGCCCCCCGCCATCGACCCCTTGAGCCCGAAGAACCTCGTCCTCCCCCGCGCGACGGCGCGGCAGGTGCTCGACTGGATCGGCGTCCGCACCGATCGGCCGCTCGTCACCCAGGTGTCGCGCTTCGACCCGTGGAAGGACCCCCTCGGCGTGATCGCGGGGTACCGGGCCGCCCGCCGTGACGTGCCCGGGCTTCAGCTCGCCCTCGTGGGCTCGATGGCCCTCGACGATCCGGAGGGGGCGGAGATCTACCGGCAGATCCTCGACGAGACGCGCGAGGACCCGCTGGTTCACGTCTTCACGAACCTCGTGGGGGTGGGGAACATCGAGGTGAACGCCTTCCAGATGCTCTCCGACGTGGTCGTACAGAAGTCGATCCGCGAGGGCTTCGGGCTCGTCGTGTCGGAGGCCCTTTGGAAGGGCACGCCGGTGGTGGCCGGCCGCGCGGGCGGGATCCCGCTCCAGATGGCCGACGGGGTCGGTGGCATCCTCGTCGACGGCGTGGACGCCTGCGCGGAGGCGCTCGTCGCCCTGCTCCGCGACCCCGACCGCCGGCGCGCGCTGGGGGCCGCGGGGCGCGAGCGGGTGCGCGAGCACTTCCTCACGCCGCGGCTCGTGCTCAACGAGGTCCGCCTCATGCGCACGCTCCTCGAGGACAGGCCGATCGTGCGGCCCCCGGGGTGGGACGCCCGCAGGGATCCCGTCTGCGGCATGGTGCTGGAGGGCGCGCCCACGTTCACGCTGGTCGAGGGCGACCGGATCGTGGCGTTCTGCTCCCGGCACTGCCGCGCGGCGTTCCAGGAAGACCCGGAGCTCTACCGCCGGCGCTCCCCACCGGAGGTGGCGCCCGCCTGATCCGCCTGCTCGTCCGGCTCCCAGGCGGCGAGCAGCTTCGCGCAGGCGTCGACGGTCTCCAGGCAGGCTCGCCCGCACACCCGACAGAACTCGTGGTTCGGCGCGTGGGCCGAGCAGACGCGGGCCGAGGCCTCACACGCGGCGCGGCACGCCTCCAGCAGCGGGCGCAGCGTGGCCCGGTCCGCGTCGCCGTGCAAGAGCGCGACGGCGGACGCCCAGCACAGGTCCGAGGCGAGGCGTGTCTGACGGACGCAGGGCTCGAGGTGGAAGGCGTTCGCGAGCGGCGCGCACGCGTCCGAGCACACCGTGGCGGCCTTGGCGGACTCGATGCAGGCGTCGATGACCCGCGCCACGAGGGGCGTCTCGGGCTGGCGGTCCCGCGCTTCGGACAGGCGAAGGAGCTGTTCCGTGGAAAGCACCCGCCACCTCCTGGTCGTCCCACACGTACGCACGCCGTGGCGGAGGCATACCAGGCGCACCCGCGGCCCCACGTCACCTGTGCGTCACGCGGAGCAGGACCGCGCCCGCGGCCACCGTGACGAGGAGGAGCGTCACCACCGCCAGCCGCCGCCGCAGCGCGGGCTCCCCCAGAGAGGCGACCATCGCGGCCTTCACGACCGTGTTCGACGCCGTCGCGACGACGATCGCGGCCACGGCCGTCGGCGCCTGCGCCTCGTCGCGCGCGACGCGGGCCATCGAGAGGGTGATGGCGTCGACGTCGGTGGTGCCGGCGAGCGCCGCGATCGCGAGGAGCCACCTCGGGTCGAGGTGGCGGCGCGCCAGCTCGACGACGACGAGGATGACCGCGTAGAAGAGCCCGAACCGGACGGCCGCCGTCAGGCTGAACGGGTTCTTCAGCGCCACGGCGCCGCCCTCTCCGCGCGGTGTCGCGGCACGCCAGAGCAACGCCGCGGCGACGCCGTTCACCAGCGAGAGCGCGCCGAGTGGGAGGCCGACCGGAACGGCGAGCCCGGGATGCACTACGACGGTCTCCGCGAACACGCGCACGTACATCACGGTCCACGCGAGCAGGATGCCGGCCGCCAGCGCGGGCACGAGGTGCGGGGCCTCCCGGCTCCGACGCGCGAACGCGAGCGTCAGCGCCGTCGACGACACGAGGCCGGCCAGCGCGCCGGTGAGCACGGTCCCTCGCTCGGACCCGAGCCACCGCACCGCGACGTACCCGACGAGCGAGATCCCCGAGATGAGGATCACCAGCGACCACAGGCTCGACGGCACGAGCGCGCCCCACGGGTCCACCGGGTGGGTCGGGAGGATGGGCAGCACGATGAAGGTCGCGAAGAGCAGCTTCAGGCCGGCGGCGATGTCGTCCCGATCGAGCTTCCCGACGGCCTCGTGGAGCGGGTCCTTGAACGCGAGCAGGCCGGTCGTGACGATGGCGAGCGCCACGGCGACCTCGGCCGCCCCGCCGACGGCCAGGGCCCCGAGCCACCAGGTCACCAGCGCGGCCACCTCGGTGGTCGCGCCGCCGATCTCCCGGCGCGACCTGACCACGTAGGCGGCAAGGGTCAGCGCCGCAACCGCGGCGAACCCGACGACGAGCACCGCGGTGGAGCCGGTGCGCTCGGAGAACCAGGCGGTGATCGCGGCCGACATGGCGACCAGCGTGAAGGTCCGGATGCCGCCGAAGGCCATGGCCTCCCCGGAGTGGCTCCGCTCGCGCTCCACGCCGACGAGCGCGCCGATGCAGAGCGCGATCCCGAAGTTGCGCAGCAGCTCCACGTCGAGGCGGGTGATCCAGTCCAAGGGTCGGCTCCTCCGCGCTATCCGACGAGCGTCCTCGCCAGGGCCTCGATTGGCTTGAGCCCGCTCCCGAAGCGGGCCATGGCCTCGCGGTTCCGATCGAGGTCACCGTAGGGCAGGTACCGCACGCGGAGGTGCTCGACGGCGCGGAACGCGGGGCGGGCGAGCTGGGAGCGGACCTCCTCCTCGCGCCCGTCCGGCGCCACGAGGAACAGCCCGCGCACCGCCTGATCTGGCGCCCCGAGCGCGAGGTCGAGGAGGCGCACGATGCCCGAGTAGATGGAGGTCGTGTGCTCGACCTCGAAGCCCGCCGCCACGCGCGCCCCGTCGCGCTCGAGCCAGAGCACGTCGATGAGACGCACGGCGTCGGCCCCGGGCATGCTCGCGACGGGCGCGGGGAGGTCCACCAGGCAGCCGTCGCCGAGCTTCCCGCCCGCCCACGCGCGGCTCCGGTCGTTCGCCGCGACCCATACGTCGAACCCGAGCGCGCGACCGAGGTCCCGGAGCCAGGCCTGCACTTCGGTGTGTGTGCGGTCGCTCTCCCGCTCGGCCGCGTGCCGCTTCCGCTCGCGATCGCTCTCCTCGCGGACGACCGCAAGGTCGCGCTCCCAGGCGGACCTGGCCGCGGCGTCGTCCCCCCGCGGCGGCGCCGGGTAGCGACCGGCCCCCACGTCGAAGCAGAAGCCCGCGACCGCGCCGAGGTCGTTGGAGAGGAGCCCCCGATGCGCCTCGTTGATGCGCAACATGCCCGCGCGCATCGCCAGGTACTCCTCCCACGAGCCGAGCTTCACGCGCGCGCCGGTGAGCGCGTTGTACCCGTTCACGATGGCGGTGTTGAACGGCGGGACGTGGGTGGGGTGGAGGAAGTACAGGAGGTTGGCCGCGGCGGGGCCGAGCCCCTTGATCTTCCGGGCGTCCAACGCACGGATCGCGGAGACGATCGCGGCTTCCCCATCGCAGCAGACGCACGCGTCGAGGAAGCGACCGAACGCGCGCTGGTTGTCCGGGGCCTCGTAGATGTCGGGGATGCGCAGCTTCGGCTTCCACAGGAACGCGTGGTCGGCGCCCTTGAACATCTGGCGCTGCTCGGCGATCGACCCCACCACCGTCTCGAGCGACGACCCGCGGTAGGCGGTGCCGAAGCGCCCGGCGTCGATCTCTCCGACGACGAGCTGGATGCCGCGCCGGATCGATCGGAAGTTCTTGAGGCGCTCCTCCCAGAGGAACCAGGTGCGGTACGTCGAGCCGGGGTCGTCCCGCCAGCGCTCGAGCAGGGGGTTCAGGGCGTCCAGGGGCATGGCGCAGGGTAGCGCAGGGACTGGCCGCGTCACAGGCCCGGACCGTCGCGCGGGGTCGGGGCGTGGGGCCGCCGGTACGCCAGACGGCCCTGTGTCGGGGGGTGTCACGCGGAACGCGCCCTGTGACAAGATACGCCACACACCCGTAAAACAGTTATATAAAGCACGTTATCCACCGTAGGCACTTCGACTGAAGCTCCGCGGTCGAGCACGAGGATACCGTTCCCAGCCAAGCGGAGAGGACCTCGTGCTGCGAACACTCGCTCGTTGGGGACCCTGCGTCCTCATGCTCCTGGTCTGGCTCGCCCCCGCGAAGGCCTGGGCGATCCCCGCGTTCGCGCGGCGCTACGAGACGAGCTGCCAGACGTGTCACCTCGCGTACCCCAGGCTCACGCCGTTCGGGGAGGCCTTCCGGCGCAACGCCTACCGCTTCCCCGAGGGCGGCGATGCCGTCGCGGAGCGGGAGGAGCCCCTCCCCCTCGGGAACGAGGCCCAGGCCGAGCGATGGCCCGCCGCGGTGTGGCCCGGCCAGCTCCCCGGGAAGGTCCCGCTGTCGCTGACGATCGGGGGGAAGGTCCAGTACGGCAGCACGATGGAGTCGATGTCCCACGGCGCCGAGGAAGACGAGGGCGAGGCGCACGCGGTGGCCGCCGGCCACGACGAAGGGGACGAGATGGCCGAGGCCGAGCTCGACCTCTCTCAGGCTGTCGAGTCCGTTGGCGTCCGCACCGGCGGCGTGCTGGGGAGGCACGTCGCGTTCTTCGGCGCCGTGAACATCGGGGGCCACGAGGCCATCGAGGCCGAGCGCGCGAACGTGGTCTTCACGCCGCTGAAGCGGCCGTCCGACCTGCTCGTGAAGGTGGGCCGGTTCGAGCCGACCCAGCACGGAGTGTCGATCCACCGCGGCCTCACCGGCCACCTGCTCAGGCTGACCACGCGCACGGTTGGAGACGCGACGTTCTCGGCGGAGCCCTACAAGAACGGGCTCGAGCTCTCGGGCGTGGCGGCGAAGCGGGTGGGCTGGGCCATCGGCGCCGTGGAGAACACGACGCCCGCGACCTTCCTCGCCAAGGACGCGTACGGGCGCGCGGAGGTGAAGATCGGCGGCATGCCCCTGGACGGATCGGGCGGCGTCGCCGGCACCGCCGCGTGGCGCGAGGTGAGCCTCACCCTCGGCGCGTCCGCCTGGAGCGGGCGCGAGGTGGTCGCGCTCGTGGACGACGAGGTCCTCCGCGTGGGCGCGGACGCGCACGCGGTGCTCGGCGACGTGATGTTCGACGCGGTCGTCGCCCGCGAGACCCACAGCACGGCAGGAGACGGCGTCGCGGTCGTCTCCGATCAGCTCTACGCCGAGGTCACCTGGGTGGTGTTCCCCGTCGTGTTCCCCACCGCGCGTCTCGAGGCGCAGCGACTCGACGGCGGCGACGCCGACTGGCTCGGCCTCGCCGTCGTCAACGCGGTCGTGCGTCCCAACGTCCTGCTCCGCGGCCTCGCCGGCGTGGGCGCGGACGCGGGCGGCGCCACCGGCTTCCGTTTCGCCGGGCTCGAGTACGCCGCCGCGTTCTGAATCCCTGGAGGTCACATGCGACACATGTTCCTGGCCCTCGCCCTCGCGCTCCTCGCCCTCCCTGCCCACGCGGCCGAGGCGACGGGGGAGGTCGTCGGCACCATCGACGTCGCGGTCGCCAAGCACAAGGCGAACGCCATCGTGTACGTCAAGGCCGGCGACAAAGGCACCAAATCAGTGAAGACCGTCGGGATGGACCAGGCGGGCATGATGTTCGTGCCGCGCGTCATGCCCATCCAGTCGGGGTGGACCGTCGACTTCACCAATTCTGACCCGGTGGGTCACAACGTCTTCACGATGGACGGCGAGAAGTACGACCTCGGCACCTGGCCCAAGGGCCAGAAGCGCTCGTACACCTTCTCGAAGCAGGGCGTGTACCGCCAGCTCTGCAAGGTGCACGACGACATGATCGCCTTCATCGTGGTGCTCGACACGAATCGCTTCGCCGTGAGCGACAAGGCCGGCGCGTTCAGCCTCGATGGCCTCCCGCCCGGCCAGTACACCCTCGGCGTGTGGCACGAGAAGCTCGGCGCGCAGGACGTCACCGTGGACGTGACCGCCGGCCAGACCGCGAGCGTCACCATCCCGCTCGTGAGCAAGTGACATGAGCTCGCGCCGCGGTTTCATCCGCATGTTCGGCGCCGGGGGCTTCGCCGTCCTCGCGCTCGAGGCGCTGTGGTCCACGGTCCGGTTCGCGCGGGCCCCGGTCTCCTACGGCCCGCCGATGAAGCGGGCCCTGGGCGAGCCCGCTCGTTTCCCGACGGGGGCGACCGAGTACGTCGATGGCGCCAAGGTGTTCGTCATGCGCGACGCGAAGGGCCTGCGCGCGCTGTCCGCGACGTGCACCCACCTCGGGTGCACGGTGCGGGAGAACCCCGACAAGGACGGGTTCACCTGCCCCTGCCACGGCAGCCGCTTCGACCGGGAGGGGCGGGTCGTCGGCGGCCCCGCGCCGCAGTCGCTCACGTACCACGCACTGGAAGTGGACAAGCAGGGCCGGCTCGTCGTGGACCTCGCCCGAGAGGTCGGCGAGGACGACCGACTGAGGGACACATGAAGGAGAAGGCGCGGGCGCTCTGGGCGCGCGTCCGGGACTCCGTCTTCCGTGTGGGCTGGCCCGAGGACGACCGGAAGGCGCTGCTCGCGATGCGCTCGTCGTTCCTGCTGCACCTGCATGCGCCGAAGGTGCGGCCCTTCTCCCTGCGCTTCGTCGCCACGTGGGCGCTCGGCTTCGTGTCGCTCGTGCTGACCGGTCTGCTCGTCCTCACCGGCTTCTACCTGATGTTCTACTACATCCCCCACCCCGACGCGGCGTACCGCTCGATGAAGGACCTCGCCTTCGTCGTGCCGTTCGGGATGCTCACGCGCAACCTGCACCGCTGGGGCGCGCACGGGATGGTCGCGCTCGTGACGCTGCACATGGTCCGGGTGTACCTGTCGGCTGGGTACAAGGCGCCGCGCGAAGCCAACTGGGTGGCGGGCGTGGGCCTGTGGGTGCTCACCCTCGCGCTGTCGTTCACGGGGTACCTGCTGCCTTGGGACCAGCTCGCGTTCTGGGCCGTCACCGTCGGCTCGAAGATGGTCGCGTCGGTGCCCGTGTTCGGTGACACCATGGCCCTCCTGCTGCTCGGTGACAGGGCCGTCGGCGAGGCGGCGCTCCTGCGCTTCTACGTGCTGCACTGCGTCGTGCTGCCGGGAATCCTCGGCGGGCTCCTGTGCTTCCACGTCTACCGCGTGCGGAAGGACGGCGGACTCGTCACCTCCGAGCACGCCCCCGACCAGCCCACCGGCGAGGGGCGTCTCGTCCCGGCGTGGCCGCACCTCGTCTACCGCGAGCTCGCGGTCGGGCTCTTCGTCGTCGCCGTGCTCCTCGCGTTGTCCTTCGCGCTCGACGCCCCGCTGGAACCCGAGGCCGACCCTTCGCGGACGCCCAACCCGGCCAAGGCACCCTGGTACTTCCTCGGCATCCAGGAGCTCGCGCACTACCACGCCTTCTGGGGCGGTGTGTTCGTCCCGGGCGCGACGGTGGCGGCGCTCTGCGCGCTGCCCTACCTCGATCGCCACACCGGCGGGCTCGGCCGCTACTGGCCGCGCGAGCGGTCAATCGCGTGCGCGGTCTTCGTCGGCATCGGGCTCTTCTTCGTCGCCGTCACGATCATCGGGACCTTCTTCCGCGGCCCCGCGTGGGCGCTCATGTGGTGGCCCCATTGACACACCCCCGCTGGCTCCATGCCCTGTTCGTCGGGTCGCTGGGCGCGATCGTGCTGCTCGTCGGCGTCGCGATGGCGCGCGACGCCACGCGCCCTGTCGTCGTCGAGCAGCGCATCGTCGAGGCCCTCGACGTCGTCGATCGGTGCGAGACCTGTCACACCGAGCACCCCGGCGCCGTGCTCGAGCAGCACCCGGTCGAGCGCTTCGGCTGCACGACCTGCCACGGCGGCCAGGGGCTGGCGACCACGAAGGAAGGTGCTCACGACAAGGCGCTCGACTGGGAGTGGCCGCTCCGCACGGAGCTCGAGCGCGAGGCGGCCTGTGGTGTCTGTCACCTCGGCAGCAGCCTTCCGGCCATGCCCACGCTGGCGCGCGGCCGCGTCGCGATCGACGAGCGCGGCTGCGCCGGCTGCCACGACATCCCCGGCTACGACTTCCCCGACTTCGCGCCCGCGCTCGACGGCCTCCGCGACAAGGTGACACCCGGCTGGGTGCGCGCCTGGCTCCGGGACCCCAACGCGCTCAACCCCGACCACCGCATGCCGGTGTTCACGCTCGCGACGGAGGAGCGTGAGGCGCTCGTCGCATTCCTGTTCACGCTCCCCGGCAAGGAGATCGCTGAGACCGGGCTCGTGGGCGATCCCGAGGCGGGCCGGCGCGCGGTCGCGTACCGGCGCTGCGCCACCTGTCACCGCATCGAGGAGCGCGGCGGCGGGCATGCGGCCGACCTGTCGATCGCGGGCGTCAAAGTCAAGCCGGCCTGGTTCGCGAGCTACCTGATGGACACGCACCGCCTCCGCCCGCGGACGCGCATGCCCGGCTTCCGTCTGCCCGCGCAGGAGGCCGCGGACATCGTCGCCTACGCGCAGGAGCAGTGGGTGCCCGACAGCGCGGAGCTCCCCTGGAGCGCGGACGAAGGGCCGACCAAGCCCGAGCTCGCCGGGGCCGGGCGCACGCTGTTCGCCGACCTCGGCTGCGCCGGGTGTCACCCGGCGGGGGACGTGCCCCGCACGCGCGTCGGCGTCGCGCTCACCGCGCTGGGCAGCCGGCGCATCGACGACATGCCGAGGACGGCCGACGGGGCACTCCCGGACGTCCCGACCTGGATCGGGATCAAGGCGCGCACCCCGCACGCCTTCGACTCACCCGGCGGGAGCCCGGCGAAGATGCCCGCCTTCGCGAGCCTCGCCGAGGAGGAGGCCAACGCGATCGGCGTGGCGCTGGCGTCGCTGCGCAAGGACGCCCCGCCCGCCAACTACGTGACGCACCCGGACGGCGCGCGGTCGGCGCTGCCGTCGGGCGAGACGCGCCGCCTCATCGAGCGCTACCGCTGCCTCGTGTGCCACCGCATCGGCGGCGAGGGCGGGGACATCTCCCGAGTGCCGCTCGACGGCGAGGGCGCGCGGGTGAAGCGCGACTGGCTCGTGTCCTTCCTCGTCGACCCCGTCACGATCCGCATGGACCAGCCCGAGCGCATGCCCGTGCTCGGCATCACGCCCGCGGAGGCGGAGCGGCTCGCGGCCTGGATCGAGACCTCGCTGGGCGACGAGCGCATCGCCGAGGGCGCCCCCGTCGCGGAGGTCGCCGCCGAGGTGAGCGGCGCCGCCGTCGCTGCGGTGCCCTTCGACGTCGCCGAGCGCGGGAAGGCCGAGTACCAGCGGCTCGGCTGCCCCTCCTGCCACATGGCGCAGGGCGAGGGCACGATGGAGGGGCCGGTGCTCGACGGCGCGCGCGACCGCCTCGATCCCGACTACGTCGTCGCGATGCTCACGCGCGGGCCCGAGGTCGTCCCCGGCGGCCGCCACCCGCCCGAGCGCCACCCCGAGGAGACCGCCCGCGCGATCGCCGCGTGGGTGACGTCGCTGGGCGCGCCCGGCGTGGAGTAGCGGGCGCCCCGGGTGGCCTGCGGGCCGTGGACGCTCACCAGGCCCCGAGCTCCCCCGCGAGGATGCGCGCACGCACCTCGGCGATGTCGTCGAGACGGGCACGCAGGACCTCCTCGACGCGGCGGTCGGGAAGGTCGCCGCGCAGGCGGACGTGGGCCAGCGGCGGGTCGTCGATGCGGTGGCCGATGCGGCTGAGCAGCAGGCACGTCGCCTCCGTCGCCCCCGCGGCCACGAGGTCCTCCGCGACGAGGAAGGCGAGCGTGTTGTAGAGGCGCCCCACGTGGGTCGCGAGGTTCTTCCCCGCGGCGGCCTCCAGCGACATTGGTCGGCAGGGCGTGATGAGCCCGTTGACGCGGTTGCCGCGCCCGACCTCCCCGTCGTCGCCGGCCTCCGCGGAGGTACCGGTCACCGTGAGGTAGACGTCCCCCCGCGCGAGGTCGTCGGCGGCGTTCACGGTGACCTCCGCGCCGCCGCCGGCGGCCTCATCCGCGATGCGTCGGACCGCGTGTGTGGCCTCGACGTAGGCCGCGAGGTCCGGCAGATGGCGCCCGACCATCGCGCACGCGACGGTGAGATCGACGTGGTCGTCCACGCGGGCGCCCATGACCTTCACGTCCTCGCCGAGCTCGGGGCGCCCGGCGGCGCGGAGACCCCGCTCGACCGAGAGCACGGCCTGCTCGAGCGGGGACCCGGGGGCGTAGCCGATGCCGATGGACGTGTCGTTGGAGAGCCCGCGCGCGAAGATGGCGTCGAGGTCCGCCGACGCGGGCCCGAAGCGGCAGGTCACGCGGACGTGCCGCGCGGGGTCGAGCGCGTGGAGGTGGCGGCGCAGCCATGCGTCCACGGTCGCCAGCGCGATCTCCTCGACGGGGACAGCCTCGCCCCGCCAGGCCCGGGTCGCGCGGCCGGCCAGCACGATCTCGAACGGGCGCACGACCTCGCCCCCGCCGAAGGCCGCGCGGGCCACTCCCCCGATCAGCAGCGCCTTGTCCACGTTGTAGTGCAGGATCGTGCCGAACCGGTCGAGGTACGCACGGCAGAGCGTGCGCCCGACCTCGTCGGCGAGGGCGTCGCACAGCGTGTCCGGGTGGCCCAGGCCCTTCCGCTCGACCACCTCCACGCGGGAAGGCGCCTCTCCGTCCGTTCGTTCCACGACGAGCCGCATCGTCAGTAGGTCCTCGGCACGAAGCGCGCGACACGGCGGGCATAGGCCCGGTAGCGGTCCCCGAACGCGGCGACGAGAGCCCGCTCCTCGAGGCGCGCGCGTGCGTCCCCCGCGAGGGCCGCGAGCGCGACCGCCGCCCAGAGCGGCGCCGTGCCCACCCAGATCGCGGACCCCAGCACGAGGAGGTCGAACGCGGCGTAGACCGGGTGCCGCACCCACCTGTACGGCCCCGACGTGCAGAGCTCGTGGTCCGCGCCGATGGTGGGCGCGAGCCGCCAGGATCGGAGCGCGCGGACGGACAGGGCGTTGAGCACGACCCCGGCGAGGAGCACCCCGGCCCCCACGCCGACGCGGAGCGGCCGAGCATCCTCGATCGCGTCAGACCCCGCGAGCAACAGCGCGACGTAGGCGAACACGAGCGCGGCGCCGTGAAGCCACATCGCCCACCGCGCCTCCCGGGCGAACGGCGGTCCCTCGCGCGCTGAGACGCGGGCCAGCCGCGCGATCGCGGGGGCGTAGAAGAGCCCGTGGACCGCCCCGAACAGGAAGAGCCTCACGACTGGGCCGGGTGCCCGCGGATCATGCGCACCGTGCCCCTCCCGGCCGGCGCCTGCGCGTCGGCGACGAATCCCGCGCGCCCGAGCAGCTCCGACAGGTCCTCTCGGAGGAACTCGCTGTACCAGCCCCCCCGCTCCCAGGTCGAGATGATGGCCGTCGAGATCCGGGCCCACAGCGGATGGGACGGGGTGCCGTAGTCGACCACGAGCACGCGGCCGTCCTGCCGGGTGACCCGCGCCATCTCGGCCAGCACCCGCGCGCGGATGGGCCCGGGCATGTCGTGGAGCGCGAACGAGATCGTGGTCACGTCGAACGATCGGTCCGGGAAGGCGAGCGTGGTGGCGTCCATCAGCTCGTACCGGACGCTCCCGCCCTTGCGTCGGGCAGCGGCCAGCATCTGGTCCACGAGGTCGATCGCGACCACCTCGTGGCCGCGCTCCGCAAACGCGCGCGCCGCCGCGCCCGTCCCGGTCGCGACGTCGAGCACCCGCGCGCCGGTCGGCGCTTGGCAGAAGTCGACCGCCCGTCGCCGGAGGGACGGCTGTGCGATGGCCTTCACGACAGTGTCGTACACGGGGGCGAGCGCGCCGAAGACGCGTCGGGTGAGCGCGTAGTAGCGCGCGGTCTCGGCGTCCTCCGGGATCGCGTCCGGCGGTCGGCCTGTCAATCCCGACTGGACGGTCATGCCACCGAATGTAGACAAGCCGACTACCAGCGTCGATCCGCGCTTCGGATGATGCGGGTGTGTGACATCCGCGGTTCCAGGACCGCGTGGCGGCCAAAAAAACATGCGCCCGTATTGCCGACAATCTTCCGCCCGGGCCGGCCCTCCCCGTGCCGGTCCAGATGTTGGCGTTCGGGCGCGACCCCGTGCGCTTCCTCGAGGACTGTCGGTTCCGCTGGGGCGACGTCTTCACGGTCCGACTCCCGAGCTACCCGCCGATCGTCTACGTCTCGGCGCGGCGTTCGCGCACAAGGAGATGCGGGCCGTGATCCACGCGGCGCTGCGCCGTGTCCGGCCCGCAGGGGTCCGCGCGGCGGACGAGCGGCGCGCATCCACCACGTCATCCGTGCCGGAGCGCGGCGCGGAGGTGATGGTGACGCCCGTCCGATGATGGTCAGCGGGCGGCGCGCGGCTCCACCAGCCGCCGGGCGCGCGCGAGGATGTCGGCCGCGGCGGCGTCGTCCTCCGAGCGGATCTCGACGCGGAAGCCTTCGGGCACGGACGCGACCGTCGCGCGCGCGCCGACGGGCACGAGCGGGCAGTCGGGCATCTCGGGCACGACGTGCCCGAGCGACACGTTGCGCGCAAGGTGGCAGTCGACGATGCGCTGGAGCCAGTCTCCGGTGAGCCCGGGCACGTCCCGGAGGGTGACGACCGCGCCTTCGAGCTCCTGTCCCGTCTGGGCGCCGGGCCGGTCGGCGTAGAGCGGCGCGACGGCGGCGGCGTCCTCGGTGTGCTCGAAGGGGCTGATGTCGCGGTCGTCGTCCGCGATGCCGACGCAGGCCGACGCCTCGGCCGACTGCAGGGCGGTCGAGGCGGCGCGGTGGTCCGCGGCCGCGCGGCGGTGACGCTCCGCTTCGCGGAGGTGCGCCTCGGTAGGGTTGACCACGGAGGTCCAGCAGACCTGGCGGCCGAAGCCCGCCGTCCCACACTCGACGCGGGTCGTGGTGGCGCCGGGCTCGTACTGCTCCTCGTGGCTCGCCGCCGCCCTCTCCTCGCGCCGCGACTCCTCCTCGTGCGCGGCGCTGCCCATCTCGTGCGGCTGGGCACCGGGGGTGCGGGCGGCGCAGGCCGCGACGGTCGCCAGGGTGAACGAGAAGACGAACGTCGCGCGCATGGTGTACGTGCCTCCTGTCCTGTGTGTAAGGACGTCGAGGCGCTGCGGACCTGTCGATGTGGCCCCTCCTCATGCTCCTCGCCGCCGCTCCTCCCCTCGCGCCGGGCGAGACCGAAGCCCTCGCGCGGCGGGAGGTCGTCGTCCGCGTGGACGACGGCGAAGACGGGACGAGCCTCGTCGCGCTGGTCCGCGTTGCGGCGCCGCCCGACCGGGTCCTCTCCGCCTGCATGGAGGTCGAGCGGCTGGCGAACGTCCGGGGCGTCGCGTCCATCGAGGTCTACGACCGGAGCATGGACCGTGTGGCCGCGCGCGTCGAGATCGAGGCGCTCGGCCTCTCGCGCGCCTACCACGTCGTTCACCGGGCGGACCGCGCGCGGGGCCGCGTGGACTACGCGCTCGATCCCGGCCGGCGCAACGACGTCACGCGGCTCGAGGGAAGCTACGAGGTGTTCCCGGACGAAGGGGGCACGCTGCTCGTGAACCGGGGCTCCGGGGACGTGCGCGGGTGGGTGCCTCCGAGGGTGCGCCGGTGGGCGGCCACGCGCGCCGTACGCGAGAAGCTGGAGTTGATCCGGCAGGGCGCGGAGGGGTCCACGCCGTAGGCCGTGTGGCCGTCCCGGTCACTCTCGCGTTCCGGGCACCGTGCCTAGTGGGGGACCATGCGCATCGCGGTCGTCTCGACCCCCTTCGTGCGCGTCCCGCCCGAGGGCTACGGCGGGACCGAGCTCGCCGTGGGCGTCCTCGCCGAGGGTCTCGCCCGCCTGGGCCACGAGGTGACCCTCTACGCCACCGGCGACTCGGCGGCACCGCCCGCGCAGGTGCGGGCGCTGTACCCAACGCCCGTCTGGCCGCCGAACGCGGGCCGGGAGATGGCCCACCTGCTCTTCGCCGTCCAGGACCTGCGCACCCGGGGCGCCGACGTCGTCCACCTGCACCTCGGCGCGGGGTGCCTCGCCGCGGAGGCGCTCGACCTGCCGATCGTCTACACGCTGCACCACGCGCCGGACGCGGCGCTCGACGAGCTCTACCTGCAGGCCCGCCCGCGCGTGCTGTTCGTCGCGATCAGCCGTCGCCAGCGTACGGTGTTCGGGGGTCTGGCCGCCCGGACGGTCCACCACGGCCTCCCCGCGGGGCGCTATCCCCTCGGGGATGGCGGCGGCCATGCCGCGTTCCTGGGGCGCTTCGCCCCGGAGAAGGGCCTCCATCACGCCATCGACGCCGCCCGGCGCGCGGACGTGCCCATCCGGGTGGCCGGCCGCTGCCACCCCCCGGACGAGAGGTACTTTCGCGCGCACGTGGCGCCCCGTGTCCACCTGCCCGGCGTGGAGCTGGTCGGGGAGGTGGACCACCCGCGGAAGGTCGCGTTCCTCGGCGATGCGCGCGCGCTGCTCGTTCCGATCGAGTGGGAGGAGCCCTTCGGGCTCGTGATGCTCGAGTCGATGCTGTGCGGGACACCCGTGCTGGCGTTCCCGCGCGGCGCGGCGCCAGAGCTGGTCGAGGAGGGCGTTACGGGCTGGCTCGTCCCCGACGTCGACGCCATGGCCGACCGGCTCGCGCGGCTCGGGCGCGAGCCATTCGACCGGGCCCGGTGCCGGCGTCAGGCCGCGCGCCGTTTCGGCCCCGGGAGGATGGTGCGCGGGTACCTCGCGGCCTATCGGGAGGCGATGACGCGCTGGCGCGGGTAGCGTCTCGCGGGGGCGGGACGGCCGCTCACTTCGCCGGCACCGCGGACCCGAGGTAGGCGAGCAGCCCGTCGAGCGTCGCGCACTTCGCGTAGTCCCGCTCGGGGATTATCCGTGGGGGAACATCGAGGTCATCGACTTCGGCTACAACGTCAACAACGAGGGTTTCGAGCAAGTCGTTTCGCTGACGTTCAACAGTGACGACCCCCGTAAGCCGTGTATTTCCGGAGGGGGTGAGTTCAGGCGACGAGTCGCTGGTGCCACTGGTTTCGTTCGTATCAACGAGTGGCGCCAGGTGGGGGATGGCCGGCGGAGCCGACTTCACGGGTGACCTCCTTCCTGATGGTCTTGCATTCGTGGACAGGTCGGGGGACCTGGACGAGGCTATGGTCATTCCCGGCTCCGCGGGACTTGGGGGGCCTACCTACGACGTTGTCACCTTGAGCCCTCCGCAGACCAGCGAGGCGGGATTCCCCTCTGCAAGACTGCAGGGGGACTTCGACGGCGATGGACTTTGCGAGGCTGTGCTTGGTAACCCCGACCTAGGCGGTGGAGTCTACATCTATTCCCTCAATGAAGGTGCGACAGCCGCCGCTTCCATCACCGGTGGGGCGACGGATCGGGTTGGGGGAGGCATCGATGCTCTCGGCGACGTCACCGGCGATGGGCTCGATGACCTGATCGTCGAGGGCGGGGACGCGGGTAGCACGGTGCGCCTGTTTGCCGGTCCAGTACACGGGCTCGTGAGCTTCGACGAGGGCACGCTCGTCGCCCAATCCGACTACCCGGTGTCACTCGAGGAGTGCGGCGACCTGTCGCACGACGGCCGGGACGACCTTTGTCTCCTTGGTGTTCCTGACGGGGACGAGTGGGAACTTTCGATCCTATTCGACGTCGGAGTGGGTTCATCGACACTTCCGGAAGGGGCTGCGTCAACAGTATCTTTGGGTCCGACTGAGTATCCGTCGCCCCGTGTCGCCGGAGGGGATGTGGACTATGATGGTCAAGCAGAGCTTTTCGTCTCTATTCCGAGCAGGCAGGGAGTAATCTCGGTCGAGGAAGGCCAGTATACCTACCACGGAGTGATTGGCATATTTTAGGCCCCCGCCCGAACCAAGTGGCCCGCGACCTCCCTGGCGATCAAGCTCCCGCTCACGAACCGGCCCACCTTTCGCAGCCTCGTAGTAGATTCCTCTTGGCTGACGCACCGGACATCGCGACTCAGTATCGGTCCGGGCGGCCCGCCACAGGATGAAGGAGGTCTGTTCCCATGATTGTACTGATCCTGCTGGCCTGTCGCAGGGACTGCGTCATCGTGGGGACGAAGTGCGAAGAACAGGGCAAGTTTGACTGCACTTGCGAACGCATGCTCGCATCATGCTCGGAGGAGCACGTTTGGACTGCTGGCACGGTGAGCTGTGACTGTGTCAATGAGGAGGGGGACATCCCAGACACGGCGGAATGTAGTGAACACCTTGGAGCATATGACTGATGGGCCTGATGCGAAGCGGGAAGGGCTGGCCGAGAGCAGGACGTGTCGCAACGCTGGCAGGTCGGGGGCGTAGAGGCGCCCGATGTGCCGGCGCGCCGTCTCGCGCACCCGCTCCAGCGCGGAGATCCCTAGGTGGGCCTCGTACCTCGACGGAGCTCCTGCAGGCCGCGCGCGAGCGGGGGTGGTAGCGGCACGTTCGGCGCCGTCTCGGCCCGGGAGATGGGGGCCTGGCGCGCCCCGATACGCGTGCCCAGCGTGGCCTGGCTGATGCCGTGCTCTCGCCTGTACGCCAGAAGGTCGGCTCCGGTGAGGACGTGCCGGGTGTCGCCGCCATGCTCCCGCTCCCCCCCCGGTGTGGGATGGCACCGTGATCTTGTCGAGGCGCTGGTGGCGCCTATGGGGACCCCCCGTGTCCTCGTGACGCAGCCGGCCACGTCTGCATCCCGCGCCTCGGCTCGCCCGCCCCCGCCTTGTCCTGCGCCCGCGCGACCGCCGTCGGACGAGGACGACCGGGGGCACGCACGGGGCTCGTCGAGGTGCCGCTCGGGACCGCGCTCGCGCGCGTCCTGCAGGAGGGCGCGGGCGGCCCCGCCGAGGGCCGCCGCTGGAAGATGGCCCTGGTGGGTGGGCCCATGGGGAGAGTGCTGCCGGCGGCGCGCTTCGACACGCCGCTCGACTACGACGGGCTCCCGGGGCTCGGACACGCCGGCGTGGTCGTGCTCGACGACACAGTCTCCGCCCGCGACCTCGCCCGGCACCTGATCGCCTTCGCCGCCGCCGAGTCGGGCGGGACGTGTACGCCGTGCCGGGTGGGGGCCGCCTTGCTGGACCGAACCGCGGACGCGCCGGCCCTCGGCCGCGTCCTCGACACGCTTGAGATCGGGAGCCTGTGCGGGTTCGGGCTCGGCGTCCCGCGACCTCTGCGCGACCGAGACACACACGAACGCGCTCACCGGGCACGCGCGCGACCGGCTCTCCGACTGCCCGGAGTACAAGGTGACGGCCGTGCGGATCCGGAGGGTGTGACCCTACCGCGCCACCGCCCGCAACCCTGCGACTAGGCCCGCGAGCAGCGCGAGCGCGCCCACGATCGCCCTGTGGTGCGGCTCGGGGTCCCCCGCGGCGGCGAGGAGCCCGGCCCCCGCGAGGATCATCGCGGCGGCGACCAGCGCCGGGGCGAGCGGCGGGGCCGAGGGCGCGGCGCGTTCGCCACGCATCGTGAGGGAGCGGTCGAGTCGCTCCGCGACCTCGGCGGGAAGTCGCTCGGCGACGTCCCACCAGAGGGGCAGCGCACGCACGAGGCCGTCCCGCAGGCGTTCCACGGAGAAGAAGCGCGCGTGCACGCGCTCGAGGTAGGGGCGGACCTCGCGCGCGACGTCGAGGTCGGGCTCCAGTGCGCGGGCCACGCCCTCGACGGTGACGAGCGCCTTCGCGAGCAGCAGCAATTCCGACGGGAGGATCACGCCGTGGGACGCACCGAGGGTCAGCTCCTCGTACAGCAGGCGGGCAAACCCGTACTCGGCGAGCGTCGTCCCGCGCCACGCCGCGTACCGCGCCTCGATCGCGCGCCGGAACCCGTCGACGTCCGCGTCGTCGGTCAGGCGGGCCAGCCGCAGCAGGTAGAACGAGGCGAGGTCGGTGTCGCCCCGCGACAGCATCCAGACGAGCAGGGCGCAGTCACGCTGCACGCGCTCATCGAGGCGGCCGTGGATGCCGAAGTCCAGGAGTACGATCTTGCCCGTCGGCGTGACGTGCAGATTGCCGGGGTGGGGGTCGCCGTGGAAGAGCCCGAACTCGAAGAGCTCGGCGAGCACCACGTCGAGGCCCGCACGGACGAGCGTGCGGCGGTCGAGCCCGTGCTCCGCGATGGCGGCGACGTCGTCGAGGGGGAACGACTCCACGAACTCCATCACGAGCACGTCCGCGGTGGCCAGGTGCACCTCCGGGATGCGCACCCGCGCGTCCCCCGCGTGCGCGTCCCGCAGGTCGCGGGAGACCCGCGCCTCGTTCCGGAAGTCGAGCTCACGCAGGGTGTACCGCTCGAGCTCCGCCGCGGCGGCGACCGGCCGGTATGGGTGGCTCTCGGGGACCCGGCGCTCCAGCTCCTCCGCGAGCCAGCGCAGGATGGTCAGGTCCTCCCGGACGCGCGCGTCCGTCCCCGGGCGCTTCACCTTCACGGCGACCCGGCGTCCGTCCGCAAGCTCGGCGACGTGGACCTGCGCGAGGGACCCGGCGGCGAGCGGGCGCTCCTCGAACCGGCGGAAGGACACGTCGAGCGGCTTCTTCAGCGCGGCCTCGATCACCGGGCGGACCGCGTCGAGCGGCACGGGCGGGACGTCGCTCTGCAGGGTCCGGAGCGCGCTCGCGAGCTCGCGCGGCACGAGGTCGGCGCGCACCGACAGGATCTGCCCGACCTTCACGAACGCGGGGCCCAGCCGGACGAGCGCGTCGCGCACGGCCACCTGCCACGACATGCCGGTCGGCCGTCGGCCGGTCCAGCGCGCCCACGTGCAGTGGACGCGGCACGCGAGCGAGGCGCAGGACGTCACGCGCATCCGCGCCAGCGGGACCTGCAGTCCCTCGACCATGAACGCTTCGACCACCTCGCGGAGGCGGCGGGCGGAGCCGGGCGGCCGTCTCATGTGTCCCACATGCGCGTCGATGTGCGCACGGCGACCGGGCGCGTGCAGCGGCCACGAAGGCAAACGCGCTCGTCCTTCGAGGGCCAGACAGTAACCAACCAAGTCACAGTGACACTGGGTGTTCCCCAGGCGCGCAAACCCAGCGGGGACCGGTGTCACCGCTCCCTCCACCCATGGTCACAGTTGTCCGCCCGACCGGCAGTCGTACCTTCCCGTCTGGGGGTACACATGTCTCGTTTCGCCTTGACGGTCCTCGCGGCGCTGCTCGCGACGGGGTGCGTCCGCTCGGTCAAGCCGGGCCAGGGGGGCGTCGCTTACCGGCCGTTCCGCCACCCGGGGCTCCAGGAGGAGGTGCGGCCGGAGGGCTACTACTGGCAGTGGCCGTGGAACCAGATGATCCGCTACGACGTCACCTGGCAGAGCCAGACGGAGGACGTCGACGTCCTGACGGCCGAGGACCTGCACACGCGCACGAAGGTCACCGTCACGTTCCGGCCGAAGGAGGACGAGCTGGCCGAGCTGCACACCACGGTCGGCCGCAAGTACTACGGCGAGCTCGTCCGCCCGCAGCTGATGACCATCGTCCGCAGCGAGTTCGCCAACCACAGCTACGACAAGCTCGCTGAGGACAGCCCGCAGATCGAGAACGACATTCACGGCCGCCTGACGACGGCGCTCGGGGACCAGCCCCTCGAGATCAGCCGCGTGGCGATCGACCACATCGACTTCGACCCCAGCCTGAGCGCCTCGATCTCCAAGAAGCTGCAGATGCAGCAGACGCTCGAGCAGAAGCAGTACGAGGTCGACATCGCGTCCCGCGACGCGGACATCCTGCGGACCCGCGCCCAGGGCGAGGCCGACGCGGTGCGGATCGTCGCCGAGGGTCAGTCCGAGGCCCAGTCGCTGATCAGCGCCAGCCTCACCCCCGCTTACCTGAAGTACAAGGCCTTCGACAACCCGAACACGCTCTACTACTTCGTGCCGGTCGGCAAGGACGGCATGCCGATCATCGTCGACACGGAGGGCTCGGGTCGTCCGCGAGCGGCCGTGCCGCGCGACGACGGCACGGTGGCGGGGACGCGGTAGCCCGATGGCCGCGGAAGGAGGCACGCCGGTCGCGGTGGCGGTTCCGCCGGCGCTCCACCGCCCCTTCCGGGTGGTCGTGTTCGACTGGGACGGCACCGCGGTGCCCGACCGCGCCACGGACGCCGCCCCGGTCCGCGCGCGCGTCGCCGCGCTGACCCGCGAGGGCGTGCACGTCGTGGTCGTGACGGGCACGTCGTTCGAGAACCTGCACCGGCAGCTCACCCGCGATCTGCCCCCGGCGGAGCGTGGCGGCGTGCTGCTCGCCGCCGACCGGGGCTCGACCCTGTGGGCCTTCGGAGAGGACGGGGAGCCGCGGCAGGTGGCCGCACGGCGCGCCACCCCCGAGGAGGACGCACGGCTCGACGAGGTCGCCGACCGCGTGGTCGCGGCGCTGGGGCCGGACCTCGGTGCGGTGGTGATCCGGGACCGGGTGAACCGCCGGAAGGTCGACCTCCTCCCGGTGTGGAGGGATCCGCCCAAGGCGGAGATCGCGGCGCTGCTCGACGCCGTGGAACGGCGCCTCCGCGACTGCGGGGTGACCGGCGGGCTCGAGCAGGCGCTCGGCATAGCGGAGCACGTCGTGGCCGAGCGGCTCCCCGGCGCGCGCATCACCACGGACGCGAAGCACCTCGAGATCGGGCTCACGGACAAGGCGGCCGCCGTCGCCGCCGCGCTCGGGTACCTGCCCCCGGACATCGACCGCGCCGACGTGCTCGTCCTCGGGGACGAGCTGGGCCCGCTGGGCGGCAGGCCGGGAAGCGACGCCCACATGCTCGCCGCGGCGCGTGGCGCGGTGGCGGTGTCGGTCGGTGTGGAGCCGGGCGGCGTTCCGGCCGGCGTCACGCACGTCCCCGGGGGGCCCGCGGCCTTCCTGGCCGTGCTCGACGGCGTCCTGGACGCGGTCGAGCGCATCGGGCCCCTCCCCGCGCACGACCCCGCCTGGACGCTGGTGGAGGAGGGCTTCCGGCTCGAGCGCGAGCACGAGGTCGAGTCGATCCTCGCGGTCGCGAACGGGGCGCTCGGCGTCCGCGCGAGCCTCGGCGAGGGCACCCCGCTGTCCCGGCCCGCGACGCTCATCGCCGGGCTCTTCCGCGGGAACCCGGTCCCGCGGCTGGTGCGCGCGCCCGACTGGACTGCGCTGCGCATCACGGCGGACGGCGCCCCGCTCTCCGTCACGCGGGCCACCCGGCACCGCCGCGTGCTGGACCTGCGCCGCGGCATCCTCTGGCGCGAGTGGGTGCACCGGGACGAGGTCGGTCGGGTGACGCGCGTGCGCGCGGCGCGGATCGCGTCCATGGCGGACCGACGGGTGGCGCTGGAGTCCGTCCTCGTCGCGGCCGAGAACTACAACGGGAGCCTGCGCGTCGACCTCTCCGCGGACCCCGTCGAGCCCTGGACGCGCGAGGACGGCGGCTGGGCGGTCGGCGACGTGGGGTTCGCCGTGGCGCGCGACGTCCAGACCGACGCGGGCGAGCGGGTGGTCGCGGTGCGCGACGAGGGCGGATGCGCGTACGTCACCGGGATCGAAGCGGGCCGGAGCCTCTTCGCCGCGCGGGCCTGCGCGCTGGCGGGCGGCCCCGCGGAGGCCCTCTCCGTGGCCGAGGCGGCGCTGGCGGGCGGGCCGGGCCTCGCGATCCGCCGGCACGCCGTCGCCTGGCAGGCGCGCTGGCGCGACGCCGAGATCGAGGTCGCCGGCGACCCCGAGGCCGAGCGCGCGCTCCGCTTCGCGGCCTACCACCTGCTCTCGGCGGCAAACCCGGGCGACCCGCGCGTGTCCATCGGCGCCCGCACGCTGACCGGCCCGGCCTACCTCGGGCACGTGTTCTGGGACACCGAGGTCTACATGCTCCCGTTCTTCTGCGCGGCGTGGCCGGAGGCGGCGCGGGCGCTGCTCCTGTACCGGCACCGGACCCTCCCCGCAGCGCGGGCACGCGCCGCGGCGGGCGGCTGGCGGGGCGCGCTCTGGGCCTGGGAGTCG
The DNA here is from genome assembly GCA_049322475.1 of Myxococcota bacterium. GTDB lineage: Bacteria > Myxococcota_A > UBA796 > UBA796 > SXON01 > JBMOQZ01. The sequence continues at coordinate 78,452 of JBMOQZ010000259.1, read as the reverse complement.
GCCGACACCGGCGAGGACGTCACGCCCCGCGGCGTGTACGCGCCCGACGGGGTCGTCGTCCCGATTCGCTCGGGCGAGCAGGAGCACCACATCACCGCGGCAATCGCCTGGGCGGCCTGGCGCTACTGGACCTGGACCCGCGACGAGGTGTTCCTCCGCGACGCCGGCGCCGAGATGCTGCTCGAGGCCGCGCGCTTCTGGGCGAGCCGGGGGCGGCTGGAGGCCGACGGGCGCTTCCACGTCCGTGGCGCCATGGGGCCCGACGAGTACCATGCCGGCGTCGACGACGACGCCTACACGAACGGCATGGCGCGCTGGTGCCTCGAGCGGGGCGTCGAGGTGGCCGGGATGGTGCCCGCCACGCGCCTCGGCTTCGAGCGCGACGAGATCGAGGCCTGGGCGGCGCTCGCGCCGAAGGTCGCCGACGGGCTCGACCCCGCCTCGGGCGTCATCGAGCAGTTCGCAGGCTACTTCGCGCTCGCGGACCTCGACCTGACCGGCCGGCCGCCGGGCGCGCCGCCGCTCGACGTCCTCCTCGGGCACGACGCCATCGCGCGGACGCGGGCAGTGAAGCAGGCCGATGTCGTCCTGCTCCTCTACCTCCTGGCGGAGCGCATCCCGCCCGCCGTGCGTGGCGCGAGCTTCCGTTTCTACGAGCCGCGTACGGCCCACACCAGCTCGCTCTCCCCGCCGATCCACGCGATCGTGGCCGCGCGCCTCGGGCTCGTCCCGACGGCGCTGCGGTACTTCCGGCAGACCGCCGCCATCGACCTTGCACTCGGCACGGGAAACGCCGCCGGTGGCGTGCACGCCGCGGCGCTGGGAGGGCTGTGGCAGGCAGCCACCTTCGGCTTCGCCGGGCTCGCGGTCGACGGCGAGCGGCTGTCCGTCGACCCGAAGCTGCCCGAGGGGTGGACGCGCCTGCGCTTCCCGGTGCGGTTCCGCGGGCGGCGGTTCGTCGTGACCGCCACGCCCGACGGCGGGGCCGTCGAGGAGGCTCCCTGATGCACGCCATCCTCCTGCCGCTGGACGGGTCGGACCACGCGCGCGCCGCGATCCCCGTGGCGCGGTCGCTCGCCTTGCTCACCGGTGCGGCGCTCCGTGTCGTGCACGTCGGTGAGGCGCTGCCGCCTCCCCGAGGCCTCGGCGCGGTGGTCGGCGCGCTGCAGGACGCGGTGCTGGTCACCCGCGCGGGAGACCCCGCGGCCGCGATCCTCGAGGAGGCACGCGACGCCGACATGGTGGTGATGTGCGCCCACGCGGGGCACGCCGAGCCGGGCCCGGAGCTCGGGCGCGTCGCCGGGGCGGTGCTGCGCGACGCGCGGTGCCCGGTCGTGGTCGTGCCGCCGGCGCGGGGGGAGGCTCCGTGGTCGCCCCGCCTCCTCCTGCTCCCGCAGGACGGCTCACCCGAGGCTGCGTCTGCGGCGGAGCCGGCCGCGCGGCTCTGCGCGCGCGTGGGCGGCTCGCTCCTCGTGGTCCACGTCGTCGGCGACCGTGCGGCAGCGCGCCTCGGCGCGCCCGCCTACATCGACCAGGAGCAGCACGAGTGGCCGGCATGGCAGGCGGAGTTCCTCGGGCGTCTGGCGTGCCGCTGCGCAGAGCGCCCGGCCATGCGCCTCGTCGTGGCCGCGGGCAACCCGGCGGAGGAGGTCCTCAGAGCCGCCCGCGAGGCCGGCGCCGACCTCGTCGTCCTGGCGTGGGGCGGGAGCTTCGAGGGGGCGCACGCCGCGACGATGCGGGGCGTGCTCGCGGGGGCGACCTGTCCCGTGATGGTGGTGCGGGCAGCCTGATCTGCGGCCGGTCTCGAGAAGGGTCTGGACCCGGACCGGGGCGGAAGAGGAGGACCTCGCGGCGGGTAGTACGGGCTGCGCGTCAGGGGCGAACCCCGGGACATGGGCGTGGGCCTCCGTCGCGGGGCTGACGGCGCTCCTGCGCGCGAGACGGCTACAGACCGGGGGAGGAATCCATCGTGCTCCTGCTCGCCGATGACGACGCCACCGGACGCCAGGTCGCCGCGTACAACCTGAGGCGCGCCGGCTTCGAGGTGGACGAGGCGGCGGACGGCGCCCTCGCGATCGCCACGTTCGACCCCTCCCGCCACACCGTGGTCGTGACCGACCTGCGCATGCCGCGCGGGGACGGCATGGCGGTCCTCGATGCGGTCCATGCGCGCGCGCCCGACGTACCCGTCATCGTCGTGACGGCCCATGGCAACGTCGACGCGGCGGTGAGCGCGATGAAGCACGGCGCCTGGGACTTCCTCGAGAAGCCGTTCTCGCGCGACCGCCTCGAGGCGACCGTCCGCCGCGCCGCAGAGGTGGCGTCCCTGCGGGTCGACAACCGCCGCCTCCGGTCCAGCGTGGAGCGGCCGATCCTGACGCGCTCGCCGGTCATGGAGGCCGCGTTGAGCGTGGCCGATCGCGTGGCCATGACGGACGCTGCAGTGCTCGTCCGGGGGGAGAGCGGCACCGGGAAGGAGCTCGTCGCGCGGCGCATCCACGCCCGATCCCGACGGGCCGCCGCGCCCTTCGTGCCCGTGAACTGCGCGGCGATCCCGGGCGAGCTGCTCGAGTCGGAGATGTTCGGCCACGCGCGCGGGGCCTTCACCGGCGCCGCGAAGGCGCGAGAGGGTCGGTTCCGGCGCGCCCACGGCGGCACGCTCTTCCTCGACGAGGTCGCCGAGCTGTCCCCGGAGTTGCAGGCCAAGCTGCTGCGCGTGCTGGAGGACGGCCACGTCGACGTGCTCGGCGCGGACGAACCCGTCACCGTGGACGTGCGCATCCTCTCCGCGACCAACCAGGACCTGACCGCCCGCGTCGCCGAGGGGCGCTTCCGCGAGGACCTCTACTGGCGGCTCGCGGCCATCGAGGTGCGCCTCCCGCCCCTCCGCGAGCGCCCGGCCGACATCGAACCGCTCGCGCGGACCTTCCTCGACGACCTCGCCAACGGGCGCGACCTCGACCTGCCCGACGCCGTGGTGAAGGCGCTGGAGCGGCGCCGCTGGCCGGGCAATGTGCGCGAGCTCCGCAACGCCTGCGAGCGCCTCGCGGCGCTGTGCCCCGGCGACGCCGTCCGCGTCGACGACCTGCCCCCGGAGCGGCCGTCCACGACGAGCGACGCGTGGCTCGATCGCCTCCCCGGGGGGTTCTCGCTCGTCGACCTCGAGCTGCAGGTCGTGGCGCACGTGCTGCGGCGCGAGGACGGGAACCTCTCCCGTGCGGCCCGCGCGCTGGGTATCCCGCGACACGTGCTCGCCTACAAGGTCCAGAAGCATGGTCTCCGGCGCGACGCCTGACGCCGAGCGCCCGACAGGGGCCGACGAAGCGCGGAGCGTCCGGGCGCTGCTGCGGCCCCGGGCCTTCCTGCTCGTGTGGGCGCCCATCGTCGGGATCGCCGCGGTCCACCTCCTCACGCCCCCGTCGGTGGAGTGGGTGCACGGGGTCGCGCGGCGGCTCTGCTACCTGCCGATCATCCTCGGCGCCTTCGAGGCCGGGCTCCTGGGCGGGATCGTCGCGGCGACCGTCACGACGCTCGCGTACGCGCCCCACGCCTGGATGATGGGCGCGCACGGCGACCCCGCGGGGGGCGTCGAGAAGGGCCTCGAGGTCGTCGTGTACTTCGCGGTCGCCGCGGTCTCGGGAGCGCTCATCGACCGCGAGCGCCGCGAGCGGCGGCGCCAGCAGCTCCTCGCCGAGCGGCTCCAGACGGCGCTCGACCGGGTCCACGCGGCGGAGGCGCAGCTCGTGCGCGCGGCGGGGTTGCACGCGCTCGGTGAGCTCTCGGCCGGCCTCGCCCACGAGATCCGCAACCCGCTCCACGCGATGCGCGGCACCGCCGAGATCCTGCTCGACGCGGTCCCGGTGCAGGCGCCCGAGCGCCCCCTCGCCGAGGCGCACGTCCGCGAGATCGACCGCCTGTCCGGCGTGCTCGGGCGCTTCCTGGAGTTCGCCCGCCCGCGGGAGGCCCGGATGGGCCCGGTGGATCTCGCCGCGGTCGCGCGCCAGGTCGCCGACCTGCTGCGCGCGCAGGCGTCGCAGGCGGGGGTGGAGCTCGTCGTGACCGCGCCGGACCCGCTTGTGGCACGAGGAGACCACGACCAGCTCGTGCAGGTCGTGCTCGGCATCGGGATCAACGGGCTGCAGGCCACCGGGCGGGGTGGCCGCGTCTCGCTCTCCGTCGTGGACGTGCGCCGGGGTGCGGCCCGCTGGCGGGGGATCGTCGCCGACAACGACGGGCCGCCGATCCCCGAGGAGCTGCTCCCGCGCATCTTCGAGCCCTTCGTGTCGGGGCGGGCGGAGGGCACGGGGCTCGGGCTCGCCGTCGCGTCGCGCATCGTCGACGCGCACGCCGGCCTCCTCGAGGGGGAAAACCAGCCGGGCGGCCGGGGCGTCACGTTCCGCGTGCTGCTGCCCCTCGGGTCGGTCTAGAGCTTCTGTCCCTCGCCTTCCTCTCCGTCGCGGCTTGCGGATGGTCGAGCGGAGGCGGCGCGGCGAGCAACCGACCGTGCCGTTGGCGAAGGCCCGGCGAAGGCTCGGTCTCGACCCGCCCGCGAAACGTCCGCGGGGGGGGCGCTCCACGCGCTGACGGCCGGCTGCTCCGGCAAGGCGCGCTCACGCCACCGCGGCTTCCCCCTCCGCCGGCAGCTCCCGCTTCTTCCACAGGAAGTACACCGCCGGGTACACCAGCAGCTCCAGGATGAAGCTGGTGACGAGCCCGCCGACCATGGGCGCGGCGATCCGCTTCATCAGATCGGCCCCGGTGCCAGTGGACCACATGATCGGCAGGAGGCCGATCATGGCCGCGCAGACCGTCATCGCCTTGGGGCGCACCCGCTTGACCGCGCCGTGGACGATCGCCTCCACGAGGTCCGCGCGCGTGTTCAGGAGCCCCTTCGCCCTGTACTCGTCGTGGGACAGGTCGAGGAAGAGCAGCATGAAGATGCCGGTCTCCGCGTCGAGGCCCATGAGCGCGATGAGCCCGACCCACACCGCGATGGACACGTTGTAGTCGAGCGCCCACAAGAGCCAGACCGCGCCGATCGCCGAGAAGGGCACCGCCAGCATCACCAGCGCGGCCTTGAAGCTCGACCTCGTGTTCATGTAGAGCAACCCGAAGATCAGCACGAGCGTGAGCGGGATGACGAGCTTCAGGCGCTCGGTCACCCGCTGCATGTTCTCGTACTGGCCGCTCCAGCCGATGGCGTAGCCGCTCGGCACGTCGACGGACGCCGCCACGGCCTCCTTCGCCCGCTCCACGTAGGTGCCCACGTCGATCTTCGAGGTGTCGAAGTCGACGTAGACGTAGCCGGCGAGGAGCCCGTTCTCGTCGCGGATCATCGAGGGGCCGGTCGCCAGCACGACGTCCGCGATCTCCTCCATCGGGATCTGCCCCTGCCCGTTCGGGAGCGGCAGGAGCACCCGGCGCAGCGCGTCGACGTCCTCGCGGTACTCCCGCGCGTAGCGTACGTTGACCCCGTAGCGCTCGCGCCCCTCGATGGTGGTGGTCTGGTTGTCCCCGCCGACCGCGGTCATCACCATCATGTTCGCGTCGTCGACGGTCAGCCCGTAGCGCGCGAGCTGGTCCCGCTTCAGCACGAAGTCGAGGAAGTAGCCGCCCGCGACGCGCTCGGCGTAGACGCTCCGGGTGCCCGGCACGCCCTGGAGCACGGACTCGATCCGCTTGCCGATGGTCTCGATGGTCGCGAGGTCCGCGCCCGCGATCTTGATGCCGACCGGCGTGCGGATGCCGGTGGAGAGCATGTCGAGGCGCCCCTTGATCGGCATCGTCCACGCGTTGGAGATGCCGGGGAGCTTCACCCGCGCGTCCATCTCCTGGACGAGGTCCTCGTAGGCGATGCGGTCGCTCCAGAAGGGGCGCAGCACGCCCTTCAGCCACTCCGGCGCCCAGCCCGAGTACCAGGTCGGGCGCTCACGCCACTCGGACTCGGGCTTGAGGATGAGGGTGGTCTCCATCATCGTGAACGGCGCCGGGTCGGTCGACGTGTTGGCCCGACCCGCCTTGCCGAACACGCGCTCGACCTCCGGCACCTGCTTCAGAAGCTTGTCCTGCACCTGGAGCGCGCGCTGGGCCTCGGCCACGGACATCCCGGGCTCGACCGCCGACGGCATGTAGAGCACGGTCCCTTCGTGCAGGGGCGGCATGAACTCCCTGCCCAGGCCCAGGTAGACCGGGACGGTGCTCAGCACGAGCGCGAGGCTCGCCGCGACCGTCGTCCACGGGTGCCGCACTACCCAGCGGCACGGCCGCTCGTACAGGCGGTGGAGCAGGCGGCTGATCGGGTGGCGCTCCTCCGAGTGGTACGTCCCGACGAGCAGCGTCGTCGCCGCGGCCGCGGGACACCGCGGCGCGAACAGCATGCGCATCGCCGGGTCGAGCGTGATCGCCAGGAACGCCGCGATGGCCATCGCCAGGTTCTTCGAGTAGGCGAGCGGCCGGAAGAGGCGCCCCTCCTGGTCGACGAGCGTGAACACCGGCATGAAGGCGACCGCGATCACGAGCAGCGAGAAGAAGACCCCCGGCCCGACCTCGAGCAGCGCCTCGAGCCGCACCTGGTGGAAGTCCCCCTTCTTCCCGTCGGCGATCCAGTGGTGGATCCTGTTGTAGGCGTTCTCGACCTCGACGATCGCGCCGTCCACCAGCACGCCGATGGAGATCGCGATGCCCGCCAGCGACATGAGGTTGGCGTTCAGCCCCATCGCGTACATCGGGACGAACGCGAGCGCGACGCTGACCGGGATGGTGACGATGGGCACGATCGCGGAGGGCACGTGCCAGAGGAAGATCAGGATGATGATCGAGACGACGACGATCTCCTCGATCAGCTTGTGCTGGACGGTCTCGATCGCGCGCTCGATCAGGTCCGAGCGGTCGTAGGTGGTGACGACCTCCGTGCCCTCGGGCAACGACGGCTTCAGCTCCGCGAGCCGGGCCTCGACCCGCTCGATGACGCGCAGCGCGTTCTCGCCCTGCCGCATCACGACGATGCCGCCCACGACGTCGCCCTCGCCGTCGAGGTCGGCGATGCCGCGGCGCATCTCCGGGCCGAGCGAGACGGTCGCCACGTCCTTGATGGTGACCGGCGTGCCGCCCTCCGCCCGCAGCACGAGACGCTCGATGTCGGCGACGGACTTCACGTAGCCTCGCCCCCGGACCATGTACTCGCGCCCGGCCAGCTCCACGAGACGCCCGCCGACGTCGTTGTTACCCGTGCGCACGGCTTCGATGACCGCGCCGAGCGGGAGTCCATAGGACGCAAGCCGGTTTGGGTTCACCGTGACCTGGTACTGCCGCACCTGCCCGCCCACGGTCGCCACCTCGGCCACGCCGGGGACGCTCTGCAGCGCGTAGCGCAGGAACCAGTCCTGGTAGGACCGCAGCTCGTCGGAGGTGTGCTTCCCGGTGCGGTCGACCAGGGCGTACTGGTACACCCACCCCACGCTCGTGGCGTCCGGCCCCAGCTCCACCTTCACGTCCTCGGGGAGCTGGGGCGTGATCTTCGAGAGGTACTCGAGCACGCGGGTGCGCGCCCAGTACATGTCGGTCCCGTCCTCGAAGATGACGTAGACGAAGCTGTAGCCGAAGTCCGAGAAGCCGCGGACCGCCTTCACCCTGGGAGCGCCGAGGAGCCCCGCCGTGATCGGGTAGGTGACCTGGTCCTCGACGATGTCCGGGCTGCGGTCCCAGCGCGAGTACACGATCACCTGCGTGTCGGACAGGTCCGGCAGCGCGTCGAGCGGGATGTTGCGCATCGACCAGAAGGCCCCGACCAGCGCCACGATCGTCGCCGCGAGGACGAGGAACCGGTTCGCCGCCGAGAAGCGGATGATGGCCCTGATCATCGACGTCCCCCGTGGCCGGCGTGCGGATCCGCGGGCGCCGGCGGTTCCGAAGAGGCGTCCGGCTTTGCCCCCCCGGCGTCCGGCTTCGCCCCCTCGACGGCGAGCGCGGCGAGCGACGCCTTCAGACGGGACTCCGAGTCGACGAGGAAGTTGGCCCGGCTCACGACACGTTCGCCCTCGGTGAGCCCGGACACCACCTCGACCCGCTCCCCGTCGCTCTCGCCCGCCTGGATCTCCCGGGGCGCGAACTTGCCCTCCCCGAGCGCCACGAACACGACCGTGCGCGAGCCGGAGTCGATGATCGCGTCGGCCGGGACGCGCAGGGCCTCGCGCTCGGGCCCGTGCAGCGTCACCTCGCCGAACATCTCGGGGCGCAGCTCCCCGGACGCGTTGGGGAAGCTCATCCGGACCTTCACCGTGCGGGTCCGCGGGTCGAGAAGCGGGTCCACGAACGCCACCCGGCCCTCGAACGTGCGGTTCGGGAAGGCCTTGAGCGAGAGGGCCGCGTGCATCCCCTGCTCGACGAAGCGCAGCTCGCTCTCGTAGACGTCCGCGAGAACCCACACCTCCGAGAGGTCCACGATCTCGTAGGGCATCGTCCCCGCCTCGAGCCGCATCCCCTCCACGACGTCCTTCCGCACGACGACCCCGGAGATCGGCGAGTAGAGGGTGAGCGTCTTCGTCGCCTCGCCGGTCTGCTCCAGGCGGTCGATCTCGGCGGTGGGGATGTCCCAGAGCTGGAGCCGGCGCCGCGCAGACGCGACGAGCTCTTCGCCGGTCTGCGCGAGCCCGCCCGCTTCAGCGAGGCGGCGCCGGGTCTGTAGCGCGAGCAGGTACTCCTGCTGCGCCGAGTAGAGCTCCGGGCTGTAGATCGTGAAGAGCGCCTGCCCCTTGCGGACGGGCTTGCCGGTGTAGTCGACGAAGACCTCCTCGACGAAGCCGCCGACCTTGACGTTGACGTGCCGCACCCGGGTCTCGTCCACCGCGACCTTGCCCGCCGTTCGCCACGCGCCGCCCACCATGCCGCGGGTCACCTCGGCGGTGCGGAGCCCGATGAGCTGCTGGCGGGCGGGGTCGATGTGCACCTCGGCGAGCCCTTCGGGGCGGGGCTCTTCCGGGACGGCGTCCGGCGCGACCGCGACGCCGTCCTCCATTCTCACCAGGTTCATCCCGCAGATCGGGCAGGTGCCCGGGTGGTCCTGCACGATGGAGGGGTGCATCGGGCACTGCCACCGCTCGGCCGGCGCCTCGGGCGCGGCAACAACGGCGGGCTCCTCGGGGGGGACCCCGCGGGTCGCGAGGTACACCGCGCCGCCCGACAGGACGGCGCCGACGAGGCCGGCGAGGGCCAGCCCTACGGGGCCGAACGTGCGGCGGCGGGGGCGCGGCGGCGGAGCGTCGTTCATCACATTCCCATCGAGGAGGTGGAGGCGTCGGAGGCGGCGGCGGGCGCGGGGCCGGGCGCGCCTCCACGGATGGGCGCCGCGGGGCCGGCTGCCGGGGAGCTGGACATCCCGGTCCCGCCCATCGCCCCGGTGGAGAGGCCGACCGGGTCGAGGCTGACCTCGGCGTGCTGGATGGCGATCCGGTGGAGCTCCGCCAGCGACTGGACGAAGGCGTCCTCGTCGCCGATGTACCCGGCGACGGCTTCGAGGACCGAGGTGAAGCCCACACGGCCGACCTGGTACTGGCCGAGCGTGCTCTCCGCGGTCGCGGCGGACTGTACGAGGAGCCCCCTGCGATAGAGCTCCACGACCTCGCGCAGCGCGGCCCACTGGGCGGCCCGCTCCGCGACGCGCTCCGCGAGCACTTGGGCCAGCGCGTCGGCCTGCCGCTCCGCCGCGTCGGCCAGCGCCACGTTCTCGGCCACGGCGCGCGCCTGTTTGCGGCCGCCGTACGCGGGGATCGGGAAGGACACCTCCGCCGCCCACATCGGCGGCAGCGGGCCGCGGGCCATCAGGCCGGCGCCCACCGACAGGTCGGGCGCCCAGCCCTTGCGCGCGAGCGCGGTCGCCCGCCCGGCCTGCTCGACGGCGAGCCGCGCGGCCGCCAGCTCGGGGCTGCGCCGCAGCGTGTCCTCCAGGAGGGCGTCCCGCTCCCCGAGTTCCGGGAGCGGGAGATCACGGAGCACGACGGGGGGCTCGATCGGGGCGTCCAGCGGACGGACGCGGAGGCGGTTCAGCGCCTGCACCCGCACGCGCTCCTCCGCCTCCAGCGACCATTTCCGCTGCTGAAGCCGGCCCCGCTCGAGCTGCGCGCGGAACACGTCCGCCTGGTTGCCCTCCCCGGTCTCGTAGCGCACCCGCGCGACCTTCTCGGACTGGTCCCAGAGCTCGGTCAGCCGCCCGAGGAGCCGCAGCCGCTCCCGCGCGAGCAGCAGGTCCACGTAGGCGCGGCGGACCTCCGCCTCGGTGCCGAGGCGCGCGCGGGACAGCTCGGACTCCGCGACGCCGACCTGCAGCTCCGAGATGTCCGTCCGGAGCGCGAGCTTCCCCGGCCAGGGGAAGGCCTGCGAGGCCATCAGCGAGACGTAGCTGCTCTCCATCCGGCCGATCTCGATCGACCGGAAGCCGTCGTTCTGTATGCCGACCGAGAGCGTGGGATCGGGGAGCGCCCCGGCCTGAACGGCCCGCTCGCCCCGAGCCCGCACCGCGTCCTCCGCCGCCGCGATCTCCGGGCGCGCGGCGAGGCTCTCGCGGATCAGCGCGTCGAGGACGGGGTCCGTCGGGATGGCGTAGGCGGCGGGTGCGGCCCCCGGCTCCCGCTCGGGGGGGAGCGGGTCGGTGGCCCATGCGACGCAGAGGAGAAGGAACATGCCGTGCTCGGGGTGAGGAGGGCGTCAGTGCTTCGTCGAGACGACCAGCGCCATGCCGCAACTGGGGCAGGTCCCCGGCGCGTCGGCGGTGACCTCCGGGTGCATCGGGCAAGCGTAGGCGGCAGCCTCGGACTTCGCGGGCGCGGCGATGGGGTCGGCGCTCGGCGCGGGCGTGGGGGCCGGCCGGGCCGGCGTCCCGTCGTGGTGCGACGCGGTCGCGGATTCGGGGGCGTGCGTGTTCGAGCAGGCCAGCGACGTTCCCAGAGCGAAGAGGAGTGGGACAGGGTGCATTCGGACCTCCGCGCTGCGTCCTTGCATCCGCTGTGCCACGCGGGAAACCCGCCTCGAAGCGAGGCCGAGACGTGTCGTGACACGGAAATTGCTGAGCTTTCGCAAGCCGATGGAGACTTCTCCATACTGCCGGATGCCGCCTTCAATCCGCCCGCTCCCCCGCGTAGTACGCGAGCGTCCCGTACACCGTCCGCTGGCGGCCCAGTTCGCGTACGCCGACGAGCCCCGCCTCCGCCAGGATCTCCGGGATGCGCCCGTCGACGTTGTCCGCGGTGGTCGCGAACCCGTCGAGGGCCTGGACCATCAGGAAGGCCGCGCGCATGAGCGGGTCCTGGGCACGGCCCCAGTCCGCGACGAGGACCCGCCCGCCGGGGCGCAAGAGCCGGCGGCACGCGCGCAAGGTGCGCAGCTTGTCCTCGGTGGAGAGGTGATGGAGCATGAGCGTCGTGAAGACGCGGTCGAAGCTCCCCTCCTCCCACGGGGGCTCCCAGGCGAGCCCCTCCCGGAACTCCACCTCGGCTCCCGCGGCACGGGCCTTCGTCCGCGCGATCTCGAGGATGCGCGGGTCGCCGTCCAACGCGCAGACGATCACACCTGGCGCGTGCTGCTTCACGAGAATGGCGAGCGAGCCGGTGCCGCAGCCGACGTCCAGCACGCGGTGCCCCGGCTCGAGGCCTGCCTCTTCGATCAGGCGTGCGCGGAGCCGTTCCTCCGGGAGGGTGGCGCGGAGGAGCGGATCGTAGAGGCGCGTGAGCGCCTCGAAGCGCAGGGCGGGGATGTAGGCCATGCCCGGGCGTTACCCCGGCATTCGCGTGCCCGCAGGTGTGACACGCGTGGCCACACCAGCGTCATTCGCTGGCGCTTGACGTTGGAGCGCCGTGCGCCCCTACATCCCGCAGCCGGACTCCCCCATCATCCCGCCGCCCATCATCCCGGTGTCGTCCCCGCCCATCATGCCGGTGTCGTGCCCACCCATCATGCCGGTGTCGTGCCCACCCATCATGCCGGTGTCGTGCCCACCCATCATGCCGTCGTCGTCCCCGCCCATCATGCCGTCGTCGTCCCCGCCCATCATGCCGTCGTCCGAGGCGTCCTCGGGCTCCTCCGTCGCCTTCCCGCTGCCGAAGAAGCCCGAGGAAGTGGAGGTCCCGCAGGCGCCGACGAAGGCGGCGGCGACGGCGAGGAGGACGATCTGGCGGAAGGTCTGGCTCATGGTGTGCTCCTTGTCTGCCCTCGTGGGCAGGGAAGGAACGTACCCCCGCTGGCCTCGCCGTACTCGCGTCAGTTGGCCGAAGCCGAAGTTTGCGTACGCGCCACGAGTACACACATGCACGCAGAACGACCGATGCCACGCTGCTTTCGCTGGACGCGGCCGGGGGCCCGGGTGTACTCGACCTGGACACATGGAAGCTCCCGACCTCTTCCGCTACCTCGACTACCGCTTGTTCCTCGCCGACTGGTTCGAGGCGCGGAAACGGGCGAACCCGCGCTTCAGCCACCGCGCCTTCGCGCGCCGCGCCGGCCAGCGCTCGCCGAGCCTCCTGCTCCACGTGATCGCGGGCAAGCGCAACCTGACCGCGACCACCACCGGGGCCTTCGCCCGCGCCATGTATCTGCGTCCCGACGAACAGGAGTTCTTCGGCGCGCTGGTCCAGCTCGCGCAGGCCGGCTCGGTCGAGGATCGGAACCGGGCGTGGGAGCGGGTGCGGGCAACACGCCGGTTCCGCGAAGCCCGGCGGCTCGAGGGGGACGGCTTCGAGTACCTGTCCGCCTGGTACTACCCCGCGATCCGTGAGCTCGCGATGTGCGGGGGCTTCCGCCCCGATCCGGAGTGGATCGCCGCGACGCTGCGCCCCCGGGTCACCCCTTCCCAGGCCCGGAAGGCCCTGGAGCTGCTCCTCTCGCTGGGGCTGCTGCGCCGGACCGACGACGGGCAGCTCGTCGCCGCCGAGGCCTCCGTAGCGACGCCTCACGAGGTCGGGGGGCTCGCTTCGCTCAACTACCACCGCGGCATGAGCGAACGTGCCCGCGAAGCCGTCGCGGAGGTGCCCGCGGACCAGCGGCACTACTGTGCCGTGACGGTCTCGATCCCCGCTACCCTCGTCCCTCGGCTCAAGCGTGAGCTCGACGCGCTCCAGGAGCGCCTCCTGGATTTGTGTGACGGGCACGAGGGCCCGCGGGATCACGTCTACCAGGTCAACCTCCAACTCTTCCCCCTGTCCGCCCCGACGACAGGACCGGAGCGCTGAATGCTGATCCTGCTGCTCCTCCTCCTCGTCGCCTGCGTGCCGCCCGGCCCCGCCGAGGGGACCGCCGTGGGCAACCTCACCGTCTCGGTCGACGCGGCGTCGGGCACGGGTGTCACGTTCACCTCGGGCGAGGCGACCCTGGCGCGGGTCGACCTGGAAGGCTGCGCCGAGGCGACCGACACAGTGACCTTCGGGCGGGAGGTGGACCTCCTCGGGGGCGAGCGGCTCGCGCTGCCGATCGAGGGAGGCTGGTGCGCGCTCGGCTTCGCCTTCGACGGCCCGCTGGTGCTGTCCGGCGGCGGGAACGGCGGCACCTTCACCCTGTCGCTGGAGGTGCCGGAGCTCCGGATGACCGGCGAGGTCTCAGTTGGCGGGAAGGTCCTCGAGCTCGCCGCGCCGGGGTGGGTCGACGTCGCTCTCCTCGGCCTCTCGGAGGGCACGGACGTACGGGTCGACGCCGGGAGCGAGCTCCACGCGCTGCTCGTCGACGCGATCACGGACGACTCGGCGATGTTTGCCGACGAGGACGAGAGCGGGCACGTCGACGAAGGCGAGCGGGCGCGAGGGGCGGAGGCCGCGTGCGGCGCGGACATGGACGCGGAGATGGACGACACCAACTGACCGCGGACAGCCCTCCGCGTGACCTCCACCGTCACAGTTGCGACGGACGCGCCCGGCGCTATGGTGCGGGTCATCGGTGAGGTGACGGATGCTCCTCTGGCTCGTGGCGTGCGGCCCGGACGACGCGAAGGACGGGAACGACAAGGACAGCGGCGAGCAGGCGGTCGAGGATGCCTCTCCGCTCGGCACTGGCGACGGCACGCCCGAGTCCGTCGGGTGGACGACCATCCTCGACGACGAGGAGAGCGTCTCCGACCCCCGCGACCTCGGCTTCGACGCGGACGGCAGGCTCTGGGTCGCCAACCGGGAGGACGACCGTACCTACATCGTCTTCGACCCCGGCACCGACGGCCAGCAGCACGAGCGGCGCAAGGACGGCTTCGCCGAGCACTTCATGGAGGAGACGGCAGCCCTCTCGTTCGACACGGGCGCGCAGTTCGGGAGCTGCGGCGAGTCCGAGAACACGTACAACGACCGCTCGGAGCCCAATGAGTTCATGGGGCCGGTGCTCTGGTCGACCGACCTCGACATCTTCGCGGAGCAGGACCCGGAAGGCCTGGGCTCCCACCTCGACATGCTCCACGAGAGTCCGCTCTGCGTCGGCATCGCCTGGGAGACCGACAACGTCTACTGGGTGTTCGACGGCTACCACGGCGCCATCGTCCGGTACGACTTCCAGACCGACCACGGGGTCGGCCAGGACGACCACAGCAACGGCATCGTGTACCGGCTCACCGAGCCCGAGGTGAAGCGCGAGCCCGACGCGCCCGGCCACATGGCGATCGACCCCGCCACCGGCCTCCTCTACGTCGCGGACACGGGGAACGGGCGCGTGCTGTGGATCGACACGGCGACCGGCGAGGAGGGCGGCAACGTACGCGGCGCGCTGGAGCCGCTCGACACCTACAAGAAGCTCGAGGGCGTCGAGTGGGGCGTCCTGATCGAGGGCCTCGACCGGCCGGGCGGGCTCGCGCTCACGAGCGAGCGGCTCTACATCGGGGAGCACGGCACCGGCGTGATCCACGAGTACGACCTCGACGGCAACGAGCTCCGCACGCTGGACACGGGCGTCGGCGAGACGGCGCTGTACGGGATCGAGGTGGGGCCGGACGGAAAGTTGTGGGTGACGGAGACGGCCACCCCCGCGGTGAAGCGGATCGACCCGTAGGCTCCGTCTACCCTGAGACCACCCCATCGCGCGCCAGCTCCTCCTCCGTGGCGCGCGTCGCGACCGTGCCGGGCGGGTTCTCGTACCAGCCCGGGTCCTCGTAGGAGCGAATGCCGTCGCGGACCTTCAGCACGGTGAACATGCCGCCCATGTCGATGTAGCCGTGCCTGCCCGGCGCGCCGCGCATCGGGATCGAGTTGGGGGGGACGGGCATCCCGTGCTCCCCCATGCCCCCCATCCCCGTGTGCCCCATCGTCATGTAGCCGGGGAGCACGCTGCGCAGGCGCTCGTCGAGGCCTGTGGGGTCGATGCCCACCATGTTCGGTCCCTCGTGCCCCATCTGATTCATGATGTGGTGCGTGAAGTGGCAGTGCAGCGCCCAGTCTCCGGGAGCGTCGGCGACGAACTCGACGTCTCGCACCGCGCCGACGGGCACCACCACGGTGGTCTCGGGCCAGGCTGCGGACGGCGGCACGGCGCCCCCGTCCGTCCCGGTCACGCGGAACGAATAGCCGTGCAGGTGGATGGGGTGGTTGGACATCGCGCTCAGGTTGCAGATGCGGACCCGCACCTTCTGGCCCGTGCGCACGACCAGCGGCGAGGTCCCCGGGAACGACTTCGAGTTGATGGTGAGCACATTGAACTCGCTCATCTCGCGCGGGTCCGGCCGCCGCTGGCCGGCGCGCGCCTTCCACTCGAGCAGCATCAGCGCGAAGTCCCGCTCGACCACGCGGTCGGCACGGCGTGGGTGCACCACGATCATGCCCGTGAGGCCGAGCCCGATCTGCACCATCTCGTCGGCGTGCGGGTGGTACATGAACGTACCCGGCCGCTTGAAGGTGAACTCGTAGCGGTAGGTCTCGCCGGGCGGGATCGCCTTCTGGTTGAGCCCCGCGACGCCGTCCATTCCGTTGGGCAGGCGGACGCCGTGCCAGTGGACCGTGGTGGCCTCCGGCAGCCGGTTCGTGACGTAGAGGCGAACGCGGTCACCCTCGACGACCTCGATCGTGGGGCCCGGCGTGCGGCCGTTGTACCCCCACGCCTCGAGGACGAGCCCGGGCGCGAACTCGTGGAGAAAGCTACCGGCGACGAGGTGGAAGACCTTCACGCCGCCGACGGCGCGCCACCCGAGCGTCGCGCCGTCGGGGGTGACGACCGGCGTGCGGATGCGCGGGTCGCGATACACGAGGGAAGGGTCCGGCGCCGGCGGCGGCGTCGCCGCAGTTGCGGCCGGAGCGGGCTCGCGGGCGGCCGGGGTGTGTCCGCCGTGCGTGTCTCCCGCCCCGTGGTGCGCCCAAGCCCGGGTCGCGGCCAGCGTGCCGACCGTCGCGACCAGGAACTGGCGTCTGTCGATCGTCATCGCTGCCCCTCCTCCCTGCCCGGCTCCATTGGTTCTCCGTCGAACGGGACGTCTACGTGCCCGCCCGCTCGCGCCAGGTCCACGGCGGCACGCGCCCGCCAGTAGTCCAGCCGTGCGTCGAGCCGCGCACGCTCCGCATCCGCGCGGGCGCGCCGCGCCTCCAGGAGCTGGAACACGCCGAGCCCCATCGCGTTGTACTGGAGCTGGGCCTGCACCAGCGCCTGCTCGTGCCAAGGTACCAGCGACGTCTCGTGGAGGAGCGCGGCGCGGTGGGCCTCGACGAGCCAGTCCCGGGCTCCGCGGGCGCGCGCGCGAACCTCCACTGCCTCGGCCTCGATGCGGTGGGTGGCGGCGCCCAGCTCCCCGCGCGCCGCACGCGTGCGCCCGAACGACGACCCGCCGATCGGCACCGAGACGGACACGACCGGACCGGTCTCGAGGTCGGCCCCGTCCCGCTCCACGCCGACGCCGACCCCCACGCGCGGAACGAGCGCGCCCCACCGTGCGACGTCGAGGTCGCGCGCGGCCTCGGCGCGACGGGCGCGAGCCTCCGCGAGCTCGAGGCTCGCCTCCACGGCTCGCGCCTCCAGCTCGGGGTCGGGCGCCACGGGCCCCGCGGGTACCGGAGGCGGGCCCGGCGCGGCCGTCCACCGGGCCGCGTCCGGACCGGACAGCGCGAGCAGCGCGTTTACCCGCTCGCGCGCGAGCAGCGCCCGGCGCTCCGCCCGCGCGACCCCGAGGCGGGCCTCCTCGTGCAGGATGCGCTCCAGCGACCGCTCGTACTCCGTGATGTTGCCCGCCTCGAACAGCCGGTCGGCGAGGTCCGACGTGCCCGAGGCGGCGACGAGCTGCACGCGCTCCTGCTCCAGCGTCGCCTCGGCGTGCTGCACGTCGAGGAGCGCGACGCGGGCGGCGTGGTCCAGCTCCAGCACGGCGCGCGCGGCGCGCACCCGGGCGGCGCGCACGGCGTTCGCGGCGGCGTCGCGCCGGAGGGGTAGCGTGACGAGCTCGACGAGGTCCACGGTGGCCGCACCCGACTCGAGCGGGCCCTCGTCACCCACGACGTTGAAACGGGCCTCCAGCGCGAGGTCTGGAAGGCTCCCCGTCGCGAGGACCCGCGCCCGGGCGACGCCGAGCTCGTCGAAGGCTGCCTGCAGGCCGGGGTTGCGCAGCAGCGCGACGCGCGCGGCTGCGTCGGCGTCCAGCGGCGCGGCCAGCAGGTCGAGCCCGGCCGCGTCGAGCGCAAGGGCCCGATCGAGGCCCACCCAGCGGACCTCGGCGTCCAGCGACGGGTCGACCATGGCCTCGACGGCGCGGAGGTCGGTCCATCGTGTGGCACAGCCGGCGAGGAGCACCCAGAGCCCGGCGGCCAGCACCCGCTCAGTGCCCATGGTGCCCCTCGTCGGGGGGGGGCGGCCTGTCCCCGCGCAGCGTACGCACGTAGGCGTACACGTCCAGCAGCTCAGCCTCCGAGAGGTGCCCGCCGAACGCAGCCATCGCCGTCCCGGGGGAGCCCTCCCGGATGATCTCGACGCGCCCGGCGTCCGTGTAGAAGCGCGCGTGTTCGGGGTCCGTAAGGTCGGCGGGGGGAGGCTGGAGACCGGGGCCCGCGGGGCCGTCGCCCTTCCCCTTGGGCCCGTGGCAGGGGGAGCAGAGCCTCCCGAACGTCTCCGCGCCGCGTTCGGGGGATGCCTCCTCGAGCCCAGGCACCGGCGCCTCGTAGGCGGCCCCGAGCTTCACGCGGAGCTGGTCGCGGAGCGCGGTCATCCGGGCCATGTGCACGGGGTCGCCGTGCGCCGCCGCCACCTGCCCCGCGTGTTGGTCCTGCGCGGGTGCGCCATGTTCGTGACCCACGGGACGCGAAGGCTCCGCGATCGGCGGGACGCCCGCCGGCTCGTCGGTGCCCGCGCCCGGGTCGTCCACGGGCCCGGAGGGAGCGTCAATCGCGGCAGGGTGCTCGGGCGGGAACCTCGCGGCGGCCGGCGCGCAGCCGCACCACGTGCTGGCGAGGAGCGCGGCGGCGAACCGGAGGGCACGGACCGCGCTTGCCGAAGGCCTCCTGGTACACATCCCGTCCTTCCACCGCCTGTTCGGGTGGTGCCAGAACTGCGCACCGGGGGGCCCACGTCCAGTCCGGAGAGTGGAACCAATCCGGACACGCTTGCGGGGGCGCGGCGCGGGGCCTACCAATGGATCGAGGTGGGGAATGAGGGGGCTCCCGATCCTGCTCGCCGTGCTCGCGGTGGCCGTCCCGACGGAGGCGTTGGCGCGCAAGGTACCGAGCGACATCCCATCCTCCGAGCTCGACCCGGGCGAGCGCCACGCGCTCGACCGGGCGCTCGACGCCTACGAGGACGCGCGGGCGATGCTCGCGCGCGAAGATTTCCGGACAATCGAGGAGCCCGCGCGTCGAATCGCGCTTCGCCTGGACGAGGCGAACGAAGGTCTCGGCCCCCACCACCCCCTGAAGGAGCCGATCTCCCGGGCGCTCGCCGCGGCCGACCGCCTCGGGTCCGCGCGCCGGCTTGACGCCGCGCGGGAGCAATTCGGCGAGCTCAGCCGGCGGCTCGTGCAGGTGGTGCGCGCGGAGGATCGTCTGCGGGCGGGCCGCGCGCTCTTCTACTGCCCGATGGTGAAGGGCTATCCGTACTGGATCCAGACCACCGAGACGTTGGAGAACCCGTACGTGGGTCCGGCGATGAAGGACTGCGGAAAGCGCGCGGGCTGGGACGAGCCCGACGTCACGACGCCGTCGTAGCCCGACCAAGGGGCCGCGGGTGTGACAATAAAATTACGCTCAAACGTCTATTTTTTTGCCTGTAGACGCTTCCGTCCGGATAGCTTCACCCCCCGGAGGGCCCGATGCCCGAGCGTTGGCACGACTACGCGCTGTCCCGAGAGCCCGACGGCCGCTGGCTCGCGGAGAGCTTGCTCGTCCCCGGCGCCGCCGCGCGCGGGGCCTCGCCCGAAGAGGCCGTTTCCGTGCTCCGCGAGGCCGAGCGCGCATTCCAGCGTGCCTGGCCCCTCCTCGCCGGACAGGCGCGCGCCTTGCCGCTCCCCGCCCGCCCCTGACCGGTCCTGGCATGCACTTGCTCCTTGCGTGCGCGCCGCCTCGGTTCGACGGGTAGGACGTCGCAGACTCGCTCGAATTGGACGAGATGGCGATCGCCGACGCCCACGCCGTCCTCCACGGCGATCGCGCCGGCGGCACCGTGATCGCCGCCGACCTGGACGCGGACGGACGTGACGAGGTGGTCCTGGGCATGGGCGACGGCCCTTCGAGCGGGGCGGTGCTCGTGGCGAGGAGCGCCGCGGACGGGAGGCTCGACCCGGTCGCCACCTGGGGTGGCCTGACCGCCGGCGACCATGCCGGGTACGCGCTGGCCGCGGGGGACCTGGACGGCGACGGAGATCGGGACCTGCTCGTCGGCGCGTATGGCGCGGACCTCGCCGCCGAGGACGGCGGCGCGACCTTCCCCCTGGTCACGCCGTTCGACGGGGGCCCGCTCCCGTCCGACCTCGCCTTCGCCGACCCGTCCGCCGGCGACCAGGCGGGCGTCGGGGTGGCCGTGCTGGGGGATGGCGTGGCCGTCGGCGCCTGCATGGAGGACTCCGGCGGGGAGGACGCGGGCGCCGTGTTCGTGGGCCCTGCCGGGCTCACCAGCCCCGCGGCGTCCACCGCCTTCGTCGTGGGCGAGCACCCGGGAGACTTCGCCGGCGCGAACGTCGCCGCCGCGGACGTCGACGGAGACGGCGTCGACGACCTCCTGGTGAGCGCGTGGCTCGAGGACGCGGGCGGTGAGGACGCCGGCGCCGCCTACCTGCTGCTCGGGCGCGTCGACGCGACGGTCTCCCTGGCGGACGCGGACGCCAAGCTGGTGGGAGAGACCGCGGGCGACTTCGCCGGCTCGCCCTGCGATGCACGCGCGGACCTCACGGGCGACGGCACGCCGGACCTCGTGCTCGGGGCGTGGCTGAACGACACCGGCGGGGCGGACGCCGGGTCCGTGTACGTCGTCTCCGGGACCGTTCGGGGCCTGCTCGCGCTGGCGGACGCGGACGCGATCGTGCGGGGGGACGAGCCGGGCGCGCACCTCGCCGTCGTGCCCGCGGGCGCCGGAGACGTCGACCGGGACGGACAGGAGGACCTGCTCGTCGGCGCGCCCGATGCGGCGGGGAGCGCGGGCGCGGCGTGGCTCGTGTACGGGCCCGTCGGCGGCGCCTACCTGGAGCCGGACGTGCGCATCCATGGAGGCGAGGCCGGCGAGCGCGCGGGAGTCGGCGTAGCGCTCGGGGACCTCGACGGGGACGCGACGGGCGACCTCGTGATCGGCCTGGCCGCGGGCGCGGCGGCGGTGTTCTACGGCGCGCGCCTGTGAGCGATCACGCCGGCCGGCGCCCGTGCCAGTACGCGTCGACGAGGCAGATGAGCGAGAACAGGAACAGCGCGATGGCGTCGTAGAACAGGTGGGTCTGGTCCATCCCGAGGATCGTCCCGCCTGCAATCTGAAGCGCCCACGCGCCGAGCAGGGCGAGCACCCCGAGGAGCGCCGCGAGGCGCCCGATCGCGATCATGCCGGTCATCTGGGTCCTCCGAACGGCAAGCTACGACCGGTCGCGCCGGACGTACACTGTGACGGTGGCCGCCACGGGGCGTGGCCGTTGTGACAGACGTGGCCACATTGCGGGCGACCACCCGGCCCGTAGCTTGGCAGGCATGGACGCCCTCGAGACGCCTCACGCCCGCGCCATGCGCCGGATGTTCGCCGCCGTGGGCGACCTCTACGCCACCTGGTGGCACGACTGGTTCCACTTCGCGCTGTTCGAGGGCGACGAGCCCTGGGAGGAGGCCTACCGCCGGACTCACGCGCGGTACCTCGCCGACCTGCGCGCCGCGGACGCCCGGCACGTGCTCGAGCTCGCCTGCGGGCGAGGCGGGTTCGCCGCGGTGCTCGCGGAGCACACGCGCGGGGACGTGCTCGCCATCGACATCTCCGAGGCCCAGCTCGCCCGCGCGCGGCGGCATCGGCTCTCCAACCTGCGCTTCGTGCAGCACGACGTCATGCGGGTCCACGAGCTCGGCGGGCCCTACGACGCCGTCTCGTTCATGGACGCCGCCTGCTACCTCCCCGACAAGGCCCTCGCCATCGAGCGGATCGCGCGCGTGATGGCGCCGGGCGGCCGGCTCCTCCTGATCGACTGGTGCCGGCAGGAGGGGCTGAACTTCGTCCAGCAGGAGCTGGTCCTGGAGCCGTTCATGCGCCTCTGGGCAATCCCCTCGCTGGAGACGGGCGAGGGGTACACCCGGCACCTCTCGCAGCACTTCCGCATCCTGGCTGCGGAGGACCTCAACCACCGCACGCGACGCAACTGGGACTACGGCTACGAGCGGGCCCTCGAGGCGGTCCAGGCCGCGACCGTCGCGAAGCTCCCCCCTCTCGTCTGGAAGGGCATGCGACTGGGCGCAGAGGGCATCCGGCTCATCAAGGAGCAGTTCCCGGCAGCGCTCTACATCAAGGCTGGCTTCGACGCCGGCTTCCTGCGCTACAAGTACTTCCTGTGCGAGCGGCGGTAGCGCCGGTCAGGAGACGACGGCCGCGTCGAAGCCCGCGGCGTCCACCGCCTGCACGAGCGCCGCGACGCCTCCACGCTGGACGTCGAGGCGCACCGTCGCCCGCTTCGCGCCCAGGTCGACCTGCACCGATCGGACGCCGGGGACGGAAGACAGCGCGCGCTCGACGCTGACGACGCAGCCCCCGCAGGTCATGCCCTCGATGGAGAGGTGGACGATGGCGTCTGTGTGTTCGGACATGGCGACCTCGCGAGCCTCGACACCGTAGGGAGGGCGCGCGGGTGTGTCAATGTGACGAGGTCGGTCACTCGGGCAGAAGAACCCCCTCCCGGTTAGCCACCCCTGGTGACACACGCCCTGGCGACAGCCCTCCTCCTCGCCGGCTGCTGGGATGAGGCCGAACAGGACGTCCCCGCCGACGCGCCGTCGAGCAGACCCGCCGCCCCCGTCGCCCTCGCCCTGCCCGCCGCGCCCGGGTCGATGACGCCGGCCCTCGCTGCCGAAGGGGACGATCTCCTGCTCGTCTGGCAGGAGCCGGTCCCCGATGGCCACGCCGTCCGGTTCTCGCGCCTCCACGCGGGGACGTGGACCCCACCGGCCACCCTGGCCTCGGGCCCCGACGTGCTCGCCAACTGGGCGGACTACCCGTCCGTCGCGGTGTCACCCGACGGGTCGCTCATCGCCCACTGGCTCCGCGAGGCCGAGGGCCACGGCGCCTACGACATCGAGCTCGTGCGCTCCACCGACGGCGGGCGCACGTGGGCCTCGCTCGGGCGGCCCTACACGGACACCACCGTCGGAGAGCACGGCTTCGTCTCGTACCTCGCCGAGGCGGCCGGGCTGCGCATGTTCTGGCTCGACGGTCGCGCGGCGGGCGGCCACGGCAGCCACGGGAGCACCCAGCTCCGCACCGCGCTCGTGACCGCGGAGGGCGCGCGCGACGAGCAGGTCGTCGACGACCGCGTCTGCGACTGCTGCGGCACCGACGCCGCAGGCGGGGTCGTCCTCTACCGTGACCGCGACGCCGCCGAGCGCCGCGACGTCTCGGCGGCGAGGCGGGACGGGCCCTGGAGCGCCGGCCACGCGGTCGGGGGCGAGGGCTGGGAGATCCAGGGGTGCCCGGTCAACGGCCCGGCGGTCTCGGCGACGCGCGCGGGCCTCGTCGCCGCGTGGTTCACCGGCGCGGGCGACGACCAGCGCGTGCGCGCTGCGTTCGCCGCCACGGCAGGGGCCGCGTTCGGCCCGCCGATCGACGTCGCCACGCCCACCGGCGAGGCGCGCCCCGTGGGGCGCGTGGACGTCGTCGCGGACGCCGACGGCACCGCGCTGGTCACCTGGGTCTCCGCGGAAGGGAGCGACGGCCAGGTGCGCGTGAGACGCGCGGCTTCGGACGGGCGCGTGGGGGCTACGCTCGCGCTCGGGCCGGCGGACACCGCGCGCGCCACCGGCTTCCCGAGGCTCGTCGCCACGCCGGAGGGCTTCGTCGCAGCCTGGACGGATGCTTCCGGGATCGTGGCGGTGCGGTTCCCGGGGGAGGCGGTGCCGCCCGTGGACCAGCGTCCGGCGGTGGCGTCCCCTGCCGCGCCGCCGGCATCCCTGCCCGCGTTCGTGCTGACGGACCTCGCGGGGGCCACCGTCCGCTCGGCGGACCTCGCCGGGAAGCCCGTCCTGCTCAATG
This sequence comes from Myxococcota bacterium, assembly GCA_049322475.1. Lineage (GTDB taxonomy): Bacteria > Myxococcota_A > UBA796 > UBA796 > SXON01 > JBMOQZ01. The sequence goes on along the minus strand of JBMOQZ010000259.1, from coordinate 54,839 downwards.
TCTGGGCGACCTGGTGCGGGCCCTGCCGGGACGAGCTCCCCGAGCTCGTCGCCATCCAGACCGGCCACCCGGACCTCGCGGTGCTCGCCGTCTCAGTCGACGGGCCCCAGGCCGCGGAGTCGGTCCGGAAGATGACGGAACGCCTCGCGCCCGGGCTCCGGGTCCTGCACCCGGACGCGGCCGGCCTGGCCAGCCGGCTCGCGGTCACGGCCCTGCCCCGGACGTTCCTGTTCGACGCACGCGGCGAGCTGCGGTGGTCGTCGACAGGCGCGCTCCGGACCACCGATCCCGGCCTCGCTGCGGCGCTCGCCGCAATGTGACTCGGTTGGTCACACGTGACACCGGATGGCACAAACACATCCATGTCACTCCGTGGTAGCCTGCGCCCCGAGCAGGCCCCCAATGAACCACCAGACCGCGCGCGCGCCGAAGGAGAAGGAGTCCAAGGCCGTCGAGTCGGGCGCCGCCCGCGGCGTGGGCGCGCAGTCGCGCGGCAACGCGTTCGCGCAGGACCAGCTCAAACGCAAGAACGCGAACGACGCGAACGCGAAGGCGGCCGCGGACAAGGACCCGGGCGCGCTCTTCCCGCCGATGGACGACATCCTCGCCACCTCCTACGCGGACCGCCTCGCTGCCGTCGAGTCCGTCGGCAAGCAGTTCCCGGGCCTCGACAAGGGCGAGGACGTCGACGACAAGCTGCTCGAAGAGCTCGGCGTGTTCGCGGGCGCGCACCTGCAGACGCGGTGGCAGGAGAAGAGCGGCCGTGGCGACAACGTCTGGTGGTCGACGCTCAACTACTCGCTCACGATCGTCCCCCACAAGATCGCCGCGGAGTATGCGCAGCAGCGGACCGCCATCCTCCGCCGGCCTCGCAAGCCGAAGCTGCACTCCACGAGCATGCCCGCGGCGAAGATCACCGAGGACGTCGTGCGGCAGGCGTGGATGACCTACTTCGAGGTGAACGATCGGCTCCTCGCGCACGACCACGGCTGGTCCATCCTCGGCATCGAGATCGGGGGCGACGACCTGCCCAGCGCGCAGGCCGCCTACTGGGCCGCGCACGTGCTCTCGCTCAAGTACGCGGAGCACCAATACAAGGCCGACCTCGAGAAGAAGCCGCCGCCCCCCGTCGAGGCGGAGTTCCGCAGCGCCTGGTGGGCGATGGTCGAGCTGCTCGACGACGCGAACTTCTCGACGAAGGCGGGCTTCAGCGAGCTCGCGCTCGCGCTGACGATGCCGATGCACCTCCTGAAGGACCCGAAGGCCGTGGAGGACCTGCCGCTCACCCAGGAGGCCTTCGTCCGGCTCCTCATCGCCACGCGGCGCGCGTCGGTGATGATCAAGGGCTGGCTGGACTGAGCGCGGGTGCCCAACCCCACGGCGATCCTCGAGACGTCCCTCGGCACCTTCGAGGCCGAGATCTACGTCGAGCAGATGCCGATCACCGGCGGGAACTTCGTCGCGCTCGCACGGGCGGGCTTCTACGACGGGCAACACTTCCACCGCGTCGTGCCGGACTTCATGATCCAGACGGGCTGCCCCTACACGCGCGACCCGCGGGACCCGCGGGCGGGCAGCGGCGGACCGCCGCACGGGACCATCCCGGACGAGCTCACCGCGCGCATCTCCAACCGGCGCGGGACCCTGTCGATGGCAAACATGGGGCGACCGGACACCGGCGGCTCCCAGTTCTTCGTGAACCTCGCCGACAACGACTTCCTCGACTGGTTCGCGCCGGGCCCGTCCGCGCACCCCGTGTTCGGGCGCGTGACGCGCGGGATAGAGATCGCCGACGCGATCGGGCGCGTGACCACCGACGAGGGGAGCCGGCCGGTCGAGCCGGTGGAGCTGCGGCGGGTCCTGCTCGTGGGGGCGTAGCTCAGGCCGGCGCAATACGAGACCGCATCGCGGTAACGCGCGTCCTGCTGGAACGGGGGGTCGCTGCCGAACAACAACCGGTCGGCCCCGAACGTCGCGACCGCGCACCGGAGCGTGGGGGGAGTCGCGGACCGGTTCGCGGCGTTGGTGGAATACGTGCTGCAGCCCGCGGGGTAGATGCCGGCGATGCCCTCGCTCCGCCGACGCCTCCTGCTGTCCACCGTCCTGCTGCTCGGACTCCCCGCCGTCGGTACCGGCCTCGCGATCGCGAGCTGGCGCGAGGTGATCGGCGCCGCGGAGCGCGAGCAGGCCCTCGCCGACCAGCGCGCGGAGGTGATGGCCCTCGGTGAGGCCGTGCGCGAGCAGTACGTCCACCAGGCGCACACGTTCATCGAGGGCGGCGCGGGCCACCTCGCCCACCACGCCGAGGTCGAGGAGGCCGTGCGCGTCCGCCTCGAAGCGGTGGAGCGGCTGCGCATCGCCGAGGGTCCCCTCCCCGATCTTCGGCGGGACATCGAGGCCTTCCAGGGCCACTTCCGCGAGCAGGTGGTGCCCGTGGCCCGCGCGGGCGCGCTCGACCGGGCGCGGGCCGGCGAGCTGCACGGCGAGACCGAGGTGCTCGCCGTCGCCATCGCGCGCAGGATCGACGCGCTTCAGGGCGCCATCGACGCCGCGCAGGCGGCTGAGCGCGAGCGCGCAGCCGAGACGACGGCTCGCGCCTGGCAGGCGACGGCGGCGCTGACGCTGGGCGGTCTCGCGCTCTGCGTCGTCGTCGCGCGACGGCTCGCGGCGGCGGTGCTCGGGCCGATCGAGGCCATCCGGGCGGCGGCGCACGCCGTGGGGCGGGGCGAGTCCTCCGTGCGCGCGCCGGTGACCGGCGACGAGGAGCTCGCCGACGTCGCGCGGGCGTTCAACGCCATGGTCGAGAGCGTGCGGCACGCGGAGGAGCGGAGGGTTCGGAGCGAGCGGCTCGCTGCGCTCGGCGAGATGGGCGCCGCGGTCGCCCACGAGCTGCTCAATCCCCTCACGGTGATCCTCGGCGACCCGGCGGTGCGCGCGCCCGGGCTCGCCTCCGTCCGTGAGGAAGCGGAGCACGCGCGCCGCATCGTGCAGGGCATGCTCGGGTTCGCGCGTCCCGGCGGCGAGCCCCCCGAGCGGATCGACCTCGTCCGCGCGGCGCGGGAGGCGGCGGACCGCCAGGCCGTCTTCGCCGACGGGCGCGACGTGCGCATCGAGGTGCGGGGGCCGGGCGAGATGCACGTTCTCGTTTCCCCGTCGGCCGCACGCCAGGTGCTCGACAATCTCGTCCGCAATGCCGTGGAGGCCTCGCCCGACGGTGGCGTCGTCGAGGTGGAGGTGATCCCCGACCACGCTGTGCGCGTGCTCGACCGGGGTCCCGGCCTCCCGGAGCGCGTGCGGGTGCGGCTGTACGAGCCCTTCGCCACGGGACGCGCGGGTGGGACCGGCCTCGGGCTCGCGGTGTGCCAGCGCATCGTCCGCGCCCAGGGGGGCGAGCTGGCGCACAGGGACCGGGAGGGTGGCGGGACCGTGGCGACGTGGGAGATAGGGCGCGAAGGTGGCGCATAGCCTCCGCGTACCCGCCTTCCCGCCGGCTCCCGGACGGAGTACGTCCCTTCCCATGTCCCTGCTCATCCCCAGCGCCTGGGCCCACCCCGACGCGATGGCCCACGTGCACGCAAACGACCCCTCGGCCCTCGTGCTCGTCTCCGCCTGGCTCGTCATCGGCCTCCTGTGGTGGGCGTGGGCCCGCCGCGTCGATCCGGCCCGACCGTGACGCTGCTCCTCGCGCTCGCCTGCGCCGAGCCATCTTCGAAGGAGACGGCCGACACGGGCGCGCCCGTCGCCGGCGAGGACACCGCCTCGCGCCAGTGCGACGCGTGCGAAGGCGTCTGCTTCGCGGACGACACCCCCGCGGAGACGAGCGCGCACACCGAAGAGGATGTCGACTACCCGACCGACCCGCCGTCGTCCGGTCTGCACGACGACTGCTGGGCACCCTGGGGCGTGCACACCGAGCCCGTCCCGGCCGAGGCCTGGGTGCACAACCTCGAGCACGGCGGGGCGGTGTTCCTCTGGAGCTGCGAGGGCTGCGAGGAGGACCTCCGGGTGCTCGAGTCCTACGTCGCGAGCCGCCCGGAGGGCCGCGCGCTCATGACGCCGTACCCGTCGATGTCGTGGAGCTTCGCGGTCGTGTCCTGGGAGCACCGGCTCCTGCTCGGCTGCTTCTCCTTCGACGAGATCGACGCGTTCTACGAGGCCCACGTGGGGCAGGCTCCAGAGGACGTCACCGCCGCGCCGTCGGACGACTGCCCGGACACCGGCGCCTGAGTCACGGCTCGCGCGACAGCCGCCCGTACTCCTCCGCGGTCGTCTCGGGCAGCCGCCGCAACAGCGCGACGAGCGCCCACAGCTCAGGCTCGCCGTGCGTGGAGCCGAACTCCGGCATGTCCTGTGTCCTCGATGCCGTAGCGGACGATTCAGTAGAGCTCCGCGTCCGACCACTCCGGCGCGACCTCGACGAGGTCGGGCGGCTCCGGCGCGAGCCCCTGCCCGATCTGCGAGGGATCCACCCCGGGCGCGCCGTGGCAGGTCTCGCACATCGTGCGGTAGAGGGGCGCCCGTCCTCGATCCGCGCGGGGTCGTCGAGCGGAGGGACGACGATGTCCGTCGCGCGGAAGCGCACCGAGCGGGTCATCGCGTAGTGCAGCACGCGGCCGGCGAGCTCGGGATGGGACCGCGTGGCGGAAACGTCGTACGCCCCCGTGACGATCACCACCGCCCCCGCGAGCCCGCCCACCGCGAGCGTGCCTGCGACGCCGAGCAGCACACCCCGGGCGGTCACGCGCTTCGCCTTCACGACTCCACCCGTACCCGCAGCCCGCCCGCTGGCGCGTGCACGATGTTCCGCGGCACCGTGCGGGGCTCGGGCTCGCCGACGGGCACCAGGCGCGTGCGCGCGAGCAGCGTCCCCACGGCGACGCGCATCTCCATCCGCGCGAACTCGGCGCCGATGCAGCGCCGGTGCGCGCCGCCGAAGGGCGCGTACTCGTGCGGGGCGAAGGCGCGCTCGAGGAACCGCTCGGGCCGGAACGCCTCGGGGTCCCCCCAGGTGGCCGCGTGCGCGTGGAGGAGCGGGAGCGCGACGGCGACGTTGTCCCCCGCGGGGACCTCCCGCCCGAGCAGCGCGAACGCCCCGGACACGCGGCGGAGCACGACCGGCACGACGGGGTGCCGCCGCAGCGCCTCGTCGCACAGCGCGCCCAGGTACGGCAGGTCCAGCAGGGCATCAGGTCCGGCCGCGAGCTCCGCCCGGACGCGCGCCCCGACCTCTGGTCGCGAGACGGCCGCGTGCACGGCGCGCGCGATGCCGATCGCCGCGGTCTCGTGGCCGGCGACGAGCAGCGTCCGGACCTGGTCCTTGACCTCGTCGCGGGGGAGCGGGGCGCCACCCTCGTCGCGGACGGCGAGCAGGAGCCCGAGGACGTCGGGCGCGTCGGGGGCGTGGCGGTCGATCTCCGCGTCGAGGCGGGCGTCGAAGGCCCGCCACCGCCGCCGGAACCGCGCCCAGGGCCCCAGCCCGCCGAACGGACGGCGAAGGAACGGCGCGAGCAGGAGCGGCGGCGTGAAGCGGGCGAGCCAGGCGAGCGCGTCGTCGCGGAGCGCCTCCGCGCGCGCGCCCGTCGCGCCGAGGACCACCTCCAGGATCACGTCCAGGGTCAGCGCCTGGGCGAGCGCGACGAGGTCCACCACCGCGCCCCGCCACAGCCGCGCCCGCTCCCGGAGCGCCGCGGCGTGCACCACGCCGGAGGCCTCCCGGACCCGCGCGCCTGCGAACGCGGGGACGAGCAGGCGGCGTCCGCGCGCGTGGCGGTCGCCGGCGACGAGGATGAGCGACGCCGGGCCGAGCAGCGGCTCGATCGGGTTCGGCGAGACGCAGGTGAACGCATCGCGCGGCGCGCCCAGGATGGCACGCGCTCCTTCGGGGACCCCCGTGACCCACGTGGCCGAGGCGCCCGGCAGGCGTAGGACGAACGGGTCCCCCTGGCGGGCGGCCTCCGCCGCGAGGAACCGCTCGGGGTCGAACGCGAGCGCGCCCGCGGCCACCAGCGCGGAGCGGGGCGCGGCGCTCACCGCGCCGCCCGGAACGGTGTGAAGGGCGGCACCTCCTCCTCGGCGATGCGCACGTCGATCACGATCGGGATGGGAGGCCCTCGCCACCAGCCGCGCAGGGCCTCCGCGAGGCCGGCCTCGTCCTCGACGAGCGCCGTCGCGACGCGATCCGGCGGCCCGAGCCCGCGCGCCACCGTCGCGAAGTCCACCGCCGGGTACTCCGCCGCCACGACGCGGCCATCGAAGAAGAGCCGCTGGCGCACCGCGCACATGCCGTGCATCCGGTTGTCGAACACCACGAAGGCGATGGGGAGCCCGAGCGCCACGGCGGTGTGGACCTCGAAGCCGGTCATCAGGAAGGCCCCGTCGCCGCAGACCACGACCGTGCGCGCGCCCTCGGGGCTGCCGAGCTGCGCGCCGACCGCGGCGGCGACGGCGTACCCCATGCCCCCCATCCCGAGCGCGATGGTGGCGGTGACGCCGTCGGGCACCCTGAGGCCGTGCAGCGCGGTGGCCGCGCAGTCGCCCGCGTCGAAGAGCAGGTGCCCCGCGCACGGGAGGAACTCCTGCAGGACAGCGACCGCCCGGCTTGCAGTCAGGCCGCCCCGTGGGAAGCGGCGCGGGAGGCCGGCGGGCTCCGGGGCGTGAAGCGTCGGGGGCTGCACCTCCGGGGGGTCCGCGTGGAAGGGCTCTTCCGCGAGCCGCGTGCGGAGGCGCGCGACGACGCGCCCCACGTCGCCGGAGACGCAGCGCGCGTGCGGGAGGAAGGCCCGGACGCGCTCGGGCTCGAGGTCGACGACGTGCACGTCCGCGCGCGCGAGCGCCGCCTCGATCGGCCCGCGGGTGAGCGCGCCGAGCCCGGTGCCGAGGGCGACGACGACATCGGCGTGCGCGCCGATCCAGGCGTGCGCCGAGGGGTGGCCGGCGGCGCCGACCATGCCCAGCCAGCGCGAAGGGTCGTCGGGGAAGGCGGCCGGGCTCGACATCGTGGTGGCGGCGGGGATGCCGGCGTCCTCGAGGAACGCGCGCACGGCCTCCCGCGCCCCGGATCGCTCGACGCCCGGTCCCAGGATGGCCACCGGCGCGCGCGCCTGCGTCAGCGCAGCGAAGAGCGCGTCGACCGCGCCGGGGTTCGGCTCGACAGGGATCGCCAGCTCGTCCAGCGTCGCCGGCAGCCCCCGCGGCGCGGGGCCGGCCGCCTCGAACCAGACGTCGCGCGGGACGAGCAGCACGGCCGGGCCCGGCCTCCCCGACAGCGCCGCGGTCACGGCCCGGATCAGCGCGGCCCACAGGTCGCGGCCCCGCTCCACGCGGAGCGTCGCCTTCGTCAGCGCCGCCCACATCGCGCGCGCGTCCACCGTGCGGCCGGTCCCGGAGGAGTCCTGGAACGCCCCGCGGCCCTCCAGCGTCGTGGGCGGCTGCCCCACGATCGCGAGCACGGGGACGGACTCCGCGTAGGACTCGGCGACCGCGGGGACGAGGTTGGTCATCCCGCCCCCGGACGTCGCGCACACGACGCCGAGCGTGCGGTGCACCCGCGCGCGCCCGTCCGCCATGAAGCCCGCGCCGGCCTCGCCGCGAGCCAGCACCGCGTCGAGCGCGCCGCCCGCCCCGACGCGCAGCACGGCGTCGTGGAACGGCTCGATGTTCGCGCCGCTCACGCCGAAGACGAAGCGCACGCCCCAGTCGCGCAGCGCCGTCGCGAGCGCGTCGGCCACCGTCACGCCGGCCCCCAGCGCACGATCGCCGCGGCTGCAACGTCGCCCGCGTGCGCGAAGCCCCCGAGCGCGAGCAGCGTGCCGGGCCGGAGCCGTCCGATCGCCTCGGCGCGCTCGATGCCGACGGGGATGGCCGCCCCGAAGAGGTTCCCCAGCTCCGGGAACGTGTGGACGTGCGCCGCCTCGGGCAGCTCCATCGCCTCCCGCCAGTTGCGGAGGAAGAGCGGGTTCGGCTGGTTCGTGACGAGGCAGCCGACCTCGCGCGGCCGCACCCCGGCCTCCCGGCACGCCGCGAGGAGCACCTCGGGCACGATCCGGTTCCCGCGGGTCAGCACGGCGAGCACCTTCTCGGGCGTGAACTCCATGCGGCCGGGCTCGGGGCTCGGGGCCCACCACGGGACACCATCGTCGCGGACGATGCGCATGTCGGCCGCGTGTCGCACGTGGTCGCGACGCACGACCGCCAGGACCGGCGAGGCGTCGCCCGCGACGACGTAGCCCACGCCGGCCCCGTCGCCGGGGACCCTCGCCTCGGGCCGCCGTCGGTTCGCGGGGTGCGCGTAGATCCGCCCGGCGGCGTTCCCGACCGTGCACAGCAGCGCCGAGCGCGCGGTCCCCGCCTCGATGAGCGCCCGCGCGACGTCGAGCATCACCACGAACGAGACGCAGCCGCCGTTGTGGAGGTCGAGCACCCAGCGCGGGGAGAGGCCCAGCGCGTGGGCGACCTCGGCGCCGCAGCCGGTGCAGGGGTTGTCCGGAACCGTGACGTTCGTGAGCACCGCGTCCACGTCGCGCGGCAGGTCGAGGTCGAGGCGCCCGGCGAGCCGGCGGGCGGCGGCCTCGATCATCGCCGCGGCGGTCTCGTGCGGGCCAGCGTGGCGCCGCTCGACCGCGCCACGGAACATCCGGGACGGCGGCGCGCCCGCCTCGCCGAAGAACGCGTCGGGGACGACCTCCTCGGGCACGTACGACGCCGCGCCCACGAGGCTGATCACCGCGCCTCCCACGGCCGCATGGGCATGCCCTCCCGATGGCGGTGCTCGAGGATGTGCTTGAGGTTCTGCAGCTCGACGTGGTGGCCCGCCGGGAAGTACGGCCAGAGATCCCCCACCCACACCTTCCGCGCGGGTGGCGCCGCCTCGGGGAACGGGTTCCGGTCGTAGAAGGGGTGGCGGCAGTTCGTCCAGAGCACGACCGCGCCGGGGCGCGCGAGGACCCGCTCCGCGGGCACGACGCGCATCAGGTAGACCATCCAGAGGGCCCGGCCCTGGTCCCACGCGCAGTGGTAGTCGACCGTCCCCGCGGCACGGTTGGACTCGGCGCGGCACCAGATCCGGGTGTCGCCGCCGACGCGGTCGGTGGCGACGACGGTCCCCTCGTCGTCGGGCTCCGAGAGGTCCCGGAGGCTGTAGGTCCACTCGCCGAGGCAGCGCACGTCGGCGAGGTACCGCCAGACCTCCTCGGGCGGGCAGTCGATCCACTCCTCGAGCGTGCAGTACCGGCCGTAGACCTCGTCGTGGGGGTAGACCGCGTGCGTGAGCTCCGCGCAGAGGAGATCCATCTCCTCCGGCGGGCAGGTCTCGATGCGGCGGACGCCGGGGAGCCCGTCGATCACGCGCACCTCGGGACCGCGCCCAGGAGCGCGGCGAGGGCGGCGAGGAGGCGGTCGTGGTCCTCCGCGCGGCCGACGCTCACGCGGAGGTGCCCGGGGAGGCCGTACGCGTCGAGCGCGCGCACGACGACGCCCGCGTCGAGCAGCGCGGCGGCCACGTCCCGCGCGGGCCGGCCGGTCCCGACGAGCAGGAAGCTCGCCGCGCTCGGCGCCACGTCGAGTCCGAGGTCCGACAGCGCTGCCGCGAGGCGGGGCCGCTCCGCGTGGACGTACGCGCGCGTTGCCTCCAGGTGGGCGTCATCCGAGAGGGCGGCGATCGCCGCGGCCTCGGCGACGCGCGTGACGCAGAACGGCTCGCGCAGGGCCGCCATCGCCGCGACCTCCGGCGCGCCGCCGACCGCGTAGCCCACGCGCAGCGCCGCGAGCCCGTAGGCCTTCGAGAAGGTCCGGAGCACTATCAGCCGCTCGCGGAGGCCGCGCAGCGCGAGGCCGGTCGCGGGCTCGGCGTCGTACTCCGCGTACGCTTCGTCGAGCACGACGGCGACGTGCGCCGGGACCCCGCTCAGGAGCCGCGCCAGCTCGTCCCGGGACGCGCGGGCGCCCGTCGGGTTGCCCGGGTTGGCGACGAACACGACCCGCGTGGCCGGACCGCACCTGGCCGCGAGCGCGTCCACGTCGAGCTCCAGGCGCGGTCCCACCGGCGCCTCCACGTGGACGCGCCCCGCGCGCCGGGCCGCCTCCCCGAAGTACGCGTACGCGTGGCGCGGGGTGAGGACCTCCTCGCCGGCTGCCGCGAGCGCGCGGACGGTGAGGCCGATGAGGTGCGTGGCGCCGGCGCCGACGAGGACCTCGTCCTCTCCCACGCGGTGGCGCGCGGCCAGGTGGGCCCGAAGCTCGCCGGCGTCCGGGTCCGGGTAGCGGTGCGGCGCGGCGCACGCGCGCGCGATGGCGGGCCCGACGCGCGGGCTGCAGCCGAGCGGGTTCTCGTTCGTGGCGAGGCGGGCCGGTAGACTCGATTTGGTACGTTCCAAGCCTGAAAACTAAGCGCCCTACCGTGCGACCGCCTCCACGAGCGTGTAGATCCCGTTCAGCGGCGCGAGGCGCGCGCGTTCGAAGCCGGCCCCGGCGAGCAGCGCGTCGAGCTCGCCGAGGGTGCGCTGCCGGCCGTCCGACGCGCAGGTCATCATGAGCACGTCGGTGAAGGTCACGATCGGGTCGGGCGCGTCGGGCTCGGCGAGCATCTCCACCACGACGACGCGCCCGCCGTCGGGGCAGGCCCGCCGGACCGTCGCGAGGATGCGCCCCGCGGCGGCGTCGTCCCAGTCGTGGAGGATGTCCTTGAGCACGTAGGCGTCCGCCGCGTCCGGGAGCAACACGAACATGTCGACCGGCACGAGCGCGCACCGGTCGGAGACCCCGTGGCGATCGAGCAGGGGCCCGGCGCCCGCGAGCACGGCGTGCCGGTCCGTCAGCACGCCCAGCACCGCCGGGTGGCGCCGCAGGATGGCCGCGAGCAGGAGCCCCTGGCCTCCGGCCACGTCGCAGACGGTGCCGAAGCGGCCGAAGTCTCCCCCGTCCGCGATGGCGCCGACCGACAGCGCGGTCATGCGCTGCATCCCGACCGCGAAGGTCTCGCCATCCTCCGGGTGGTCGTCGCACCACGCCCAGACGGACCGCCCGTGCACGTGCTCGAACGCGCTGCGGCCCGTCGCGACCGTGTGGTCCAGGGCCGCCCACGCGTGCAGGTTGCACGCGGCGCCCGAGAACGCGCACATCCAGGGCCCGCCGCCGGGGGTCGTGACGAGGAGGCCCCGGGAGAGCCGGTTGTTGCGGTAGCGGCCCTCGCGGTCCCGAGCGAACACGCCGTCCGCGACCAGCGCCCGCAGCACGCGCTCCAGCGCGTCGGCGTCGACGCCCGCGGCCCTCGCCAGCGTCTCAGCCGTCGCGGGGCCCGCCTCGAGGCGATCGGCGACGCCGAGCCGGGCGACGGAGCCCAGCAACGCGGTCCGCCCGACGCCCATCGACCGCTCGAGCAGCGCGACCGGCGCCGGGACCAGCCGGTCGTGGAGGTCCCGCAGGGCGCGCCGCAGCGCGAACCCGACCCGCAGGAGCCAGCGGGGCGGCATGGACGGGATGTCTTCGTTCGCCTGCATCTACCTAATGTATTTCCCCACCGTCCGGGCGGCCTGCACCCGCACGTACACCACCCGCCTCAACTCGGTGAGGAAGCCCAGCGGCCGCACCCCGCGCCCTGTCGCGTACGGCTCGAAGCGGAGCCCGATCGGGTCGGCGGGCAGCTCCTCGAGGAGAAGGATGCGCGCGAGGGGCTGCCAGGCGCTCCCCGTCCGCGCCTCCAGCACGAACTCCGCCTCCCCTGCCGCGACCGCGCGCCGCAGCCGATCGAGCCGGTCCTCGCCGTTGCGCCGCTTCGCCACCGGCCGCAGCCGCAGACGACATCGGCCCAGCCCGTCGACGTCGAAGGGCAGGACCGCCCAGTAGGTGTTCGCGAAGAAGTCGCGCGTGTCCGTCGTGAACGGCGCCAGGGGGAGGTGCCACAAGTAGCGGAAGGTCCCGAACAGGAGGTCGAGCTCGCCGGGCGCGCGCGCCCCCGCGGAGGTGCCGAAGCGGACCGCGACGCCGAGCGCGTCGGGGAACGCGCGCCATCCACGCCACAGCCCGGCCGAGAG
>JBMOQZ010000259.1:0-42803 GCA_049322475.1 Myxococcota bacterium | reverse complement strand
CCGCGTCGCCCCCGGCGGCGGCGACGCCGCGGAAGCACACGCCCTCGGGGTGGAGCGGGCGGGCATGCCGGAGCCGCGCGGCGAAGGTGAACAAGCGCGCCACCAGCGACCCGAGAACGCGGCCAGGCAAGGCGGTCTCCCGCATGCCCGGCGGCGCGGAGCCAGGAGGGACCGTCATGCCCTGAAGGTGCGCATCCCTCCGCTCCGGGACAGGCCCGCGACGAGCAACGCCGCGAGCGCCATCGCGAGGGGCGACGCGCCGGACGTCGTCGCGCACCCCCCGGTCCACCCCTCCGCTCGCTCCGACACGCCGTCGCAGTCGCCGTCCGCGCCGTCGACGCGCTCGAACGCGCCCGGCCGGACGTGCGCGTTGCCGTCGTGGCAGTCGCCCTGCGCCTCGGTCCAGCCGTCCCCGTCGTCGTCGAACACCTCGGTCTCGTCGTCGGCGAGGCGGTCGCAGTCGTTGTCCCGGTCGTCCACGATCTCCGCGAGGCCCGGCGCGATGTCCGCGCGCGCGTCGTCGCAGTCCCCGGCGGCCTCGGTCACGCCGTCGCCGTCGTCGTCGAACACCTCGGTCGCGTCGTCGACGAGCGCATTGCAGTCGTTGTCGGCCGCGTCCACGCGCTCGTCCGCGTCCGGGAAGGTCGCGGGGCTCCGGTCGTCGCAGTCGCCGTCCGCCTCGGTCCAGCCGTCGTGGTCGTCGTCCCACAGCGTGGTGTCGTCGTCGACGAGGTGGTCGCAGTCGTCGTCGCGGCCGTCCGGGACCTCGTCCGCCCCCGGGTGGACGGACGCCGACGCGTCGTCGCAGTCGCCCGCGCGCTCGGTCCAGCCGTCCCCGTCGTCGTCGAAGGCCTCCGTGCGGTCGTCCACCACGCCGTTGCAGTCGTTGTCGGCCCCGTCAGCGACCTCCGGCGCGCCCGGGAAGGCGAGGCGGTCCGTGTCGTCGCAGTCGCCGGCGTCCTCCGCGGCGCCGTCCCCGTCGTCGTCGTTGGCGGCCGTACCCTCGTCGGCGCGCCCCTCACAGTCGCCGTCCCGGTCGTCGGCGACCTCGTCCGCCCCCGGGACGATGGCGGGGTCGCCGTCGTCGCAGTCGCCCGCCAGCTCGGTCCACCCGTCGCCGTCGTCGTCGAAGGCGACCGTGCCCTCGTCCACGACGCCGTCGCAGTCGTCGTCGATCCCGTCGGCGCCCTCGGGGGCGCTCGGGAAGGCGAAGGCGTCGGCGTCGTCGCAGTCGCCCCCGTCCTCCGTCCAGCCGTCGCCGTCGTCGTCGTATACCGCGCTCCCCTCGTCCACGCGCCAGTCGCAGTCGTTGTCGACGTCGTCGACGGTCTCGGGCGTGTAGGGGTGCCGCGTGGCGTCGTCGTCGGCGCAGTCGCCGTCGCAGGTGCGGTAGCCGTCCTCGTCTTCGTCGTAGCCCTCGTCGAGCTGCTCGTCGCAGTCGTTGTCGATCGCGTCGCAGAGCTCGAAGGCGTCGGGGTTCACGCGCGCGTCGGTGTCGTCGCAGTCCTGGTCGTCCGAGACGTACCCGGAGGGGCGGTCGCAGGCGCGACGGTCGGCGTCGGGGTCGCCGAAGCCGTCCCCGTCGGTGTCGCGGTACCAGGTGCGGGCGTCCACCGCGGAAGACTCGTCGGTGTCGCCGTCGCAGTCGTCGTCGTAGCCGTTGCAGTACTCGTCGGCGTCGGGGTTCACCGAGGCGTCGTCGTCGTCGCAGTCCTCGCCGCTCGTGAAGCCGTCGCCGTCGTCGTCGCTGCTCGAGCAGACGAGGCCGGGGAGCCCTCCGTGCGAGCCCTGGTCGGCCCAGCTCGACGTGGACGCGCCGCAGGAGCCGGCGAAGGGCTCGAAGCCGACGCCGCCTGAGCGCGGCTCGAAGTGGAGGTGCGGGCCCGTCGACTGGCCGGAGGAGCCGACCTCGCCGATCTTGTCGCCGCAGCTCACGCGGTCGCCCACGGAGACCGTCAGCGACCACTTCTTCATGTGGGCGTAGTAGGTGATGACGCCGTCCGAGTGCTGGATCGCGACGTAGTTCCCCCAGCCGCCGCCGCCCGAGCAGGTGCCCGACGTGCACTCGTCGAACTCGCCGTCGTTCGTCTGCACGACCGTGCCGTCCGCGGCCGCCGTGAGGTCGCGCCCCGCGTACATGCCGGAGAAGCCGCCCACGCCGATGTCGGTGCCGCGGTGCCCCGAGTAGTAGATCCCGCCGCAGGCCCAGTCGCGGCCGCCCTCGTCGCGGTAGGCCGTCACGTAGAAGTTCCCGTAGTCGGCGTCCGACGTTGGCATCGAGTACTCGCGCGCCTCGGCGAGCAGGGCGAGCGCGGCGATCACGGGCGCACCTCGACGGGCACGCCCTCGGCCGTCCACCGGATCGCGTCGGTCCAGGTCGGGGACCCGCGCTCGGGGGCGGGGACGAACCCCTCGGGGGCATGGCCCGGCCGCTTCTTCCGCTTCTCCAGGCCGACATTCGTGAGCTGACGCGTCTCGCCGGTGGAGAGGTCCATCACGAACAACGAGGGGTAGCCCGTGCGGCCGGAAAAGAAGGCCACCCGCGTGCCGTCGGGCGAGAAGACGGGGCGGTCCTCGTAGCTCGGGTCGTCGGTGAGGCGCCGGGGGCCCGCGTCGTCCGGGGGCAACGCGACCATCCAGAGGTCGGCGATCGGGCTGTCGTCGGCGTGGCGGGCGTAGACCATCGCGCCGTGGTCGGGCGCGAAGGCGACATGGGGGAGCACGTCCGCGCCGAGCTCGCGGTCGCCGTCGGGGCCGCGCAACGTGAGGCGGCCAGCGTCGACCGTCGCGGTCCATTCGCCGGCCGTGACCTCCGCGTCGGGCATGCGGTCCATCGGGCCGCCGAGCGCGGGTTGGGGAGGGTCGCCGCAGGCGAGGAGCAAGAGCACGTGGCTACGTGCAGCAATCCGTGTGCCGCTCGTCCGCGAGCGTGCGAACCCCGGAACCGGGGCGGGCGGCGACCAACTGGGGCGCGCACGCCTCGGCGTCGGTGTCGCGGAACCGTGGGGGTCACACTCCCACGCGCGCTACCGCTATGCCTACGGCCCCGCTTTGACGATCGCCGTGAAGTCCGACCACTCGAACCCGTGCCGGTCGAGCACCTGGCCGATCTCGCGGCAGGCCGCCGCGGGGTCGTGCTTGGGATGGTGGGCGACCTTGTCCTTCACGACAAGGTCGAACGCGACGGCGTACATCCGTCGGTTTCGGGATGCCGAAGGACGATCGAGCAGGGCACGTCGCTGTCGGGCAGGTCGTCCTCGACACGCTGCACCTCGTAGCTCCCGACGATCACTCGCCCACCACCATCTCCGTCATCATCCCGAGCTCCGCGTGCTCGAGGATGTGGCAGTGCGCCATCCAGCGGCCCGGGTTCTCGAACTCGGTGTAGAGCGTGACCTCGCCGCTCCCGGGCACGAGCACGACGTCCTTGAGCCCGGGCTCCGACGTCGTCCCGCCCACGCGCTCGACGATCTGAAAGAACTGGCCGTGGAGATGGAAGGGGTGGTCGAGGCCGGAGCTCTCGGTGATGTGGATCTGCGTCGGCACCTTGCCGTCAACCGGCATCACGGCGTCCTCCCCGTAGACGATCCCGTTGATGGTCCACTCGTAGGCGCCGCTCGACGTGTCCGCGTCGAGGTCGATCTCGACCCGCTGCTCGGCCTGCCGCACCTCGGGCGCCTCGACGGGGGTCCACGAGACCGCGCGCGCCTCGCGGGGCTCGCCCTCGACGGCGGCCTCGAAGACCGGGAACCGGTCGAAGCGCCCGGTGGACGCGGGCACGAGCACCTCGAGCGTGACGGTCTCCGCGCCCTCCTCGGGGATGACCTCGAGGTCGTACCGCTGGCCGGGCGGAAGCGGCACGGGGCTCCGCTCGTAAGGCTCGGCGAGCAGCCCGCCGTCGGTCCCCACGATGCGCCAGGCGGCGCCCTCCACGTCGACGTACAACGTGCGCGCGTTGGACGTCGCGAGCACGCGCCACCGCTCGACGCTGCCCGGACGCACCGAGTCCGCCAGCACGGCGGTCGAGCCGTTCGCCAGCAGCGTGTCGCCGTACCGCCCCATCATCCCGTCCATGCCCGGGAGGTTCTGGAACCCCCCGTCGATGCGCGCGTCGTCGCCGAGCAGCACGTCGTCGAGCACGAAGAAGCGGTCGGCGTCCACCTCGGGAGGCTCGGCCTCGTCGACCACGATGGCGCCCTGGAGCCCGCGCTCGATCTGCTCGTTCGCCATCATGTGCGGGTGATACCAGTAGGTGCCCGCGTCCGGGAGCGTGAACTCGTAGGTGAAGCTCTCGCCGGGGCCAACGGGGTCCATGATCGCGGGCACGCCGTCCATCGCGTCGGAGATGCGCAGCCCGTGCCAGTGGATGGTCGTCTCGTCGTCGAGCGCGTTCGTGAACACGACACGCAGCGTGTCGCCGACGCGGGCGTGGATCAGCGGGCCGGGCACCTGCCCGTTGTAGGCCCACACGGTCGTGGGGTCGCCTTCGACCCAGTCGACCTCGGCCTCGTCGGCCTCGAGGTGCACCTCGACGACGGTGGGGTCGGGGTCCACGTCCTCGGCGGCGGGGACGCCCCAGACCTCGCGGAGCTCGGGGGGCGCGTCCGCTGCCGGGGTCGGCGCCGGCGGGTCGGGCTGACAGGCGAAGAGGGGAAGGAGCAGCAAACGAGCCTCCGAAGCGCGGGCGTCTAACCGACCGCCTTTGCGTTCCGCCACGTTGCGGAAACACGCCGGAAATGTGAGGGCGAGAGCCTCCCCCGCATGCCCCCCCGCCTCCGCAAGCTCGTCCTCACCGCGCACGTCGCCGCCTCGGTCGGCTGGCTGGGCGCGGTCCTCGCCTACCTCGCGCTCGCCGTGACCGGCGTCGCGAGCGAGGACGCCCTACTCGCACGGGCCGCCTACGTGTCGATGGAGCGGATCGCCATGTTCGTCCTCGTCCCGTTCAGCTTCGCCGCGCTGCTCACCGGACTCGCGCAGGCGCTCGGCACCGAGTGGGGGGTGTTCCGCCACTACTGGGTCCTGGTGAAGCTCGTGCTGACCGCAGTGGGCACCCTCGTCCTGCTCGGCCACATGCGGGCCGTGAGCCGCATGTCGGAGATCGCCGGGGACGCTACGACGTCGCTCGCTGACTTCGAGATGCTGCGCCACCAGCTCGTGGTCCACGCGGCGGGCGGGCTGATCGTGCTGCTGACGGCAACGGCGCTGTCGGTCTACAAGCCCTGGGGCAGGATCCGGTGGAGCCGCACGGACGACGTCGTCGGGGGAGCCCGCACGCCATGGGGGCTGTATGTGCTGCTCGGGGTCGCCGGCCTGGTCCTGCTGCGCGTCCTCCTGCACCTCGTCGGCGGTGGCATGCCCGGCCATTGAACAGCGCCACCCCCACCCAACTGTGACCCTCCCCGCCACACTGGAGGGCTGCGGGCACGCGGCAGTACCCTCACCGCCTTCCGGGGCATCCAGATGGCCGACGCGAAGAGGACCCTGCACGTCTCCCACGGCGACCACGTCGAGCGCGTCGCCTGGTACCCGGGCGGCGGCCCCGGGCCGATCGAGCGCGCGGTGCGGGCCGTCTTCGGGCTCCCGGACGACGCGCCGGTCGTGCTCCGCGACACCGACGGCGACGTCGTCGCCCTCTCGGACGCGCTCCCCGACGGGCTGCGCCTCCGGATCGACGGCGAGCCCCCGGCCCGGCCCGCGATCCCAGGCCCTTCGCCCTACCCGCTCGTCGGCAACCTCCCACAGGTGAGCGGCGGCGAGGACCTGCTCGCACAGGCCGAGGCGCTCGCGCGCACCCACGGCCCCTACTACCGCCTGCGCCTCCCCGGCACGACGCTGTACATCTGCTCCGACCCGGACATCGTGCGGGAGCTGGTCGCGCGCCCCGAGGACTTCCCCAAGCTCGTCGCCGGACACCGCAACCCGCTGGCGGACCTCCGCGCCCACACCGTCGGTCAGGGGCTCTTCACCGCCGACGACACCGACGAGGTCTGGCACGTCGCGCACCGCGTGCTGCTGCCGGCGCTCGGGGCGCAGTCGCTACGGGGCTACTTCCCCGCCATGCTCGACGTCACCGAGGACGTCGTCGCGGTCCTCGATGCGAAGGGCCCCGACGCGCCCGTCCCCGCCACCGATCTGATGACGCGGGCGACCTTCGAGACCATCGCCAGCACCGCGTTCGGGACGCGCTTCGGCGCCGTCACGGCGGACGAGCCCGTCCCCTTCCTCCAGGCGATGATCGAAGTCCTCACCGACGCGATGTCGGTGAGCACGGCCATCCTGCCGCGGAGCTTCAAGCCGCTCGCCCGCTGGAAGCGCGAGCGCGCCGACGCGGTCATGCGCGAGACGGTGGACGGCATCATCGCGACCCGCCGCGACGCGATGGAGCGCGGGGAGCCCGTCCCGAACGACCTGTTGCAGGCGATGCTCGCCTCCCGCGACCGCGCCACCGGGAAGACGCTGCCGGACGAGAACATCCGCCACCAGCTCCTCACCTTCCTCATCGCCGGGCACGAGACCACGGCGGGCGCGCTCTCCTACGCCCTGTACTACCTGGCGACGCACCCCGAGGCCGAGGCTCGCCTCGTCGCGGAGGTGGACGACGTGCTCGGCCGGGACTTCTCGCGCGTCCCGACGGTCCGCGACGTGGAGCGCCTCGACTACACGCTGCGGGTGATGAAGGAGGCGCTCCGCCTGAACCCGACCGCGCCGGCGTTCAGCCGCGTGGCCGTTCGCGACACCGTCATCGCCGGGAAGTGGCCGATCGCGCGCGGCGAGAAGGTCATCGTGCTGCTGCGCGGCCTGCATTCCAACGCGGCGCACTGGGGCGAGGATGCCGACCGCTTCGAGCCCGACCGTTTCCTGCCCGCCGCCGTGGAGGCCCGGCACCCGAACGCCTACCACCCGTTCGGGCTCGGCATGCGGAGCTGCATCGGCTTCCAGTTCGCGCTGCTGGAGGCGCGGCTGATCCTCGCGCGCATCTACCAGCGGTACCTGCCGCGTCTGGCCGACCCCGCGTACACGCTCGCACACGTCCCGACGCTGACGGTCAAGCCGCGCGACCTGCTGCTGCGGTTCACGCGGCGCTCGGAGGCGCCCGGGCTGCGCGCAGTGGCGGACCGCGAGGCGGAGTCGGCGCCGCCGGCTCCCTCCGCGGGAGGTGGCCTGCTCGTGCTCTACGGGACCAGCATGGGGGCCGCCCAGGGGCTCGCGGAGGAGATCGCCCGGCGCGCGCGGGCCGGTGGCGGAGAGGTCGCGCTCGCGGAGATGGACGCGTACGTGGGCCGACTCGCGGGGACCGTGATCGTGGTCTGTTCCACCTACAACGGGCAGCCGCCCGACAACGCGCGGCGCTTCGCGGCGTGGCTCGCCGAGGCAGCGCCCGGCTCGCTAAAGGGGGTTCGCGTCGCCGTGCTCGGGTGCGGCAATCGCCTGTGGCGCGGGACCTATCAGCAGTTCCCGCGCGCGGTCCACGAAGGGCTCGAGAGGCTCGGCGCCACGCCGCTCGCCGCGCGCGGCGAGTGCGACGCCGACGGCGACTTCGACGGGAGCTTCGAGGCGTGGGTCGCGACGCTGTGGCCGGCGCTCGACCGGGAGCCCGAGGGCAGCCCTGCGGTCGAGGAGCCGAGGTACGCCGTCGAAGTCGTCAACTACGCCGGCGCCGCCGACCTCGCCACGCTCCCGTGCACCTGCCCGGTACATC
Organism: Myxococcota bacterium; assembly: GCA_049322475.1. GTDB lineage: Bacteria > Myxococcota_A > UBA796 > UBA796 > SXON01 > JBMOQZ01. The sequence continues at coordinate 35,104 of JBMOQZ010000259.1, read as the reverse complement.
ACGGGAGCCGGATCACGCACGTCGTCGCCAACGAGGAACTGCAGGCCGCGGGCTCCCCGCGCTCCACACGGCACGTCGAGGTCGCGCTCCCGGATGGCGTCGCCTACGTCGCGGGGGACCACCTCGGCGTCTTCCCGGAGAACCCGCCCGTCGCGGTCGAGGAGGCGGCCCGCCGGATCGGCCTGCGCCCCGACGACGTGGTCGTGCTCCATGCGCGCGCCGGCGGCCCGGGCGCCGAGGAGGGCAGCCTGCCGACGGGCGTGCCGGTGACCGTCCGCGACCTGCTGACGCACCGGGTCGACCTGCTCGGGCCGGTCGGCCGCCGGGAGATCAAGGCGCTGGCCGCCGCCTCGCCCTGCCCGCCCGAGAGGAGGCACCTGGAGGCGCTCGCTGGCGAGGATGCCTACCCCGCCGAGGTGCTGGGGAAGCGGCTCACGGTGCTCGACCTGCTGGCGCGCTTCCCGTCGGTGGCGTGCGACCTCGCGATGCTCCTGTCCCTGCGCCCGGTCCTGCGCCCGCGCTTCTACTCCATCTCGTCGTCGCCGCGGGTGTCCGAACGCACGTGCACACTGACCGTGGCCGTGCAGGCCAGCGTCGACGACGAGGGGCGCGTGCGGGAGGGCGTGTGCAGCGCCTTCCTCGCCCGCCAGTCCGCCGGCGCGCGCCTCCGCGTGGTGGTGCGCGACAACGGGAGCCGCTTCCGCCTCCCCGCGGACCCGCTCGCGGACGTGGTCCTCGTGGGCGCCGGCACGGGGCTCGCGCCGCTCCGCGCCTTCCTCCAGGAGCGGGACGCGTGGCGGCGGGAGGGCGGCGCGATCGGGCGCGCCTTCCTGTTCTTCGGGTGCCGCGCGCCCGGGCTCGACTACCTCTACGCCGGCGAGCTGAGCGCGCTGGTGGAGGCAGGCACGCTCACCGGACTGTACCCGGCCTTCTCACGCGATCCCGACGGGCCGCGTGCGTACGTGCAGGACCGCCTGCGCGAGCGCGGCGCCGAGGTCTGGGACGCGCTCGATCGCGGCGGGTCCTTCCTCGTTTGCGGGGACGCGCGACGGATGGCGCCGGCCGTGGCGGAGGCCCTCGAGGACGTCTTCGTGGAAGTCGGACGCCTCACCCCCGAGGCGGCGCGCGCGCGGCTCGACACGCTGCAGGCCGAGGGGCGGTACTTGCAGGACGTCTGGTCGAGATGAGCCGTCAGGGCGAGGCCAGCCCCTGCATCGCGTCCAGCTTCGCCCGCATGTCACCGATCTCCCGGGCCTGATCCCGCTCGATCAGGTCCGCAATGCCGATGACGTCGTCGTCGGCAAGGTTCGGCCGGGCGCGGTGGGCAGTCACCAAGGCCGTGGCGTGGTGCGGGATCATCTCGGCGAGGAACGCGCGATCGAGCGCGTCTCCAGCGAGGGCGCCGAGCTCCACCATGGCGTCCTGCATGTGGGGATCGTCGGCAACCGGCTGCACGGGCGCGCTCGTCAGGGCCTCGCGGCGGCCCAGGAGGGCCTCGATCTCGAACTCCTGGGCGGCCAGCATGCGCACTGCCATCTCGCGGACGTCCGCGTCCGCCCCGCGGACGATCACCTGATCCGCCATCCACACCGCCGTCTCGTGGTGCGGCACCATCGCGTCGATGAACGCCACGTCGTCCGACGGCGTGTACGGCGCGGGGATGAGATCCTGCTGCCCGGCCCCCGGGCAGCCGAGCGAAGCCAGCACGACGACGACGCAGAGCCACGGTCGCATCGGACCTCCACGCCGCAACACTGCGCACCGACCGGTCGCGAGGCTGTGACGCACCCGGTCACTTCGGCGCGGTCGATGCGCTTCGCCAACCTCCGGGCGCAATGCGCGCGAGCCGCCCGGCGTTCACGGCGTCCAGGTCGTCCGCGCTCCACAGCCCGGCATCTTCGACCCCATGTACGGATTCTCGAGTGTCAGGGTCGTCTGCACCCACTTCCCGAACGGCTCCCGCATTGGGCAGACGTACACGTACCGCCCCTCGGTGAGCTGCGGTGACGCCGCCCCCAGCTCGATCACCTTCCGGCTCGCCTCGGCGAACGCGGTGCGCGCCGCGGCGAGGTCGGTCGCGGCCTTCAGCGCGTCGGCCTCCCGCGCGAAGCCCTCGAGCGTGGCGTGCAGCGCCGTGGGAGCGGTCTCGCGCGCCGCGCGCGCGTGGGTGGCCATCTCCTCGGCGGCCTGCGGCACGCCCTCGAGGCTGTCCTTCCCGAGCGCGATCCGCACGCGCTCGTAGGCGGCGAGCGCCGCGTCCGCGGCCGCCCTGGTCTCCGGCGCGAGCGCAGGCGCCGCCGGGGCCGGCGCGTGGCGAGACGACGGCGGGGGTCCGTGGGAAGGCCCGTGGGCGTGGGCCGGGCCGGCGAAGAGGAGCGCGAGCAGGACGTGGGTGTGCACGGGTCGTTTACGCCTGCACCGTCAGCAACGCGGCCATCCCGTCCTCGGCGTGCTCGAGGATGTGGCAGTGGGCCATCCACTCGCCGGGAATGTCGAGCGCGCTCACGACGGTGAGGGTGCTCATCGGCGGCGCGTCCCGCGTGTCCTTCCAACCCGGGGGTGCAGACGGCGCCACGCCTTCCACGGCCACGATCTGGAAGCGGTTGCCGTGGAGGTGGAAGGGGTGGTGCATCATCGTCTCGTCGACGACCTCGAAGGTCGTCTCCACGTTCCCGGCCACGATGGCTGGCGTGACCTCCGGCCACGCCTCGCCGTCGATGGTGACCGAGCCGTCCATCGCGTTCTCCTCGAGCACCCACTGGTGCCCGAAGGTCGCGGTCGCGCCGTCCCAGCCGGGGACGTCCGCGGTGGGCTGCACCCACGGCGTGCGCGTCACGCTGCCCTTCGCGTACACGAACGAGAGGACGGGGTTCTCCCCCTCGCCGAGGGGGTCCGTCTCCATCTTGCCGCCGCCGTGGTGCTCGCCCGCCTCGTGCAGCGGGACGCGGGCGTTCAGCCGCCGGTACTCGGCGCCCGGCTCCCCCGTCGCCTCCACCAGCACCACGTACCGCTCGCCCGGGACGAGCACGAGGTTCTCGACCTCGTAGGGCTCGGCGAGGAACCCGCCGTCCGTCGCGACGACGGTGAAGGTGTGGCCTTCCAGGCGCAGGTCCCAGATGCGCGCGTTCGAGGCGTTGACGAGCCGCAGCAGCATCGTCTGGCCCTGCGTGACCTCGATCCGCCTCCCGCTCGCCCCGTTCGCGAGGAGCACGCTCCCGAGCCGCCCCATCGTCCGCTCCTCCTCGGTGCCCTGCGGCTCGATCTGCCCGTCCGCGTCGAGCAGGACGTCGTCCAGCACGAGCGGCAGCTCGAAGTCGGCGCGCCCCTCGCCCGGCTCGCGCACGAGGATGGCGCCGTACAGCCCCCTCTCGAGCACGGTGTCGCCCGACATGTGCGGGTGGTACCAGTAGGCGCCGCTATCCTGGAGCGCGAGCTCGTAGGTGAAGGTCTCGCCGGGCGCCACGGGGTCCATCATCTGCATGACGCCGTCCATCTCGGGCGCGGCCCGGAGGCCGTGCCAGTGGATCGTCAGGTCCGCGTCGGTGTCGTTCGTGAAGTTCACACGCAGGGTGTCGCCGCGGGTCGCCGCCAGGAGCGGCCCGGGGACTTGCTCGTTGAAGGCGAGCCCGGTCTCGAGCGGCACGCCCGTCCCGGGGTCCCAGGCGTGGGCGGACGCGCGGAGGTCGACCTCGACGACGTCCTCCCCGGGGTCGAGGTCCTCCGCCGCGGTGTAGCCGCAGGACTCGACGGGCGCGGCGGGCCCGCCCGTGTCGTCTCCGCCGGCGGTGGGGCCGTCGTCGGGCTTGCCGGCGGTGCAGGCGGCGAGGACGAGGAGGGGGACGAGACGCATGGGGGACCTCCGGGGGAACGGGAGCGCGAGGCCGCGACGGCGCCCCTCCTCGTCCCCGCCGACGCCGAGGTCCATGCGCAAACGGACGGGCACGCGAGTGCCGGCGACGAGCGGGAGGAGGAGGAGCACCCGGCGACCATAGGGCATCGCGCGTCGTCCGCCAATGTGGCCGGCGATGTCACGGCCACCGGCCGGCCGAGGTGACATCGCATGACCATTTGCCACGCGAGCAACCAAATGGAGGGCGAGGGCGCCTCGTCCTACCCGTGCACCAAGGGAGCCCGCCCATGAGTGCCCTCCTCTTCGTCTTCGCTCTCTCCACCGACGCATCCGCGCACGGAGGCGGCCCCGATCACGCGTCGCCCGCGTCGAGCGAGGCGCCGACGACGATCCCGGCCACCTTCGCCGAGGTCGTCGCGGCGCTCCGCACGCGCCAGACGGACGCGTCCATGGCCGTCTCGCAGGGACGGCTGGGCGACGTCCACGCGCTGTCGCGCGCGATCTCCGACCTGGCGGCGGCCGCCGCGGCCAAGGTCGCGGAGGTCTCCGGTGCGGAAGGGGCGGCCGTCGCGCTCCAGGCCCTCGAGATTCGGACGGCGGCCGACGCGCTGCACCAGGCCGCCGACGCGGGCGACCCCGGCGCCGCGACCGCGGCCGTGGACCGGATGACGCGGCCGCTGCTCGTGCTCTCCGCACAAGGCGGGTGAGCCTCGCCGCCCTGTCTACGCCGGCGTCCCGAGCCCCGCGGCCTCGAGCTCCTCGCGATCGACACGCCGCCCGGTGCAGCAGCTCGCGAGTTGGCCGTCGATCACGACCGCGGGCACCGAGCGGATGCCGAGCGACTTCGCGCGCGCGGCGACGGCCGGGTCGCGCATGTCGAGCACCTCGATGCCGCAGGACGGGCACGCGATCTCGTTCACGAGCTGGATGGTCTCCTCACACGCGGGGCAGCCCGCGCTGAACACCTCGACCTCGCGCTTTGCCATGACTTTCTCCTGTCAGCCCCCATGGGTTTGGCGTCGGGGTTGGGGGCGCACGATGGACAGGACCCCGACGTTTCCGTGGCCCCGCGGGGCCACGCGTTCCAGATCGACGCGGCGACGAGCACGGCGGCGCTCGCGTACGTCGCGACGTCGCTTCCCTGGACGAACTTCCCCACGAGCAGGGCCGCGGCGGCCGTGGTACCGAGCAGGAACGGTCCCCACCCGCGGCGCCGGGACGCGCGCCAGCCGAGCGAGGCGAGGGCGACGAAGCCGACGGTGAGCGGGAGCAGGTACCGCGTCTCCAGCAGGAACCCGAGCCCGACCGAGGAGAGCACGGCCGCGTAGGCGGGCCAGCAGGCCGGGCACGCGACCTTGGGCAGGAGCGCCACGCCGATGCCCGGCGCGGCCACCGCGAGCTGACGGACGCCTCCCTGGCGGCCACTCGGCGCGGGGGCCGGCGGGGTTGCCGCCAACGCGGCGGCGATGACGTCTACCGACGGGGCTCCCGAACGCGCGCCCGCGGACTCGTACACGCGGCAGCTCGCGCCATCGCCGGGAGCGAGCCCGGCGACGTCCCGCCCGTCCACGAGGACGGTCGGCGAGCCGAAGCCGCGCCACGCCGCCGGCGTGTCGGGCCCCGCCCGGTCCATCTCCTCCCAGCGCGCGGGCACGCCGGCCTCGGAGAACGCACGGAGCAGGTTCGACCGCGCGGCCCGGACGTTCGGGCAGTCGCGGTCGTAGAGGAGGACGACCCGCTCCATCAGACGGCCCTCCAGGGCAGCGCGCGATTGCCTTCGGAGGGGGGTGGCTCGACGAGGTCGAGCACGGGGCACCCCGAGGTCGGCCCGGCTCCCGGGCACGTGTCGGCGACGGAGCGGAGGGCATCCCGGAGGGCGGTCAGCTCGCGGAGCTTCGCCTCGATCTCCTCGAGCTTGGCCCGCGCGATCGATCGGACGCTCGAGCAGTCGCCGCCGTCGTTCCGGAGGTCGAGGAGCGCGCGCGCGTCGTCGAGCCCGAGGCCGAGCGCCTGTGCCCGCTTCACGAACCGCACCACGCGCAGCGTGGTGTCGTCGTAGGTCCGCCAGCCCTCCGCGGGCGCCTCAGGCTGCCGGATGATCCCGATCCGCTCGTAGTAGCGGATGGTCTCGACGTTCACGCCCGCCTCGCGGGCGAGCTGGCCGATCGTCCGTCGCGTCATGGGGTCAACCTAGCGTCCGTACCCGAGTACGGAGTCAAGGCGGCGAACGCGAACGCCGTCGCGAATGACATCCCGCGACAACCTCGTCAGTCACGCCCGCAACACCCCCCGGTGAACTCCTTCTTCCGGGCCGCCCGCACGTACTCGACCCCCTCCTTCGCCGCGACCCCCGCGATCCCGATCGCGGCCACGCCGTCCGCCCACCACAACGCCGGCCCGATCCACACGAGCACGCTCCCCGCGAACAGCCCCCCGAGAGCTGGAGGCACGCGAGCGAGCAGGCCGCGTCGGCCACCACCGTGCGGCTGTCGAGCGCGAGCGCGGTCCGCTTCTTGGCGGACCAGAGGAACACAATGAACCCGATGCTGAGCGCCGAGACGATGACGCCGGGCACCGTGCTTGCCGGCTGCCCGCCCTCGGCGAGCTGGATCGCGGAGGCGACGACGATCCCGACCGCGAGCAGCAGGAACAGCACCCCGATGGCGAACGTCGCCTTGCGTTCGCGCTCGACCGAGCGCCCGGCGCTCTCGTCGCGCAGGCGCCAGAGCACCACGACGGCGGACGCGACCTCGCTCCACGAGTCGACGCCGAAGCCGAACAGGGCGACGGACTCCTCCGCCACCCCGACCCCATCGACACGAGCCCCCCCGACGGCGGGGTAGCCGATGGTCAGCTTCGCTTCGCCAGCAAGCGCGGACCGAGCCAGCCAGGCCGCGCGGTCCATCCCCATCGTCGCGTTCATCTCGCCCCTCCGTAGCAGTCGCTCGCCGCCCGCGTCGTCCAGTCCCGCGCGCCACCCATCCGCGCGACGACGCGCCCGTCCGCGACGAGGAACGTGTCGGGCAGCCCGGACACGCGCCACGCCTTCGCCGCGTCGGAGCTCGCCCTGGGTCTCCGCGCGTGTCCAGGTCTCGCGGGGCTTCAACGTCACGAACACGTCGGACAGCTCGACGCCCATTGGATCCGTCGCGACCTCCGCGGTGCCCGTGCGCGTCCACGCGCGGGCGACCTCGTCCGGGAACCGCTCGAGCAGCACGCGCTCGATCTGCGTGCCGTAGCGGACCGACTCGTCGAGCGACACGCTGGCGAGGCGGATCGTGTTGATGACGACGGTCCCTTCGCCGAGGCGGGGCACGAACTCGGAGCCGAGGCGCGTCGCGAGGAAGGCTGCGTTCGCAAGCGCGAGCAGCGCGACGCCGACCACGAGCGCGGGGGAGCGCAACGCCGCGCGCAGCACGGGACGGTAGAGCCGCTGCAGCCCGCGCACGAGCGCGTTCTCGCCATGCCCTCCGTGCACGAACAGGCTCGCCAGCACCGGCATGAGCGTGAGCGACGCGACCATCGACCCGAACAGCGCGAACACGGCGGTCAGCGCCATCGGCCGGAAGAGCCGCCCCTCGACGCCCTCCAGCGCCAGGATCGGCAGGTACATGACGCGGATGATGAGCTCGCCGAAGAGCGTGGGCCGGCGCACCTCCAGCGCGGCGTCGCGGACGACGTCGAGGCGCGGGCGGTCCGTGTCGGTGCCGAGCCGCCGCACCGTGTTCTCGACGAGCACGATCGAACTGCGGCCGATGCTCCAGCCGACGACGTGCATGCTGGGCGCCTCGGCCGCCCGGCTCTTCTACGACGCGGAGCGGTTCCAGCGCGCGGGCACGGCCCCGCCCCGGCTCCAGCGGACCCTGTTCGGCAAGGGGGGCGTGCAGGGGCTCGACGGCGAGGCGCACCGCCGTCGGAAGGCGATGTTCGTCGACATCCTCGGGGAGGAGGCCGTCCGCGCCCTGGTGGAGCGGACCCGCCGGGAATGGGCGGAGCGACTGGCGAGCTGGCAACACGCCGGGGAAGCCGTGCTCTTCCCCGAGATGGAGGAGATCCTCTGTCGCGCGGTGTGCGGCTGGGCGGGCGTGCCGCTCCTCGAGGAGGAGGTCGCGAGCCGCACGGCCGACTTCCTCGCGATGATCGACGGCGCGGGCGGCGCGGGTCCGCGGCACTGGCGAGCCCGGAGCGCACGCCGGCGTGCCGGGCGATGGGTGGGGGGCCTGGTCACCGCGGCGCGTGAGGGCCAGGTTGCAGCGCCCGAGGGGAGCGCGATAGCCCTCGTCGCCGCCCACCGGGAGCTCGACGGCAGGCCGCTGGACGAGCACACGGCCGCGGTGGAGCTCCTGAACGTGCTGCGCCCGACCGTGGCCGTCGCGTGGTGGATCACCTTCGCCGCGGTCGCGCTGCAGGAGCACGCGGGCATCCGCGAGGAGCTCGAGCACGCGGACGACGCCGGCCTGGAGCGGTTCGCGCAGGAGGTCCGCCGCTTCTACCCTTTCTTCCCCTTCGTCGCGGCGCGGGTCCGCGGCGACTTCGAGTGGAACGGGTTCCCCTTCCCCGCCGGCCGGCGGGTGCTCCTCGACATCTACGGCACGCACCACGACCCGCGCAGCTGGGGGGACCCCGACGTGTTCCGCCCTGCGCGCTTCGCGGACGCGGGCGACCCCTTCCGCTTCCTCCCCCAGGGGGCCGGCGACACGGCGACCGGGCACCGCTGCCCCGGCGACCGATTGCCGGTGGAGCTCACGAAGATGGGCGCGGAGCTGCTGGTGCGGTCGATGCGGTACCACGTCCCCGCGCAGGACCTGCACGTCGACCTCTCGCGCATCCCGACCCTGCCGAGGAGCGGGTTCGTCCTCCACGGCGTCCGCCCGATGTGAGCGCGTGCCGCTTGCGAGCGCCCGCGCGGCTAGATAGCACGCTTGAGCAAATGGCCAAGCGTCTCAGCGAGCCCGGCACCTGCGGCGAGTTCGTCGTCGACGCCGCGCGCGTGGCGCAGGCGCGGGAGACCGCCCTCCCGCCCGAGACCGTGGAGGCGCTCGCGGAGACCTTCAAGGTGCTCGGGAACGCGACCCGCATTCGCATCCTTCACGCGCTCGCGACGCAGGAGCTGTGCGTGTGCGACCTCGCCGAGGTCGTCGGCCTCTCCGTCTCGGCCGTCTCACACCAGCTCGGGGACCTGCGCCGCCTGCGTTTCGTGGAGTTCCGCTCGGAGGGCAAGCTCGCCTGGTACCGCCTGACGAGCCCGACCGTGCGCTGGCTCCTCGCCGAGTCTTCCGAGCGGGTCTCCCGCCGCGCGGGGGCCGCGTGATCCGCACCGCTCACCGCTTCCTCGCGTTCCTGCTGGTCCTGCTGGCGCTCCTGCCTTGCCCGGAGCACGAGGCCGCCGCGGGCGGCGGCGACGGCGGGCCGATGGTCCATGCGCAGGCAAATGCGGACGAGCCCGCGGAGGACGAGCGCGCGCCGTGCGCGCTCGCCTGCTCCTGTGCGGGATGCCCCTTCCAAGGGATGAGCCCGAGCGCCGCCGCGTCGGTTCCACCCCCGAACATCGGCGAGCCGAGCGCCGACGCATCCACCGAGCGCGCGATGCACGCGCGCGACCCCCGCCACCGGGTCTTCCATCCGCCGCGACGCGCGTAGCCCACCCGCGTCGCCACGAGCCTCCCGCTCCCTCCGGATGGAGTCCTCATGTCCCCCCTGTTCGCGCGGCCCCTCGGCCGCGTGCTGCTGGCGTGCCTGCTTTGGGCCGCTCCCTGGGTCGCCCGCGCGACCGACCCGATCGACCTCACCCTCGATGACGCGCTGACGCATGCGCGCTCGCACGCCCCTGCCCTGCGCGCGGCGGCGGCGGGCGTCGCCGAGGCGCGTGGCGACCTGCGCGGCGCGCGCGTGTTCCTCGCCGAGAACCCCGAGGTGGAGGCGACGGCCGACCCCGCCGCGCCCGGCGAGGGCGAGTTCGCGGTGCGGCAGCGCGTGGAGATCGGGTGGCAGCGCGGGGCCCGCATCCAGGGCGCCCGCGCGGGGCTCGGCGCGGCGGAGGCGGAGGCCCTCGACGTGGAGCGGGAGGTCGCCGCGCGGGTCGCCGAGGCGTTCGCTGCCCTCCTCGCGGCGCAGGACCGGCTGGCGATCACGGAGGAGGACGAGGCGCTCGCGGTGCGCGTGCGGGACGCGGCGTCGCGGCGTGCGCAATCGGGGGTGGACGCGCCGCTGGAGGCGGACGGCGCGCGGCTGCGGGCGGTCGAGGCGTCGCGGGCGCGCATCGCCGCGGGGGCAGAAGTCCAGGCGGCCGCGGCGCGCCTCGTGCAGCTCGCGGGGTACGAGCCGGGGACGCCCGTGCGCGCACGGGAAGGCGGCGCACCCTTCCCGGATGCCGCCACGCTCGAGGCGGCCCTGCGTCACGCGCTGGCGGCACGCCCCGATCTCGTGGCAGCCGAGCGGGCGCTCGACGCCGCGCGGGCCGAGCGCAGCCTCGCGATCGCGGAGTCGCTGCCGGAGGTCACGCTGGGCGCGAAGCACGACCGGTCCGGCGACGAGCCCGCGTGGCAGGCCGTCGCGGGCCTCACGGTCCCGCTCTTCGACCAGAACCAGGGCGATCGGGCGCGCGCGGCGGCGACGGTCCAGCGGCGCGAGGCCGAGCTGGACGCCGTGCGGGCGCGGGTGGAGGCCGAGGTGCGGTCGGCCTGGGCCCGTTACGACGCGGCCCGGAGCGCGCTCGCCCTCTACGACGAGGAGGTCCGGCGCGCGTGGCGCGAGGGCGCGGCCGCGCTCGCGGCCGCCTTCGAGGCCGGCAAGCTGTCGGTGGCCGAGACGGCGGTGCTCCAGCGGGAGCGGCTCGAGAGCCGGCTCGCTTGGGTGGAGGCGCGCCGGGAGCTCACGAAGGCGGGCGCGGAGATGGTCTCCGCCGCCGCGCTCGATCTGCCGGAAGGAGGGACGCGATGAGGACGTGGACGACGATTTCCCTCGGCGCTGCGGTGGCGGTGACGCTCGCCTGCGCCGGCGGTGGGCGCGGCGAGGCCCCGGAGGCCGGTGAGGAAGACGAGGCGGAGGCCGCGGAAGCGCCCGAGGAGGGCGAGGAGGGCGAGGAGGGCGAGGAGGGCGTCACCGACCGGATCGAGCTCTCCGAGGAGTCGCTCGCGGCGCTGCAGCTGGGCACCGTCGCCGCGGCCGTCCGGCCGCTCGCGTCCACGCTGGAGGTCGCCGCCGAGGTCGTCGCGGACGAGGATCGCCGTGCGGAGGTGGGCGCGCCCGTCGAGGCGCGCGTCGTGCGCGTGAACGTCCGCCCGGGTGACCGCGTGGCACGCGGCGATGCCCTCGTGGTGCTGGAGAGCCCCGAGGCCGCCCGCGCCCGCGCCGAGTTCCTGACGGCGCGTGCGCGCGCGGAAGTGGCCCGGGCCGCCTCGGAGCGGGAGCAGTCGCTGGTGGGCGGCGGCGCGACGTCGGCCGCCGCGTTCGAGGCCGCCCGTGCCGAGTGGACGACCGCCCGCGCGGGGGAGGCCGCGGCGCGCGCCCGACTGGCGGCATTGGGCATCCGCGACGACGAGGCCGAAGACCCGAGCGCGCGGCTGACCCTGCGCAGCCCGATCGCCGGCACGGTGGTCGCGCGGGACGCCCACATCGGGGAGAACGTGGCGCCCGAGGACCGACTGCTCGAGGTCGTGGATGCGAGCCGGCTCTGGCTGCTCGCGCGGGTGTACGAGCGGGACCTCCGGCACGTCGCCCCCGGACAACCCGTCGAGGTCGACGTCCGCGCGCTTCCCGGGCAGGTGTTCTCCGGCACGGTCGACCAGGTCGGCGGCGCGCTGGAAGAGGAGAGCCGGACCGTCTCCGTGCGCATCCTCCTCCCCAACCCCGAGGGCGCGCTCAAGCCGGGCATGTTCGCCACCGCGCGCATCGCCGGCGCGACCGACGCCGCGGCGCGCGAGATGCTCGCCGTGCCGTCCGCCGCCGTGCAGGAGGTCGATGGCCACCCCGCCGTCTTCGTGAAGGCCGGCGAGCGGACTTTCGAGGTGCGGCGGGTGCGCACCGGCGTGCGCACAGCCGAGGACGTCGAGGTGTTGGACGGGCTCGCCCCCGGCGAGGAGGTCGTCGCGGACGGGAGCTTCCTGCTTCGTGGCGAGCTGCTCAAGTCCACGCTCGGGGAGGACGAGTGATGGCCGCGCGTCTCGTCGCCTGGTCCCTCCAGAACCGGTTCTTCGTGGTCGTCATGGGCGTGCTGCTCGTGGCGGTGGGCGCCGCCCACATGCTCCGGCTCCCGATCGACGCGGTCCCGGACGTGACCAACGTGCAGGTCCAGGTCCTCACCAAGGCGCCCGCGCTCGCGCCGCTCGAGGTCGAGCGCCTGGTCACCTTCCCCGTCGAGGCCGCGATGGCGGGGCTCCCGGACCTGGAGGAGGTCCGGTCCGTCTCGAAGTTCGGGTTGTCCGCGGTGACCGTCGTGTTCGAAGAGGGGACCGACATCCTCCGCGCCCGGCAGCTCGTCCAGGAGCGCCTCTCGGAGGCGCGCGAGGCGATCCCCGAGGGGTACGGCGATGTCGAGATGGGGCCCATCGCGACGGGCCTCGGCGAGATCTACCAGTTCGAGGTCCACGGCGAGCCCATGTGCCCGGCCGGCGAAGACCGCGCGGACTGCTACTCGCCGATGGAGCTGCGGACGATCCTCGACTGGTTCGTCGCCACGCAGCTCAAGACGGTGCCGGGCGTGGTCGAGATCAACACCTTCGGCGGCCAGCTCCAGACCTTCGAGGTGCAGCCGGACGTCGGCGCGCTCCAGGCCCACGGGCTCCCGCTCGCGGCGCTCTTCGAGGCGCTGGAGCGCAACAACCGGAACGTCGGCGGCGCCTACCTGGTGCGCGACCGCGAGCAGATCGTCATCCGCGGCGAGGGACTCCTGACCGGCATCGGGGACATCGAGTCGGTCGTCGTCCGCACGGGTGTGGAGGGGACGCCGCTCTACGTGCGCGACGTCGCGCGTGTCGTCCGGGCGCCGATGGTCCGGCAGGGCGTCGTCACCCGCGACGGCAAGGGCGAGGCCGTGCTCGGCGTCGTCATGATGCTGATGGGCGAGAACCCGCGCGAGGTGGTCGAACGCGTGAAGGCGAAGATCTCAGACCTCTCGGGCAGCCTCCCCCCGGGCGTGCGCATCGACGCCTTCTACGACCGCACGGAGCTGGTGGACCGGACGATCCGCACGGTGGAGACGAACCTCGTCGAGGGCGGCCTCCTCGTTGTCGCGGTGCTGCTCCTGATGCTGGGGAGCCTGCGGGGCGGGCTCGTCGTCGCCGTCGCGATCCCGCTCTCGATGCTCTTCGCCTTCATCGGCATGGTGCGCGCCGGGGTGTCCGGCAACCTGATGAGCCTCGGCGCGATCGACTTCGGGCTCATCGTCGACGGCTCCGTCGTCATGGTGGAGAACATCTACCGGCGCATGTCCTTGCCGGACGCCGTCGGGCGAGACCGCCTCGACGTCATCCGCGACGCGTGCGCCGAGGTGGCCCGCCCGGTGGCCTTCGCGGTCGGCATCATCCTGATCGTCTACCTCCCCATCCTCACGCTCACGGGGGTGGAGGGGAAGATGTTCCGGCCGATGGCCGTGACGGTCCTCTTCGCGCTGGCGGGCTCGCTCGTGCTGGCGCTGACCCTCGTCCCGGTGCTCGCGTCGATCTTCATCCGGCGCCCGCCGGCGCACCACGAGACCTGGCTCGTCCGCCTCTTCCGCCGGGCCTACGGGCCCGCCCTGCGCTTCGCGATGGGGCACCGCGCGGTCGTGGTGGGCGTCGCCGCGCTGGTGTTCGCGCTGGGCGGCGGGATCGCGACCCGTATGGGCGGCGAGTTTATCCCCCGGCTCGACGAGGGCTCCATCGCGCTCGGCGTGTGGCGCCTGCCGTCGTACTCCATCGAGGAGGCGACCGAGCAGACGACGCACATCGAGCGGGTGCTGCTCGACGCCTTCCCGGACGAGGTGGCGACGGTCGTGTCGAAGACCGGGCGCCCCGAGATCGCGACCGACCCAATGGGGGTCGAGATGAGCGACGTGTTCGTGATGCTGAGGCCCGAGGACGGCTGGCGGTACGAGTCCAAGGCCGAGCTCGTCGAGGCGATGGAGGACGTCATGGCCGAGCGCGTCTCTGGCGTGGCGTTCGGCTTCTCCCAGCCGATCGAGCTGCGCGTGAGCGAGCTCATCGCCGGCGTGCGCTCGGACGTGGCGATCAAGGTCTTCGGCGAGGACCTCGACGTGCTGCTCCGCGTCGCGGAGGACATCGCGGCCGCGATCGCGCCCCTCGAGGGCGCGGACGACCTCAAGGTCGAGCAGGTCGCCGGATTGCCGATCCTCACGGTCCGTCTCGACCGGCAGGCGATCGGCAGGCACGGCGCGAGCGGCGAGGACGTGCTCGCGGCCGTGGAGACGCTCGGCGGACGGGCCACCGGGCTCGTCTTCGAGGGGGAGAAGCGCTTCACGCTCCAGGTCCGGATGCCCGAGGTCGTCCGCAACGACCAGGCCGCGATCGGCCGGATCCCCATCGCGACCGAGGGCGGGCGCCTCCTGCCGCTGGCCGAGCTGGCGACGCTCGCGGTCGAGCCCGCGGCTGCCCAGGTCAGCCGCGAGCGCATCCAACGCCGCGTGGGCGTCGAGGTGAACGTGCGCGGCCGGGACATCGCCTCGTTCGTTGCGGATGCCCGCGCGGCGATCGCCGAGAAGGTGACCCTTCCGCCCGGCTACACGCTGGAGTGGGGCGGCCAGTTCGAGAACCTCGAGCGGGCGACCGCGCGGCTCTCCGTGGTGGTGCCGCTCGCGCTGCTCCTCATCTTCCTGCTCCTGTACGGCGCGTTCGACGCCGCCCGGCCCTCCCTGCTCATCTTCCTGAACGTCCCGTTCGCGGCGACGGGCGGGGTGTTCGCGCTGGCGCTCCGCGGCATGCCGTTCAGCATCTCCGCGGGGGTAGGGTTCATCGCGCTCTTCGGCGTGGCGGTGATGAACGGCGTGGTGCTCGTCTCCGCGATCCGGTCCCTGGAGGCCGAGCGCGGACTCTCGCCCGCGGAGGCTGCCCGCGGGGGGGCGCTCTCCCGCATGCGCCCGGTGCTCATGACCGCGCTCGTCGCCGCGATCGGGTTCATCCCGATGGCCGTGTCGGGAGGCGCCGGCGCCGAGGTGCAGCGGCCGCTCGCCACGGTGGTCATCGGCGGGCTGGTCACCTCGACCGCCCTCACCCTCTTCGTCCTCCCCGCCATCTACGGGTGGTTCAGCGACCCGGGCCTGCGCGCCCGCACGGAGACCCCATGAGCCGCGAGATCGAGCTGCGCGTCGCCAACGTGGACTGCGAGAACGAGGCGGCCGCGATCCGGCGCGGCTTCGCCGGCGTGCCGGGCATCGACGACGTCGACGTGCTCGCGAAGTCCGGCAAGGTGCGCCTCCGCTTCGACGAGGGCGCGATCGGGGTGCGTGCCATCGAGGAGCGCCTGTCGGGGCTCGGCTACCCGGTCGTCCGGGGCGAGCCCGCGAAGGCGCCGCCGCCCTGGCGGAACCCGAAGGTGCTCGCGTCGTCGGCGTCCGGCGTGCTCCTGCTCGCCGGGTGGGCCGCCGGCCTGGCGGGCGCGCCGCGCGGCGTGTCCGTCGCGATCTACGCCGTCGGCATCCTGGTGGGCGGCTACCACTTCGCGCGCGAGGCCGTCGAGGAGCTCGCCCACGAGCGCGAGGTCGGCATCGAGCTGCTGATGACCGTCGCTGCCCTCGCCGCCGCCGCGCTCGGCGAGGTGGGGGAGGCCGGCACGCTGGTCTTCCTCTACTCGATCTCCGAGGCGCTGGAGGGCTACACCGAGGAGAAGACGCGCTCGGCGATCCGCGCGCTGATGGACCTCGCGCCGAAGGTGGCGCGGGTGCGGCGCGACGGCGCGGAGGTGGAGGTCCCGGCCGAGGACCTCCGCGTCGGCGAGGTCTTCTCCGTCCGCCCGGGAGAGGCCGTCGTCACTGACGGCGAGATCGTGTCAGGCCGGACCGACGTCGACGAGGCGCCGGTCACGGGGGAGAGCGTCCCCGTCGAGAAGGGCACGGGGGACGTGGTCTTCGCCGGCAGCATCAACGGCGCCGGCGCGCTCGAGGTCCGCGCGACCCGACCGTACTCCGAGAACACGATCTCCCGCATCATCGCCATGGTCGAGGAGGCGCGGGAGCGCAAGGGCCGGAGCGAGCAGCTCATCGACCGGTTCGGGCGTCGCTACAGCCCGGCGGTCCTCGCGGCCGGGGTACTCGTCGCGCTCCTTCCGCCGCTCCTCGCCGGCGCGGACTGGGCGACCTGGATCGAGCGCGCCACGGTGTTCATCGTCGCCGCGGCGCCCTGCGCGCTCGTGATCTCCGTGCCCATCGCGGCGGTGGCGACGCTCGGAACGGCGGCGCGCGGGGGCGTCCTCGTGAAGGGCGGGGCGTACCTGGAGAGCCTGAGCCGCGTCCGCGTGGTCGCGATGGACAAGACCGGGACGCTCACGCGCGGGGAGCCTTCCGTCACCGACGTCGCCCCGGCCGAGGGCCACGACGCCCGCGACGTCCTCGGGCTCGCCGCTGCGGTCGAGCGCTGGAGCGAGCACCCACTCGCGCGCGCCGTGTCGCGGCACGCCAGGGAACAGGGGGTCGCCGTGCCACCGAGCGTGGACTTCCGCGCGCTCACCGGCGCGGGCGCCGAGGCGGTGGTCGACGGGCGGCGCATCCGCGTCGGCAAACCGGGGATCTTCGACGTCGGCGCGCTCGCCGCGCGCCTCTCCGCGCTGGAGGCGGAAGGGAAGACGCTGATCGTCGTCGCCACCGACGACACGCCCGTCGGGGTGATCGCGCTGCGGGACACGCTGCGCCCGAACGCGCGGCGCGCGGTCGACGCGCTGCGGCGGGGGGGCGTCGCGCGGATCGTCATGCTCACGGGCGACCACGCGGCCGCCGGGCGCGCGATCGCCTCGGAGGTCGGCATCGACGAGGTCCACGCCGGGCTCCGGCCGGAGGACAAGGTCGCGCGCGTGCGGGACCTCGCGTCGCACGGCCACGTCGCGATGGTGGGCGACGGGGTGAACGACGCCCCCGCGCTCGCCGAGGCGACCGTCGGCGTGGCGATGGGCGCCGCGGGGACCGACGTGGCGCTCGAGACCGCGGACGTGGCGCTGATGGGGGACGACCTCGAGCGGCTCGGGTGGGGGCTCGCGCTCGCGCGGCGCCACCGGGCGGTCGTGCGGCAGAACCTCGTCCTCTCCGCCATCGTGATCGGGGGGCTCGTCGCCGGGACCCTGCTCGGGGCCTTCACCCTGCCGGTGGCGGTCGTCGCCCACGAGGTCAGCGAGATCCTCGTCATCGCGAACGGGCTGCGCATGCTGCGGGCGGGGGCGTGATGGAGCTCGCCCGCGCGCCCTCCGCCCCGTCGCGTCACCGACTGGTGAGCGCCGCGGTCGCCGCGCCCACGTCGGCCGTGCTCGCGATCGCGGCCCGGCTCGACCCGGACCCGCGGGGCTTCGGCACGCACCGGCAGCTCGGCCTCGGCGCGTGCCCCTTCCTCGCGCTCACCGGCTTCCCCTGCCCGATGTGCGGGATGACGACCACGTTCGCGCTGGTGGCGGACCTGCGCCCCCTCGACGCGCTCGTCAACCAGCCGTTCGGCGTCGTCCTGTTCGCGCTGACCGCGGGCGTGTCCGCCGTCGCCGCCACCCAGGCTGCGACTGGGCGGCCCTGGGCGGCCCGTGCCCTGGAGCGGGTGCTGCGCCACGACCGTGTGGTCGCATCGGTGCTGCTCGCGGGGCTCCTCGTCGGGTGGGGCTGGAAGGTCGTCCTCGTCCGAGGCTGGCTCTCCCCGTAGCGAGGTCGGTTCAACACCAGGAAGGAGGTCCCATGCAGGTCTGGCTCATATTCGTCTGGTTCTACGACGGGTGCTGCGACTTCGCGGGCGTGGCCCGCGCGCACGCGTCCGCGACCGAGGTGCGCGTTCCCTCGTCTGCCGCGACGTCACGCGCGCTGAAGGTTGTGGCGGTCCTCCTCGCGCTGCTCGCGACGGGCGTCCCCGAGGCCCACGCGCGGCTCGTGCCTTCGCGGGCGCGCCCGCCCGCCGAGCTCACGGAGGACGCGCGCGCGGCGCTCTCCCGCGCCCTCGACGCGTACGAGGAGGCGCGCGGCATGCTCGCCCGCGACGAGGTCTCCGGGCTCCGCGACCCTGCGACCGCGCTCGCGACGAGCCTCGCCGAGGCGAAGGACGCGCTCGGGGGGCGGGACTCGCGGCGGGAACGGCTCTCGGACGCGATCTCGGCGGCGGACGCGCTCGCCGCGTCCACCGACCTGGAGGAGGCCCGCAGGCAGTTCGCGAAGCTGAGCGAGGCGCTGACCGGGGCCGTTCGCGCCGACCGGCTGCTCACGGAGGGCAGGCGGCTCTTCTACTGCCCCGAAGCCGAGGCCCGCTGGATCCAGCGGTCGCCGGACCCGGAGAACCCCTACCTCGGGGCTGCCAACCCCACGTGCGGGCGGGCGAGCGGGTGGAAGCGGTAGGGCCTCCGTTCCCCGCCGCCGCCGACGCGAGCGCGCTCGCGCTCGCGCTGGACGCCCGCCGTGTGTTGCGGGGAGGCCTCCCGGAGGTCCGGCGCCGCCAGCGCGCGCGCCTCGCTGGGATGGTCGCCTTCGCGCGGGAACGGTCTCCGTTCTACCGCTCGCTCTACGCGGACGTGCCCGCCGACGTCACGGACGCGCGGTCGCTGCCGGTCACCGGCAAGAGGCAGCTCATGGCCCGGTTCGACGACTGGGCCACCGACCGGGAGGTGACGTTCGAGCGGGTCCGCGCGCTCGTCGAGGACCCCGCGCGCGTGGGCGAGCGGTTCCTCGGCCGGTACACGGTCGCCACCACCTCGGGCACGACCGGCACCCGCGGCCTCTTCGTGATCGACCACGGCACCTTCCGCCTGGCGGGCGCCATGATGCTGCGCGCGTTCGCCGCGTGGCTCGGCGCCCGGGACCTCCTCGGCATCCTCGCGCGCCCCCGGATGTCGACGGTCATGGCGACCGGCGGGCACTTCGCCTCGGCGGTCGCCGCGGAGCTCCTCCGGAGCGGGAGCGACCGGCGCGCGAGGTCCATCCAGGCCCTCTCCGCGCAGGCGCCCGTTCCGGAGCTGGTCGAGGCGCTGAACGCGTTCCGCCCGACGGTCCTTACCGCGTACGCGAGCGTAGCGGCGCTGCTCGCGCGGGAACGGGAGGCCGGGAGGCTCCGAATCGATCCGGTGCTCGTCGTGCTATCGGCCGAAGGTCTCCCGGCCGGCGGCCAGCAGCGGATCGCGCGCGCATTCGGATGCAACGTCCGGAACAGCTACGCGGCCACGGAGTGCCCCTTCCTGAGCTACGACTGCGACGAGGGGTGGCAACACGTCAACGCGGACTGGGTCGTCCTCGAGCCCGTGGACTCCGATTGGCGGCCCGTGGCGCCGGGGACGTCCTCGCACACGGTCCTCGTGACCAACCTCGCGAACCGCGTGCAGCCGATCCTGCGCTACGACCTCGGTGACAGTGTGCTGGAGCGGCCCGACCCCTGCCCCTGCGGCAATCCGCTACCCGCGATCCGCGTCCAGGGGCGGGCGGCGGACGTCCTCGCGTTCCGGTTCCCGGCAGGCGCGCGGGTGGAGGTGCCAGCCCTCGCGCTCGCCCTCGCGCTGGACGGCACGCCGGGTGTCGACCAGTGGCAGCTCGTGCAGGACACGCCCACACGCGTGCGCCTGCGGCTCCGCGTCTCCGAGGGGACCGAGCCGGTCTTCGTTCGGGAGCGTTCGCTGGCCGCGGTTCGTCGGCTGCTCGAACGGCAGGGGCTCGCGAGCGTCGAGGTGGCCGCGGCGCCGGAGCCTCCCGTGCAGGGCGCGGGGGGAAAGTTCCGCGCGGTCGTGCCGCTGGAGGAGGCCGGGACGTGATCACAGACGAGACGGGCGAGCAGGCCGCCGAGCGGCGCACGCTTCGACGGGTGCTGGCGGTGAACGCCGTCCAGGTGGTCGGCGCCGGTGCCATGGGCATCGTCGCGGAGTCCACCGGGCTGCTCGGCGCCGCGCTGGACAACCTCGGGGACACCGCCAGCTACCTGGTGAGCCTGTACGCGGTGGGGCGGGGCGAGGTCGCCAAGGCCCGCGCGGCCCGAGTCTCGGGCGTGCTTCTGATCGCGCTCGCGCTCGGGCTCGCGGGCGAGGTGGTCCGGCGCTTCCTCACCGGGGCCGAGCCCATCGGCCTCCTGATGATCGTGACGGCGATCGCGAACGCGGCCGTCAACATGATCAACCTCCGGCTCCTCCGCTCCCGGCGTGACCGGGGCGTGCACCTCAAGGCGTCCTGGATCTTCACGACCAACGACATGCTGGCCAACCTCGGGATCGCCGCCTCGGGCATCGCGGTGGCGATCTTCCGGTCGCCGGTCCCCGACCTGTTGATCGGGCTCGTGGTGGCCGGGGTCGTCGTCAAGGGCGGCATCGACATCCTGGCGGAAGCGCGGAAGGGGCTCCGATGATGATAATGACTTTCAGTTTCAAAGGCGCGACACCATGGCCCTGCTCGTGAGCCTCCTCCTTCTCTTCCTCCCCTCCGCCGCGGCAGAGCCCGGAGAGGACGCCCGCCGCCTGAGCGCGATCCTCGACTACGTCGCCGCGGACTACGCCGGCGCCGTGGCGGGCGGCGCGGTGACCGACCCCGAGGAGTACGAGGAGCAGCTCGCATTCCTCACCGACGCGGCCGACCTCGCGGCGCGCCTTCCCGCGAGCGGCGTCGACGTCGCCATGGAGGTCGCGCGCCTCCGTGGGAGCGTCGAGGGGCGCGAGGGAGCCGACGCCGTCGCCGCAGATGCGCGGCGCCTCCGGGCGGCGGTCCTGGACGCGTACGGGGTGGTGCTCGTACCTTCGGCCGTACCCTCGCGCGAGAACGGCGCGCGCCTCTACGCGGAGCAGTGCGCCGGCTGCCACGGCGCCACCGGCGGGGCGGACACGCCCGCCGCCGCGACGATGGACCCGCCCCCCCGCAGCTTCCGGGACGCGGAGGTGATGGCGGGCCTCACGCCGGCGCGGGCGTTCAACACGGTGACCGACGGCGTGAAGGGTACGGCGATGCCGTCGTTCGGGCAGCTCTCGGCGACGGACCGCTGGGACCTCGCGTTCGCGGTGTTCACGCTGCGGCACGACGCGGCGGCCGAGGCGCGCGGGGCCGCGGTCACCGACTCGTGGGAGGGCGGCGTGCCCTCGCTCGCCGCCCTGTCCGGCGCGAGCGACGGCGAGCTCCTCGCCTCCGCGTCGGGCAGGATGGACGCGCTGGCCTGGCTCCGCGGGGTGGCCACGTACCGGCAGGCCGAGAGGGGCGCCTTCGCGCTGGCCCGGGAGAGCCTCGACTCGGCCGTCACCGCGTTGGGTGCCAGCGACCGGGTCGAGGCCCGCCAGCAAGTCAGCGCCGCCTACCTCGACGGGTTCGAGCCCCACGAGGCCGCGCTGCGGCAGGTCGACGCGCGGCTCGTGGCGCGCGTGGAGGAGGCCTTCCTCTTCGTCCGGTCCCGGATCGACGCGGGCGCGGCGGAGGAGGAGGTCGTCGCCGAGGTCCGCAGGACCCAGGCGCTCCTGGACGACGCCGAACTGCGCCTGCAGGGTGCGCGGGGGAGCCGCGTCGCTTTCGTGGGCGCGCTGCTCGTCCTGCTGCGCGAGGGGCTCGAAGCCGCGCTCCTGCTCCTGCTCCTGCTGGGCTTCGCCCGCCCCCGCGGAACCGCCGCGGTGCGAAGCGTGCACGCCGGCTGGCTCGCGGCCGTCGGCGTCGGTATCGTCACCTGGTGGGCCTCCGGCCGCCTGGTGACCATCGCCGGGTCGAGCCGCGAGCTGCTCGAGGGCGCGATCACCCTCGTCGCGGCCGCGGTCATGGTGACCGCGCACCACTGGCTCGTCGCGGCGGCGGACGCGGAGCGTCGCGTCGAGGACATCCGCGCCACCCTCGGTGGCCCCGCGAGCGCGTGGACGCTCGGCCTGCTCGCCTTCGGCGCGGTCTACCGGGAGGCCTTCGAGGTCGTGCTCTTCCTGCAGGCCATCGCGCTCGACGGCGGGACCGGGACGGGGCCCGTGCTGGCCGGGGGCGCGGCGGGTCTCGCGCTGCTCGCCGTGGTGGTGGCGGCCTTCCTCCGACTCGGCCGGCGCATCCGGCCGGCCCCGCTCCTCACCGGCGCCGGGATGCTGCTCTGCGCGATGGCCGTCGTATTCGCGGGGAAGGGCCTGCGGGCGTTGCAGGAGGCGGGGGTGGTCCCGATCCACCCGTTCGGCGGCGTCCGGCTCGACGCGCTCGGCGTCTACCCGACGCTCGAGACCATCGGCGCACAGGCTGCCCTGGTGATCGCGCTCGTCCTGTCGGCCGCCTGGCCGCGCGGACGCCGTGCACCGGAGGCGGGGGGCTCGGAGGCGGCGAAGTGAGAGTTCTATGTCCCCCTTGCTCCCGCTCGCGCGGGAGCCCTCCCCGTCCCTGGGGTAGCAGGCGGTTGTTCAGCAGCCGTCATGCCCCCAGGGGCGAAGGAGGATTCGGTGAGGAGAACTCGTCTGTGCCAGGTGATCAACCCCGAGCTGGTCGTCGTGGGGATCGACGTGGCGAAGAACAAGCACGTGGCCGTGGCTGTCGCGGCGGACGGGCGCGCGTCGAAGCCGAAGTCGTTCGAAGCGACGCGGGCGGGCTTCGAGGCGCTCCTGGCGTTCGCGCGGGACTGCGTCAGGCGGATGGGGGCGAAGGGCTTCGTGGTCGCGCTGGAGCCGACGGGTCACTACGGGCACACGCTGGTGACGTGGCTCCTCAAGCAGGAGATCACGGTCTTCTCGGTCCAGCCGTCGCACACGAACAAGGCGAAGGTGCTGCTCGACGGCACCACGCGGAAGACCGACCCGAAGGACGCGGAGGTCATCGCGTCGTTGTGCCGGCAGGGCTTCGCGCGGGCGTGCCGGGTTCCCGTGGGCGCGTTCGCGGAGCTCCGGGTGCTGTCGCACCAGCGGCAGCAGCTGGTGAAGCGGCGCAGCCAGATCGTGAACCGCCTGCACCGGCACGTGGACGTGGTGTTCCCCGAGCTGCGGACGCTCTTCCCGAAGCTGGAGAGCACGACGTGCCTCTGGGTCCTGCGAGCTGTCCCGACGCCAGCGGACGTGCTGGCGAAGCCGCTCGAGGAGCTCGTCGAGGGGCTCCACGTGGCGAGCCGGGGGCAGCTCGGCGAGGCGCGGGCGCAGGCGATGCTCGAGGCCGCGAAGGCCTCCGTGGGGATCGCCGAGGGGCTCGCGGGTCACAAGCTGGCGATGGAGCAGCTCCAGGACGAGCTGGCGTCGGTGCTCGCGCAGCTCGCCGCGCTGGAGAAGCAAATGGCGGCGGAGCTCGGGCGCGTGCCGTACGCGGCGCTCCTGCGCTCGGTGCCGCGGCTCGGGATGGTCACCACGGCGACGCTGCTCGGCGAGTTCGGCGACCTGAAGAACTACAAGGTCGCGAAGCAGCTGATCTCGATGGCGGGCCTGTCGCTCGTGGAGAAGAGCTCGGGGCAGCACCATGGGCACCCGCACATCAGCCACCGCGGTCGGGCCTACGCGCGCCAGATGCTCTACCTGGCCGCGCTGCGCGTGGGCTGGGGCTTCATGGCGGAGCCGCGCCGGCGGAAGGTCGAGGACCGCAAGGGCCAGCCGACGAAGGCCGCCGTGGCGAACATGGCGCGCCTGCTGCGCGTGATGCACGCGATCGTGCGGGACAACCGCCCGTTCGACGCCACCCGCTTCACGCCCCGCGCCGAACCGAAAGCGGCCTGACCGAAGGTCCGCGTCGCAAACGAACTGGAGTCGGGAGGAACGCCGCGGGCGCTTCGAGGCGCCTCAGTAGCGACCTCATGAGTGAGATTGGGCGTCCTCCCGCCTCCCCCGCCAGCCCCGATAAAGAACTCTGGGAGCCGCGCCACGCGGACTCCGTACATCGCATGAGCTTCGGGCACGGGGGACTCCGCAACGCACGTCGGCGCGCGCGCCCCGGCCCCTACGACCACCGTCCTGCCTACCCCGAGTGGACTACCGGCTCGGAGAGCTATCGCTCTCCGAGCCAGTTCCCCCTTGACGGGAAGGGGGTGACATGAGCGCCCCCGGCGACGTCTCAGAACCCCGCCTCGACCGTGAGCTGCGCCGTCACCGTCTGCAGCGTGTTGTCGTTCAGCGCCGTCCCCGGGACCTCGCCGAGCACCCCCGCGCCGAGCACCACGTGGTCGCCGGCCTCCCACCACACCTGCGGGTTCAGGATCAGCAGGCTCGCCTGCGTGATGGGCACGTCGAGCACGCGCGTGACGAAACCCGACGCCTTCAGCGCGCCGGTCCACCGCGGCGAGAGCGCCCGCGCGCCGAACACCTGCCAGCCCGCGGTGACGCCGAAGAGGTGCTCGAAGCGGGGGAGCATGTGGACGCGCCCCTCCACGCCCGCGCCGAGCGTCCACGGATCGGTCCGCCAGGCCGCCGAGAACGTGCCCCACGCGTCGTCGGACCCGATGCCGAGCGCCTAGGTACCGGACTCCGGGTACGCCACCACCTTGTCGCTGACGTCCTCGGTGCCGTCCTTCTTGCTCAGCCGGTACCGGAGGCCGCCCCACGCCGAGAACGCGACCGTCTCGACCGCGCGCACCTGGCCGGAGAAGAAGAGCCCGCCGGGCTCGACGCCGACGTGGCGATCGACCGCCGGGTGGAGCGACGGGAGCACGACACCGTCGCTGCAGTTGAGCTCGAGCGGCAGCCCCGCGTGAAGCACCAGCCACGGCCGCGGCCGGACGCTCACCGTCGGGAGCCACTCCACCACGGCGACCGCCGCGTCGTCGGGGACCGCCACGTACTCCTCCGTGGCCGTGTATACGCCGAGCAGCCCGACATAGTCCGTCTCGAGGCGGAAGCGGAAGCGTTCGAAACCGGCGCCGCCACCCGTCGAGCGGGACTCGATGCGGCCGGCCTCGTTGCTGCGGAGCAGGTGGCACGGCTCGAAGTCGAAGTCGGCGGCGAGGGCGGCGGGGGTGAAAAGCACGAGAGGTCCCCTTCAAGCGTCCGGCAGGAACACCTGGTGGCCCCACACGGCAACGAACCCCGTCGCCACGAACCCCACCACCGTGAGCGCGCCCCACCCGAGCACGCGGGGCGCCGGGTTGGCCCGGCTCGGCTCGGGCAGGGGCGTGCCGTCGGGGAGGGTGAACCGCGCGTCCGTGGTGTCGAGCAGGCCGTCGACCCTCGCGGGGCGACGACGGCGCGTGGATCGGCACGTCCCAGGCGGGCTCGGCGGCGAAGGCGATGGCGAAGGAGAGGATCACGGCGTGAGCAGCGCCACGAAGCGTACCGAGGCGTGGCCGGCCGTGCACGCCTCGCTGCCGCACGTGCCCGCGACCAGGTCGTAGCCGGCCTCGAGGCGAGGGAGGGTCCACCGCATCGGGCGCACGTCGAGGCCGACGGCGACGCGACCGCCCGCGAGCGTCTGGGGGACACCGTCGTTGTCGGGGAGCCTGCGGTCGCCATGGAACACGAGCGGCCCCGCGCCGACGTCCGCGCGCCAGGTCCCCGCGATCCACCCGCGCGCGACGGCGAGCCCCAGCGTGCTGCCGGACAGGTCGGGCTCGTCCGCGTCGCCGTCCCACATCGGCACCCAGGTCGCGCGCAGGCCCCACGCGTCGGTCAGGCCCACCTCCGCCAGCACGATGGGCGCCCACTGGGCCGGGGCGCTGACCCCGAGCCCCACGGCGAGCCCTTTCCGGGACCACCGCCCCTCGTTCACCGTGACGGCCCGCCCCGCGAGCCAGCCGACGTGCGGATCGTCCTGCAACACGCGCAGCTCCTCGACGCCCTCTCGCACGCGGTGGACGCGGAGGAGCGCGAGGCCGTGCATGAGACGGGCGGGCGCGTACGCGGGGTCGCGCGCCAGCGCCGCCTGGGACTGCACCAGGGCCTCCAGCCACCGGCCCTCGGCCCATGCGGGCCACGCGCTGCAGCGGTAGACCTCTGCGGCGGTCTCCGGCGGGGCGCAGTCCACGGCGCGAGTGTAGCATCCTGCCGTGCGTCGCCTCGTCGCCCCGATCACGCTCGTTGTGGCTGGGATGCTCGCGATCGCCACGTCGGTGGCGGAGCCCCCGGACCGCCGCCTCCCCGTCGAGGGCGAGGCCGCCTGGGACCCCGCGGACCCGCTGTTCCTCCAGTGGGGCTCCGGCGACGCGCTCGCGACGGACACGTCCACCTTCCGCCGCGGCGTGTCCCTCGTCGACGCGGACGGCGCCGAGGTTGACGCCTGGATCGTGGACGCCCGCGAGGGGCGCGTGCTCCTCCGCCCGAAGGGCGGCCTCGCCGCCGACGCCACGTACACCTGGCGCGTCGACGACTTCGGCGACGCCGAGCCCCACGAGGCCCGCGTCCCGTCATTCCAGCTCCCCGGAACCTGGTCGTTCCGGACGGCGCCCGACGGAGGCACGCCGCCCGCGGACGCGGCCGAGTGCGCGGATCAAGCCGACCGGATCGAGGCGATCGAGGTGTGCGGCGACCAGGCGCGCTGGGACCACGACTGCGACACGGGGGACAGCGGGTGATCCTCGCCAGCGTCGCCCTCGCCGCCTCGCCGGGCGGATTCCGCCTTGGGCCGGGCGTGCCGACGCACATGGCGGGCGTGCGCGCGGTCGCCGCGGTCGACCCCGACGAGCGCGAGATCTACATGGCGGTCCCGCGCGCGCAGTTCGTCGTGGGCCGCGGGCGCTTCGACGTGGAGCTCCCGGTCGTGGTGCTGAACGACGGGCGCGAGGCGTTCACCGCGGTCGACCTGGGCCAGCTCCGGCTCGGCGCGAAGTGGGGGTGGCGCGTGCGGGAGGCGTACCACGCGGCGGGGATCGAGCTCGGGGTGCCCGTCGCGCCGCGGTCCCTGCGCGCCTACGCCTGGGGGAGCATCGCTCGGGAGACGGTGCCCGCGTTCGACGTGATGCTCGCGTGGGAGGGCGCGTTCTTCCCGGACCACCCGCTCGTCGTGCGGCTCGCCGCGGGGTGGGAGGGCGGCGACGTGTACGGTCCGCAGCCGCGGTTCGAGGCCGCGCTCGCGCAGGTCGTGCCCGTCGCGGGGCGGTTCTCGCTGGTCGGCGAGGCGGAGGCCCTCGTGGATGACACGCCCGTTTCGGCGCGGGTGCTCGGGCGGTTGGACCCCTCTTCGCGTCTTTCCTTCGACCTGGGTGTGCAGCTCCCGATCGTCGAGCTCGTGGAGGAGGGGCCGCTGGTCGAGGTCGTCGGGCAGGTGCGCGGGTTCTTCTGAGCCGCTCGCCGGACCCGGTGATCACGCCCCTGCCGATGTGAGACCCGCCGCGATCGGGATCGTCCTGAGCACCGCGGCGGCCATCCCGGCGACCGTCCCGATCGCCAGCGACTCGCAGCAGACGGACCCCGCGAGCAGCGCGACCGCCCCGCCCCCGCGACGTACGGCCACGGGTCCAAGGGCTCGGGCGGCAGGCGGGACCCGAGGAGCACGCCGCCCCCCGCTCCGGCGCCGACGAGCATCGCGAGTGCGTCCGCCGGGCACGACTGTCCGACGCACGCGACGCCGCTCGCGACGAGCGCGAGCGCGGTGGCGGCGGGCAGCGCGCCGGCGCACAGCCCGACGTGCACGCCGCGACCCCACGCGCGGCCCCACCAGCGCAGGATCGTCACCATGACGAAGAGAACCACGGCGAGCGCGAGCGTGGTCCCGACCCGGCACCCGGCTGCCACCGCGAGGTCCGTCAGCGGAATCGTCCCGCAGGCCACCCGGAATCCAGCGAGCAGACGTCCGCGCTCGTAGGCGCGGAGCGAGGCACGACGTAGTTCATCCATGGTGGGCCCTCCAGCGGTCGCGGAAGCGTCCGATCGCGCGCTCGAGGCGCTTCCGGAAGGTGGCGCCGGGCGGTCGCTGGTCCATCGCCTGGCGGAGCGTCTCGGCGTCCAGCGCATCCAGCGTACCGGTCACCGACTCGATGGCGGCGCGCTCGTCCGCGGCGAGGACGAGCGCCTCCGGGCAGTCCGGCGCCGCGGGTTCGCGGTCGACGAGCGGGTCCTCGCGCCGTCGCGCGCGCCGCTGGCGCATCGTGCGGCACTCGTTCGCCGCGATGGCGAGCAGCCAGGGCAACGCGGCGCGCGAGGCGTCGAACCCGGACGCCCGCGCGAACACGTTGAGCAGCGCCTGCTGCGCCCATCCTCCGCGTCCCGCGGATCGGGGAGCACGCGGTGGCAGAGCGCCCGGATCGGCGGCGCCGCCGCCTCGTAGACGGGGTCGAACGCGGTCCGTTCCCCGTCCGCGAGGCGCACGAGGTCCGCGTGGAGGCGGCGGCGCGACGCGAGGTCCACCGAGGGACGCGCCTACGGGCAGAAGGGGCAGCAGCCGGCGAGGTCGCCGGCCGTGGTCGCGGCCCAGGCGAGGGTGGGGACGGTGGGGACGGTGAGGACGGCCGTGACGACGGCCCAACGCAGACGGTTCATGCTCGACTCCTTCGCGGCGGAACGTCCGCACCCCGAATAGGCGGAACCCTGCTGGGGCGTGACCGGTTCGGTCGTCATTCCCCCGCGGCCGCCGAAGGGTGGCGTATCGCCCGGCGGGCGGCATGCCGACCCCCAGCCCGGGCGGTGGCCGCTCTCACGCGGCGTCCGGAGACGAGGCCTCCTCGCGCTCGATCCACCACGCGTACAGCGCGGGCAGCACGAAGAGCGTGAGGAACGTGCTCGTGACGAGCCCGCCGATGACCACGGTCGCGAGCGGCCGCTGCACCTCCGCGCCCGCGCCCGACGAGATCGCCATCGGGATGAACCCGAGGCCCGCAACAAGCGCCGTCATGAGCACCGGCCGGAGCCGGGTCTCCGCGCCCTGAGCGGCCGCCTCCCAGGGCGAGAGCCCCTCGTCCTGGAGCTTCCGCACCTGCGAGATCAGCACGACGCCGTTCATCACCGCGATGCCGAACAGCGCGATGAAGCCGACGCCGGCCGAGATCGAGAACGGGAGCCCGCGGATCGCGAGCGCCACGATCCCGCCGGTGATCGCGAGCGGGACGTTCGCGTACACCAGCAGCGTCGTCCGCACCGAGCCGAAGTTCGCCTGCAGCAGCACGAAGATGAGCAGCAGCACGAGTGGCACGACGACCGCGAGCCGGCCCGAGGCCTCCTCGAGGTTCTCGAACTGCCCGCCCCAGTCGAGCACGTAGCCGGCCGGCAGCTCGACGTCTGCGGCGATGCGCTCCTGCGCCTCGGCGACGAAGCCCGCCACGTCGCGCCCGCGCACGTTCACCTCGACGGTGAGGCGCCGCTGCCCGTTCTCGTGGCTGACCTGCAGCGGGCCCTCCTCGACCCGGAGGTCGGCGACCTGCCCGAGCGGGACACGCACGCCGCCGGGCTCGCCCACGAGGAGGTCGCCGACGCGCGCGGCGTCCATGCGCAGCTCCGGCGGGAAGCGGACCTGCACGGCGAAGCGCCGCCGTCCCTTCACGACCTCCCCCACGGTCCGGCCGCCGAGCGTCTCCACCGCCGCCATCACGTCTGCGGCGTCGAGCCCGAGCCGAGCCGTGGCCTCCCGGTCGATCTCCACGCGCAGCATCGGCAGACCCGCGACCTGCTCCGCCTTCACGTCCGCCGAGCCCGGCACCTTCTGGAGCGCGCCCGCGATCGCGTCGCCCGCGCGCTTCAGCTCGCCGAGGTCGTCCCCGTAGATCATGACGGCGACGTCGGCGCGCACGCCCTCGATGAGCTCGTTGGTGCGCAGCTCGATGGGCTGGGAGAACGCGAAGTTCACGCCCGGCACGCGCGCCGGGAGGACCTCCTCCATCTGCGCGACGAGGTCGTCCTTGCTCTCCGCGCGCGTCCAGCCGTCCATCGGCTTCAGCATCACGAACACGTCGGAGAAGTCGACGCCCATGGGGTCCGTCGCGATCTCGGGCCGGCCCGTCTTGGACACGACCGTGTCGACCTCGTCGGGGAACTCCGCGCGCAGCGCCCGCTCGACGAGCCCCGCCTGCCGGACCGACTCCTCCAGCGACACCGACGGCGGCCGGATGATCTGCAGCGCGACCGCGCCCTCGTCGAGCTTCGGCACGAACTCGGCGCCGAGGAACGGCACGAGCGCGAGGCTCGCCAGGAACGCGACCGCCGCGAGCCCGCCGACGAGGCCCCGGCGCCGCATCGCCGCCTCGAGCAGCGGACGGTAGCGCCGGTGCGTGACCTCCATGATCCGTGTCTCCCTCTCCTCCGCGTGGCGGAGCAGCATGGAGCCGAGCACCGGCATGAGCACGAGCGCGAACACGAGCGAGCCGACGAGCGCGAACACGACGGTCAGCGCCATCGGCCGGAACATCTTCCCCTCGATCCCGGTGAGCGTGAGGATCGGCACGTAGACGAGGATGATGATCCCGACGGCGAAGGCCACGGGCCGCGCCACCTCGCGCGCGGCCGCGAGGATCACGGCGTCGTCGACGCGCTCGCCGTGCTTCCGCTTCTCCCCGACCACACGGACGATGTTCTCGATCATGACGACCGAGCCGTCCACGATGAGCCCGAAGTCGATCGCGCCGAGGCTCATCAGGTTGCCGGAGACGCCCGCCGTCACCATGCCCGTGAAGGCCACGAGCATCGACAGCGGGATGGCCGCGGCCACCACGAGGCCGCCGCGGAGGTTGCCGAGCAGGAGCAGGAGCACGGCGACGACGAGCACGCCGCCCTCGAGCAGGTTCTTCCCGACCGTGTGGATGGTGCGGTCGACCAGCTCGGTGCGGTCGTAGAAGACCTCGAGCGTCACGCCCTCGGGCAAGGAAGGCTGGAGCGCCTCCAGCTCCTCCCGGAGCCGTGCGGCGACGACGCGGGAGTTCTCGCCGAGCAGCATCATCCCGATGCCGGTCACGACCTCGCCGCGGCCGTCGCGCGTCACCGCGCCCTGCCGGATCATGGGCGCGAACTCGACGCGCCCGAGGTGCCCTACGGTCACGGGCGTGCCCTCGCTCGTGGTCGCGACCACGACGGACGCGATGTCATCGAGGTCCTCGTAGAGCGCCACGCCGCGTACGAGCGTCTGCTCGCGACCCTTCTGGATGTAGCCGCCGCCGACGTTGACGTTGTTGCGCTCCAGCGCCTCGAACACGTCCCCGAGCGCGAGCCCGCGGGCCGCGAGCGCCTCGGGCGTCACCGAGACCGTGTAGGTGCGGAGCTCGCCGCCGAAGGCGTTCACCTCGACGACGCCCGGCACCGTGCGCAGCCGCGGCGCGACGATGCCCTCGAGCACGTCGCGCAGCTCCATCTGCGACTTCCCGTCGCCGCGGACCTCGAACTGGAAGATCTCGCCGAGGCCGGACGAGATGGGACCGAGCTCGGGCTCGCCATAGCCCTCGGGGATGTCCTCGCGCGCCTGGGCGAGGCGCTCCGCCACGAGCTGGCGGGCCCAGTAGATGTCCGTGCCCTCGTGGAACACCACGGTCACCGACGAGAGCCCGAAGCGGGAGAGCGAGCGCAGCTCCTCGAGCTTCGGCAGGCCGGACATCGCGGCCTCGACCGGAAAGGTCACGAAGCGCTCGATCTCCAGCGGCCCGAGGCCGGGGTTGTCGGTGAGCACCTGGACCTGGACGTTCGTGACATCCGGGACCGCGTCGATCGGGAGCTGCGAGGCGGACCGCAGCCCGAAGGCGACGACGAGCGCCGTGCCGATCAGGACGAGGAGCTTGTTGCGGAGGGACCAGGCGATGAGCCGGTCGAGGAAGGAGGGGCCGCGGGCCTCCAGCAGCTCGTGGTGCTCAGTGCGCATGTCCCTCTCCCAGTTCGCCCTTCGCGAGCTCGCTCTTCAGGGTGAAGGCGCCGCGCGTGACCACGCGCTCGCCGGGGGTGACGCCCTCGAGGACGTGCACGTCCCCGCTGGCGAGCGGGGACGTCCGCACGCGACGGGCCTGGTAGCGGCCGGGGGCCTCCTCGACGAAGACCGCCTCGTGACCCTCGACCTCCTGCACCGCCTCCGCGGGCACCGCGATGCCCTCGGCACCGTCGGCGCCGTCGAGCGGGAGGATCGCCCGCGCGAACATGTTCGGCTTCAGGCGGTGGTCGCGGTTGTCCACGAGCACCCGCACCTCCGCGGTGCGCGTCTCCGGGTCGAGGAGCGCGCCGACGTGGTCGACCGTGCCCGTGAAGCGCTCGTCGCCGTACGTCTCGACCGTGAACGCCACCGTGCTGCCCGCCCGGACCACGGCGAGGTCGCGCTCGTAGACGTCCGCGATCAGCCAGACCCGGTCGAGGTCGCCGACATGGAACATCGGGTCCCCCGGCGCGACGGCCTGGCCCACCGAGACCTCGGCCTTCAGCACCTCGCCGTCGATCGGGCTCTTCACCGGGAAGCGCGAGGAGAAGTGCTCGCCCTTCTCCAGGCGTACCTCCTCGGGCCGCACGCCGAGCACGTGCAGCCTCTCCTCGGCGGCTTCCGCGTCGGCGAGCGCGACGGTGAGCTCCGCCTCGGCCTCGCTGACCTGCGCGCGGGAGGAGACTCCCTGCGCCTCCAGCCCGGCCAGCCGGTCCCGCCTCGACCTCGCGGCGTCGACCCGCGCGCTCGCGGAGAGCCAGGCGCCCACCATCTCGGCCAGGTCCGGCGATGCGACGGTCGCCAGCGTCTGGCCCGCCTTCACCCGGTCCCCGGGCCGCACGAGGATACGGTCGACCTGGCCGGGGGTGGTCGCGCTCAGGCGCCCCTCGCGCCGCGGATCGAGCAACACGCGCGCGGGGGCGGTCGCGGTCGACGCGAGCGGGCGGGGCTGTGCGACCTCGACGCCGAGGTCGGGGCGCGCGAGGGCCGCCGGGTTGAGCTCGACCTCGTTGCCGTGCTCCCCGTGCCCCCCTTCGCCCTCCTCGTGGCCGGCTTCGCCCTCTTCTTGCTCGGCCTCCTCCCTGCCGGGGAGGACGTCGCGGACCGGGCCGCACGCGAGCAGGGTGGTCAGGAACGCGATCATGGGGCCTCCGAGGGGACGAGCGCGGCGTCTTCGACCGCGAGGAGATGGCGGATGTGCGCGCGCGCGGTCTCCGCGCGGGCGTCGAGCCAGGCGCCCTGCCCGTCGATCACCTCGGCGCGCAGGAGCACGGTCTGGAGGAGGTCGAGCTCGCCGGCGCGGAAGCCGGCTTCGATGCTCTGGAGGGCGCTCCGCGTGTCGCCGGGCAGGTCCTCACCGAGCTGGCCGGTGATCCGCGCGGCCTCCTCGGCGACGGCGCGGGTGGTGTCGGCCTCCGCGGCGGCGCGGCGGTCGGCCGCCGTGAGCCGGGCCTCGGCGGCGACGAGCTCGCCGTGCGCGGCGCCGATCCCCGCCGGGTTGCGCGTCCAGAGCGGGATCTCCACGCCGACGGTGGGTCCCACCTCGGTGGCGGCGTCGTCGCGCTCGTAGAAGGCGCCGACCTCCACCGCGGGCAGCACGGCGGCGCGCTCCCGGGCGAGGGCCGCGCGCGCGGACGCGACGCCGGCACGGGCGGCGCGGACGTCCGACCGCTCCTCCGCCGCAGCGCGGGGCGCCGGGGCCGCCGCGAGGGGGTCGTCGGAGAGCTGCAGATCGCCCGCGGGCGTCCCCACGAGCACCGAGAGCGCCGCGACGGCCGCACCCTCGGTCGCGCGGGCCTCGAGCAGGTCGCGCGCCGCCTTGGCCTCCTCGAGGTGGGCGAGCTGCACGTCGAGAGCGGCGGCCTCCCCCGCTTCCATGCGGGCAGCGGCGGCCTCGCGGAGGCGGACCGCCAGGGCGTGGGCCTCCGCGGCGAGCTGCGCGCGCTCGCGGGCCAGCACGGCGTCGGCCCAGGCGGTGCGCACCTCGGCGGCGACCTCGAGCCGGGTCCGTGCGCGGGCGGCCTCCGCGGCGTCGACCCCGGCGCGGGCGCTCCGGCCGGCGGCGAGCCCCTCGCCGGTCAGCGAGATGGGCTGGGCGATCGACGCTTCGACGCGGTCGCCGACGAGGGCGTAGCCGGCGTCGACGGAGGGGTTGAAGCGCAGCGTGGCGGACTGGCGCGCGAGGCCACGCGCGGCGAGCAGGTCGCCCTCGGCGCGCGCGAGGTCGGGATGCACCCGCAGGGCGGCGCGCACGGCGTCGTCCGGCGAGAGCTCCGCCCCGCTCGCCACGGCGGCGAGGAGGAAGAACATGGGAACTCCGATGGGGCGGTTGGACGGGCGCACGCGGGGCGCGCGCACGAGGGCCACGCGCACGACGTGCACGCGCGGCGATCACACGACCGGGTCGGTGTGTCCTACGCGATCGGAGGGCGGACGGGCGGCGGCGTCGAGCGGGCGGGCCCGCGCAGGTCCGCGTGGTGGGGCCGCGCCGTCGACTGCCAGCCGGGCACCGGGAGGACCGGCGCAACGGTCGGCAACGCGGGGCTCGACGCGTGGCAGCCGCACCCGTGCGACATGGCAGTGCAGCCGTGCTCGGCGTGCGCCCGCGCGGGCGCCTCCGCGACCTCGTGCGCGAAGTGGCCGTGCTCGGCGAGCTCCCCGAGGTTCTCCACCAGCTCGGACACGCCCGGGCACAGGCCGATCACGGCCAGGAGCAGGACGAGCGTGCGGAGCAGGCGGCGGAGCACCACGCAGGTACTAATGCACGACCGGTCGAGGTCAAGGCGGTCCCAGCTCACCCGCGCCGACGTCGCGGTTGGCGCCGAGCTGCTGCGCCCCAGGTCCGCGTGCCGATCTGGTCCTTGAAGAGCGCCCACCCGAGGAGTGCCTTCTAGACCGGCGTGGACGCGCCGAACAGGGCCGCGGCGAGCAGGCACCGGAGCACGGGGGCCGCGAAGCGCAGTCACGGTGGCAACAGCCCCGCGCTCCCCATGGCGAGGGCCACCGTGATGCGCGCCTCCGCCTCGGCCGCGCGCGCCTCGACCCACCCGCGCTGCCCCGCGAACACGCGCGCCCGGAGCGTCGCCGCGTCGAGCGCGCCGAGCTCGCCGGCGGACACCGCGCGATCGATCGCCTCCAGCGCGGCTGCCGCGTCCTGGGAGAGGTCGGACGCGAGCCCCGTGACGGCCTTCGCGCGCTCGGCCGCGGCGCGGATCTCCTCCTCGGCGCGCGCCCACACCGAGACCGCGGCCGCCTCCGCGGCGCGCACCTCCCCGAGCGCCGCACCGACGCCCGCCTCGTTGCGGTGCCACAGCGGGACCTCCACAGCGACCGTGGGGCCGGCGGCGGCGAGCCCGCCGAAGTCCTCGTAGAACACGCCCACCTCGACCGCGGGCAGCATCGCGGCCCGCTCGCGCGCGAGCGCCGCCCGGGCCGCCTCCGCGCGGGCCTCGGCCGCGCGC
>JBMOQZ010000258.1:0-11935 GCA_049322475.1 Myxococcota bacterium | reverse complement strand
AGCAGATCGAAGGAGAGCTCGCTCCCCGCGCCCTCGCCAGCGCCGAGCGCGAGGGCCCGGGCGCGGTCGAGGGGGAGGGTCCACGCCGCGCGCCCCGTCGCGCGCGCCACGCGGGCCGCGTCCTCGAGCAGGGTGGCGACGGCCAGCGCCGTCCCCCAGCCGTAGCGGTCGCGGGCGAGCTCGATGGGGTCGGAGATCGCGGCCTGCACGAGGTCCCAGCGGATCCGCGCCCGCTCGCCGTCGCGGCCCTCGCGCGGCGCGGTCTCCACGACGCCGAGCGCGCGCGCCACGGCTACCGCGACGGGCGCGCGCCAGCCCAGCCAGAACAGCAGGAGCCACTCCGGAAGCTCGGCGGCCAGCGCCTTCCAGGCCTCCGGCCGGTCCATCGGGGCGACGAGGTCGGCGACGTCGTCCGCGCCCACGTCGTCGAGGGCGGCGATGCCGGCGGCGAGCGTGTCGAGCGCGGCGAGCACGGTGTCGGGATCGACGTCCTCGCCGGCGGCGAGCCGGTCGGCGAGCTCCGCGAGCGTCACGGCGGCGGGGAAGAGCGGGAAGCGATCCGCGATCGCGACGCGCAGCGCCTCGATCGACGGCGGGTACCAGCCCAGCTCGCCGAGGAGCCAGCGCAGCCAGCGCGCGTCCGCAGCGGCGAGCCGGAGGGGGGCGGCGAGCTCGCCGGCGGCGCGGGCGAGGGCCATCGTCACAGGAGCTCCACGACGACGCGGATGGGCGGGTCGTCCACGTCCATGCCGAGGGCCGCGAGGGCGGCCGGGTCCGCGAGGATCTGGTCGATCTGCCGCTGGAACTCCTCCGCGCGGGCCTGCAGATCGCCCCCGCCCTCCACGCGCTTCCAGTCGAGGCGCCAGGTCAGGACCGGATCGACGGGGAGGCGCCTCCCGTCGACGTCGACCGCGAACCCCTGCTTCCGCAGCCGGCTCAGATCGCTCGCGAGCTGGTTCAGCACCACGTTGCTGCGGGCCGTGAACGACGTCACCTTGCCGGCGTCGGAGAAGGACTTGCACTGGACGAGCCGCACCGTCGTGCGTTCGGCGTCGAGGATGCCGATGTCCGGCCCCTTCTTCCCGTCCACCCAGATCTGGGCCGTCAGGCGCTTCCAGGGGTCCGCCACGCCCTGCACGCGGCCGAGCATCACCAGCTCGTGCGCGAGGTTGGCCACCTCGAAGCGCGCGCCGTTCTCGGTGCCGCAGCGGGTGATCGCGCCGTAGAAGAACTCCTCGATCCCCTTCACGCGGAGCACGTCCTCGCGCAGGCCGGCGTGCACGCCCCCGTCGATCCCCGCGCAGATCTCGTCCACGACCACGACGCCGTCCGCCATGATCTGGAGGATCTCCTGCAGGCTCGGGACCGGCTTCCCGGCGTCCCTGCGCCCCTGCCAGTTGCCGAGCAGGCGCCCGAGGCGGGCGTCGTCGAGGCGGTGGAGCTCGCCGTCGCCGAGGGTCTTCAGCACGCGGATGACGCCCTCGATGCGGGCGTCGTCGTAGTGGAGCTCGAGGGCGCGCCGGATCGCATCCTCGTCGCGGAGGCCGGCCACGATGTCGGGCCACCGCGCGCTGTGCCCGCTGAGCGCGCGCGCCGCGTTCATGGGCCAGCGGAGCGCCTGCATCGGGACGTAGCGCTCGGTTCGCGACGCGACGGTGAGGTCGTCGCCGAGCAGCGCGCGGAGGATCAGGCGGGCGCGCACGGTGTCGGCCGACGTGTCCCGCCGCATCGCGCGCACGAAGTCCTCGATCGTCAGGTCGGGGTCGCCGCCGGCCCACGCGCGGTACGCGCGGTCCAGCTCGGGGACGCTGAACCCGTCGAGGCGCGCGAGCTCGTCGAGGTAGACGCGCTCGCCGTGGACGGCGGCGCCGAGGTCGCCGTAGGTGCGCTTCAGCCAGTCCGTCAGGTCGGTCTTCGCCGCGGGGTCGAGCGAGTCGAAGGCGCGGGCGCGCGCGAGCCTCTCCTCGAACTCCACGCGCGAGAGCGGAGGGAGGCCCTCGAGGGCGTCGCCGATCGCGCCCGTCGACCCGCCGACGAGGTCCGCGGCCTCGTCCAGCCCCTCCATCGTGCCCTGCCCGAGCTTGCGGAAGAAGGCGCTCGACCCGATGGGGACGAGCACGCCGGCGCCCATGAACACGTAGTCCCAGCGGGTCAGGGGCCGCCCCCACTTGTCCCTGCCGGTGTAGAGCGCCTGGAGGAGCTCGATGGCGTCGACGAGATCGCCGACGATCGGGATCGCGCCGATCGCGACGTCGAGGATGAACGTGACGACGTCGTAGCCGAAGCCGACGTTCCACTTCAGCTCGTACGCGTCGGGCGGCCGGTTCCGGAAGTCGTCCACCTCGAACGGACCGCCCGGGAAGGGGATCCGCGCGAAGTCGCCCTCCTGGAGGCGCCCGTGCGGGAACAGCGTGTCCACCGTCAGCGCCGCGTCCGAAATCGAGAAGACCATCCCGTCCCGCCAGAAGGTCTCGTCGCTGATCGTCAGGGCATTGAGCCCGTGCTCCGTGTAGCGGACGCGCACGTCCGGCGTGGTGAGCACGTGGAACTCCAGCGCCTCCAGCACACCGGTGGGCGGGTCGTGGAGCCAGAAGCCGAAGCGGTCGTCGCCGGACAGGGGGTCGACCTCGACCTCGAGCTCCCAGTACTGCTCCGTCTCCTTCGACGGCATCCGGAACACGGCGCCGGTCTGCGTGTACCGGATCTGGAGCCGGGGCGAGACCTCGGGCGCGCCGCCGACCAGGGCCGGGTAGTCGGCGAGCAGGGTCTCCGGACGGATGCGGACGCCCCAATCCCCCACGAGGGAGGGGCTCTGCACGCGGTAGATCTCGAGGCGCCAGCCGTCGGGCTCGCCGTCCGGCAGCGCGAGCGCGATCCCCGGGGCTGCCACCAGCACCAGCGTGGCCACCCCGCTCTCGTGGTCGGGGAGCCACTCCCAGGTGAAGCAGGCGGCGAAGGCGACGTCGGGGAGCGGGCGCGGCCGGCTGACGAGGACGCGCTGGGAGAAGGGGAGGACCCAGAGCTCGTACGTCCCTTCGGGGTCGCCCGGCGCGAAGCCGATCTGGACCGGCTCCTCGACCTCCCACTCGTCCACCTCGGTGCCGACGCCGGGCGGACCGACGAGCCCGGCCTGCGCGAAGGCCACCAGCACGTCGAGCCAGGGCAGCGCGCCGAGGTTCGCGAGCAGCGCGTCGGGGAGGTCCGATCGACGCGAGCGGGCGAGCGCGACGGCGTCGGCGATCGCGGCCGTCGCGGCGGCGAGGGGGGCCTTCGAGGACGCCGAGCCGGGCGCCGCCCAGTGGTCGAGGAGGTCGGTGAGCGGCGCGGCCTCCTGGGAGAGCTCGGCGACGAGCGCGGCCATCGGGTCGAAGGGCAGCGCCGCCGCGCCCGCGAACAGGTCCGCGGCGGCGGCGCGGAGGGCCTCGCCGGGGGGCGTCCCGGCCGAAGGGCTCGCCCAGGCCGCGGCGTCGAGCAGCCCGCGCAGACCGACGGGCAGGCCGGCGCCTGCGCCGACGGCGACCCAGCGCGACGCCAGCGCGCGCAGGGCCTGGAGCTGGTCGCCTTCGACCGCCGCCGCGAGCCAGGCGCAGAGCTCCCCCAGCGTGGTCGGTCGGGGCAGGCTCGGGTCGGCGTAGACGATCTCGTAGGAGTCTCCCGCCGCGACCTCGCCGAGGCGCGCGAAGGCCGCCTCCGGGAGGAGATCGAAGTGCAGCGGCTCGCCCGTCGTGGGGTCGCGGAGGCCGCGCAGGCGCAGGAGCACCGCCACCTGCACCGGCGCGCCGTACTCCGGCGGCAGGCGCCCCTCCGCGACGAACGCGGCGTAGGCCGCCGCGACGCGGTGCCAGTGGTCCGTCGCGTCGCGCCACAGCCCCGGCATCGCGCGCGCCGTGCCCGTGGCGAGATCGAGGCACAGCCACGACCCGGGCGGGTGCACCACGCCCAGCGCGTCGGGCGGGTCGGCGACGCCGAGCATCACCTCGGTCACGTCCCAGCCACCGAGCAGCAGCACACGCAGCCAGGGTGCGAGCGCGTCGAGGAGGAGCTCGAGCCCCCGGGCGTCGACGAGGCCCGCGTACGTGGTGGTGGCGCCCCCGTCGATCGCGACCGTCCGCCAGTCCACGGCGCCGGACGACCGCGCCACGGGGGGAAAGCAGACCTGCATCGGGCACCCAACCAAGCGCGCGGTCATCCGCGCGGCCGTACACTACAGGAACGGGCGCGCGCGTGGGGGCCTCGGGCAGATCCTGGGAGGCGGCCTCGAGTCGCAGCGGACGTCACCCCCCGTCAGGCTGCCCCTCGGCCGCCCGCGCCCGCATACCGGACCTCCCGGCCGCCCTCCCTTCTCTCGGGAGAACGAACGCGCGCGATGGGCTCCCGCACACGAACATCCACCGGAACGGACCCGCCCGCGCGGCACGAGACGACGGGGGGCGTGACGACGGACGCCGCACGGTACCGCTTCACCCCCGCGCCAGGCACACCACCCCCGCCACGATCACCGCCGACGCGGCGATACGCCGGCCGGCGTCGCGCTCGTCGAGCACCTTCGCGCCGAGCCACGCGGCGACGAGCATCGAGACCTCGCGCGCGGGCGCGACGTGGCTCACGGGGGCCAGCTGCATCGCCGAGAGGACGAGGATGTACCCGAGCGGCCCGAGCACCGCGACGCCCAGCGCGGGTCGCCAGTACTCGCGCAGCTCCGCGCCCAGCGACGCCCGCTCGCGCCACGCGCGGGGGGCGAGCACCACGACGCGCAGCGCGTTGCCGGCGTAGTCGACGAGGACGGGCGCGACGAGCAGCGTCTTCACCGCCCAGCCGTCCCACACCGTGTAGCTGGCGACGAGCGCGCCGGTCCCCAGCCCGTGGGCGAGCCCCGGTCCGACGCGCAGCCCGCCCGTCAGCGTCAGCACGCCTGCGACCACGAGCCCCGCGCCCAGCGCCGCGATCGCCGAGGGGCGCTCGCCGAGGAAGGCGGCCGCGCCGACGAACGCGAGCAGCGGGCCGGTCCCGCGCACCACCGGGTACACGACGGACAGGTCCGCGGACGCGTAGCTGCGCTGCAACGCGAGCGAGTACGCAACGTGCAGCACGCCCGTCCCCGCGAGCGCCGCGAGCACCGTCGTGGAGACCTCCGGCATCGGCGCCGCCGCCGCGACCGGCCCCCACGCGATCACCGCGCCCACCGAGTACAGCCACACGAAGTGCCGCGACGCGGCAGCCCGCTTGGCGAGGAGGTTCCACGTCGCGTGCGTGCAGGCGGCGACGAGGACGAGCGCGAGTGCTGCGAACGGCATGCCTGGCGGGAGAGGGGCGGGCCTCCGGCGGGGAGCGGCTTGTCGTATCCAGGCTGCGCGCGAGTCGCCGCTACGGCGAGCGCTCGATGGTCTGGGCTTCCATCACGTAGAACGTCGTTTCGGAGCTCGTGGTACCCGCCAGCACGAACGCCGGACCTCCGTCGAAGATCGAGAGGTTGGCCTCGGGCCCAGTCACGGAGCGCTCCGGCTCGCCGTTCACCGTAAGGTCTGCATCGTCCAAGCCGAGCGTCCGCGCCTCGTCGCCTCCGCCCGCGAACACGTGGACCTTGCACTCACCCTGTTCGACGCAGCTGGTGACGAGGAGGTCGTCCGCTGCGTCGCCGACGACGTCGCCCAGGCCCGCGTTCAAGCCCACGCCGGAGCGCTCCGAATCGCCGAGGACGGCCCAGCTCGCGATGTCCCACACGTTGGCCGCACCCTGCCACGGCTCGGTGACGACCCAGACCGCGCCCGCGTACGGCGCCACGTCGGAGTGGTACTCGTCGCCGACGAGCAGATCGGATCGCCCGTCGCCGTCGACGTCCCCGCTGTCGATCGACGGGGAGTAGGACGTGTGGCTGGTTGTGAGCACATCGCAGTCATCCACGGAGACGCCCTCGATCAACGGAGACGCATACCGGCAGACCGTGCCGCGCTCGAGCAGGAGCTCGTTGACGCCGTCGCCGTCGAGGTCGGCCGCGGCAATGTCCGAGACCTCTGCTCCGGCGATTGCCCACCCGGCCTCCTGCATCCCGTGCGAGCCCTGCAGGTCGCCGCGAAGCAGCCGGACGCCTGTCTCAGCGTCGGAAGCCCCTTCGATCGGGTCTACGCCAACCGCGAGTTCCATGGCGCCGTCGCCCGAGAAGTCCGAGACCGCGAGGCCGCGCAGCAACGTGTCCTCGGGACCTTCGATTTGGGTGACGGCATTTGAAGGGTCGGTGACTCCGGCCAGAGGGGTGGCGTAGAACCGCAACGCATTGTCGCTGTAGGAATTCCCGTCCGAGTCGACGAGGTATCTCTGAGCCCGCACGATCAGCTCGGCGGCTCCGTCCCCATCCGTGTCCGCGACGACGCCGGCAGACGGCCCGTAGGCGTCGTAGACGACGAACGGAGCGGTCGTCGCCCTTCGGCCCCCTTCCCAAGGGGAATCGAACACCGCCATCGCCTGCGAATCTCCAAGCACGTCGTACGTCATGATGTCGTCGTCGCCGTCCGCGTCGACGTCGCCGGCACCGGCGATCAGCGCACGGTCGTCGCACCAGGCAACCGCATCGCCCAAGTCAAGCCCCGAGTCTTCGTCGTCTTCGGGCGTCGGCCCCAACGTATGGCTGTCCGGCGCGTCGCCGTGGCAGGCCAACATCACTCACCACAGAGACGAGACCTTCGACCATCCATTCTCGGTAGTCATGGCGCGGATGGGAAACCTGAACCCCTCACCCCGCCAATGTACCCCCCGGCCGCCCGCGCCCGCAACGCCCGGCGACCACGTGCGGTGGCGACGCCTCCGCGCGCGAAGTCGCCGTTCGCCGCCCACGGCACCCGCGAGACAGGCCCCTCCCCGCCGGTCCCGCGCGTCGCGCCCTCCGGGCCCGCGGCGCCGCGCTACGGCGGCCCGGTCGCGTGCAGGCCCGGCGCGGAACGAGGCGCGATAGCAGGACGACGTGGAATCGCTCTTGCTGGCGCTCGCCTGTGCCCACCGGCCGCAGCCGCGGATCCCCGGCCTCGAGTCGCTGGGCTCGGAGCTGTGGGTCTCGGTGGGAGCCGAGCCGGCGGCGGGTGCGGCTCCGGCGGAGGCCCCGGCGACGCGCGTGGTGCTGCTGTCCCTTCACTCCCCGTCGGTCCGGGCGCATGCCACGGCGCGTCTGTGGGAGCGCCACGTGGCGCAGGTGTGCGCGGGCGACCCGGCGTGCCCGCCGCGCTTCGCCGAGGACCTCGACGAGGCCGCGCGCGCCGCGGCCGCCGCCCCGGCCACCCGGACTGCGGAAGTCTACGCGACGACCGGCCGGTTCGCGGTCAGGCCACGCGCCGACTGCCGCGTCTCGGGGCTCGCGGACCCGATTCCAGACCCGGTGCCGTGCGACTCTCCCGGGGAGTCGTTCTCGATGAGCCGGCGAGGGGGCGACCTCACCCTCACGCTGCTCGGGGGCCTGGCCTGGAGGACCGGAAGCTCGACCTTCCGCCTCGTGCGGGCGGATCCGGTCCGGGTCGCGTTCGCGCTCGTCCGGGGCGACGCTCGGTCCGGCTCGCCCGAGACGGCGCACCTCTCCTGGGTGGTCGATCTCGCCGACCGTGCTGCGGACACCTCGGGAATGAGCCCGCCGGCCGTGAGCGCGGCGCTCGTAGACCTCGGCGTGGACCCGGTCACGATCCGGCTCGACCACGCGACGAGGATCGTCGAGGAGCTCCACGAAATGGCGTTCTACGCCAAGAAGCTCCCGCCCGAGCAGCGGCCCGAGCTGATTGCGGAGGTGGTGGCGAGTCACGTGCTCCGACCCGGAGACCGATGACCCCCCAAACACAACCGCCGGCGCGGCCCACAGGTCGGCGAGCGTGAAGGGCGGATCGGAAACCTCCACCCCGGCGGTCCACCCCCCGCCCGG
Organism: Myxococcota bacterium; assembly: GCA_049322475.1. Taxonomy (GTDB): domain Bacteria; phylum Myxococcota_A; class UBA796; order UBA796; family SXON01; genus JBMOQZ01. The sequence goes on along the minus strand of JBMOQZ010000258.1, from coordinate 4,041 downwards.
CTGCGTCCGCAACGCCCGCCGAGCGGCGTGCTCCCCGCAGCGCGTCGTTCGCCCGCTCGCCGCCGACACACCGAGACGTATCGACACGTGTTGAATGTGTCACGGCCCGACCGAACCCCACCCGCCAGCTCCAGCCGCGCGCGCAGCCCGGCCTCCCTCCGCCACCCGAAGCGGGCGAGCGCCGCGGCGGCGAGGGCGTGGGCCTCCTCGCCGCGCCCGGCCCCGAGCAGGAGCTCGGCTAGCTCGGCCTCCGCCCCCGGGGCATGGACCTCATCGCCGCTTCGCCGCCTTGGCCGCCCCCCACGCCTGCTCGTAGAGCACGGACGCCTTGGGTCCCACCGTCCGGACGGGTGTTGGGGTCCTTGCCCATGACGCGCAGCGCGATGCCGAGCATCTCGCGCGAATCGTCGAGGAGCACGAGCTTGCCCGCGAGATCGGGGCGCCAGAGGTCCTTCCAGGCCGTCGGTGGGGGCGAGACGAGCGTGCGATCGTAGGCGATGCCGGTCGTGCCCCACGCGAACGGAATGCTGTGGCGCACCACCGGATCGGGGCCGAAGTACGGCGTGAGGAAACCGGGATCGAGGTTCGTGTAGTGGGGGAGAAGCTTGCGATCGAGCGCGCGGATCTGTTTGCGGCGGATGAGGATCTCGACCGCGTCGTCGCTGGGCATGATCACGTCGTAGGCGTCCGAGCGCGAGGCCAGCGTGTCGATGAGCTCCTCGTTCGTCTCGTAGGTGGAGAGCGTCACCTTGACGCCGGCCTCCTTCTCGAAGCGCGCGAGCACGTCCATCGGGATGGCCGCGGGGAACATGAACAGGCTCAGGACCTTGTCGTCGACCTCGGGGGTCGGCGCGGGCGGCGCGGACACACAGGCGCAGAGCATCAGCGGCAACAGGACACGGGCGTGCATCCAGCCTCCCGCGCGCGGGGTAGAAGACGGCGATGTTCCGGTCAACCCGACGACCCACGGGGCGTGCCGAGGTCCGGTCACCACGGCGACGGGGTACCACCCGAGCAGGCGGGCAGGCGTGGCGCTCGCTGTCCGAGGGATCCCTCCCCCCGGGCCAACCGGGCCTTCACGCGCGCCTCCGCCGCCTCGACACCCCGAGACGTGTCGACACGTGTTGCACGTGTCAGCCCCCCGCCGCACCCGCGAGCTCCAGCCGCGCGCGAAGCCCGGCCTCCATGCGCCACCCGAAGCGTGCGAGCGCCGCGGCGGCGAGGGCGCGGGCCTCCTCGCCGCGGCCCGCCCCGAGGAGGAGCTCGGCCAGCTCGGCCTCCGCCTCGAACTGCCGGTCGGACCCGGCCGCCCGAAGGATCGCGCAGGCGCGCGTCAGCCGCGCCTCCGCGTCCGCGACGTCGCCCTCCGCGACGGCGATCCGCGCGAGGTCGCGGAGGACCTCGGCCTCGTCGAGCCGCCATCCCTGCGCGCGCGTCACCGCCTCGCCCCGGAGCAGCGCCGCGCGCGCCTCGGCGCGCCGCCCCACCCGCTGGAGCCCCTGCCCGAGGACCACGTCGCAGCGGTCGGCGAGCGCCGGCCACCGCTCCGCGAGCCTCGCCCGCGCGCGCTCGATCTCAGCGCTCCCGTCGGCGCCCTGCTCGAAGCGCGCGGCGGCGAGCCCGGCGAGGCAGAGGCCCGGCATCATCGACCCGGGGTCGTCCACGAGCGCGAGCGCGTCGCGGAACGCGACCTCCGCCTCCGCGGGGCGGTCGGCGTGGCGCAGCGCCATCCCCGTCGAGTAGCGGATCCGCGCCTCCTCGTGCGCGTCGCGGCCCGCCACCAGCGGCAGGGCCCGCGCGAGCGGCGCGAGCTCGTCCTCCCCGAGGTGGTAGGCGAGGAACGACCGGACCACGAGCGGCGACGCGCGACGCGGGTCGTCTTCGGCGAGCCCCGCGGCGTCGGCGGCGCGGTCCCAGAGCTCGAGCAGCTCGCGGCACGCGACGAGGCGCACGGCGTTCACCGCGTCCGCCGCGCCGGCGCGGAGGGGCCCGAGCGCCTCGAGCGGCCGCCCGGCGAACAGGAGGTGCCGGCCGAGGCGCCCCGGGTCGCGCGCCCGCGCCGCCCACACCCCGTGCCACACCGGCGCGCGCCCCGACGCGGTGGCCGCCTCGACGATCGCCTCGCGCAACGCCTGATCGGCGAGGTCGACGTCCTCGCCGACGACCAGCAGGCCCGCCTCCCGGAGCGGCGCGACGGCAGCGTCGAGCTCGAACACGCCCGCGTCCGAGCACGCAGCGGCCCACTCCTCGCGCGCCACCTTCGTCCCCGCGACGGCCGCGATCTCCAGCGCCGCGCGCGCCGGCGAGCCCGGGGGCGCCACGGCGTCGGCGCGCCGCGTCCACGCGGACAGCGCCCTCCGCGCGAACGCGATGGCCTCGCCGGGGCGGAGCCCGAACCCCTCCGCGCCCGGCGCGAGGGCGTCGCGCGCGACGAGGTCGGCGAGCATCGCGACCCCCGCGGCGGGCGACCCGGCGGCCCGCTCCACGAGCGCGATCGCGAGGGCGCGGTCGATGGGGAGGAGCTCGTCGAGCAGGCCCATGAGGTCGGCGGGCGAGAGCGGCCCCAGCGGGATCGTCTCGGCGTCGAGCGGCGGCGGCCGCGTCGCGGTGAGGACGACGAGCACGCCCGCGTCCGCGAGCGCGCGGACCAGCCCCAGAAGCCCGGCCACGCCGTCGGCGTCCTCGAGGAGGGCGACCACCGGCCGGTCCGCCTTCCGCGCCATGACCTCCTCCGCCGCGGCGTCGCCGTCCGCGGCCCGCACGTGCACGACGTGGGCGGCGCCCGTCGCGTGGGCCTCCTCGGCGAGCCACTGGGCCAGCCGCGACCGCCCGCTGCCCGGCGGCCCCACGATCGCGACGGCGCGGCCCACGCGCGTCGCGTGGACCTCGGCGAGGCACGCCCAGAGGCGCTCGCGCTCCGCGTCTCGGCCGCGCAGCCGCGGGACGCGCCACCCGAGCAGCCCCTCGCCCGACTCGGGCAGGAACGGGCGCGGCGTCGGCCGCGGCTCGCTCCGGGCGGCGGGGAACGGCGCGGGCGGGGGCGTGGCGCGGGTGAACGTCGCGGGCCGAGGCTCCCCGGCGTGGACGAGCACGCGGGTCGTCGCGGCCGGACCGGACACGTGGAACGTCGCGGGGTGGTCGCGCGGCGGCACGACGGCGCGGCCGATCCCCACGGGTTCCCCGAGGCACCGGAGCGCGTGGGCGGCGTCGGCCGCGCGGGAAAAGCGCGCGCCCGGCTCCTTGTCGAGCAGGACCCGGAGCCAGGCCTCGAGCCCGGCGGGGACCGCGAAGCGCGGGCGGAAGGCGGGCAGCGGCGCGTGGCGCTGCAGGGCGAGGAGCGTGCCCACGTCCGGGTCGGCGAACGGCCGCGCGCCCGTGACGAGCTCCCACGCGGTCACGCCCACGGCGTAGAGGTCGGTCCACGGGCCGAGGTCGCGGCCGAGGGTCTGCTCGGGCGCCATGTACGCGGGCGTGCCCAGCACGTGCCCCTCGAGCACGCCCACCATGCCGGCGAGCCCGAAGTCCACGAGCCGCGCGGCGCCGTCCCGCGCCACGAGCACGTTGCTCGGCTTCACGTCGAGGTGCAGCACCCCGCGCGCGTGGGCATGGGCGAGCGCGTCGAGCAGCGCGAGCAGGAGGTCGCGGGCGCCCTCCCATCGCCAGGCGGGGCCGTACGGGTCGAGCGCGCCCGCGTCGACCCGCTCCATCACGATCGCGGGCGTGCCCGCCTCCAGCGCGAGCATCGCCGCCTCGCCCGCGTCGAGCCGGCTCGCCGCGAGCACGCGGACGACGCCGGGGTGGTCGAGGCGGGCGACCGCGCGCGCCTCGGCCTCGAAGAGCGCCCGGGTCTCCGGCGAGAGCAACGCGGCGTGCAGCACCTTCACCGCGACGGGGTCGCCGGTGTCGCGGTGCTCGCCCGCCCACACGCGGCCCATCCCGCCCTCGCCGAGGAGCCGCGTGAGCCGCACCGGCCCCACCGCCGGGCGCGCGCCGCGCCCCGCGAGCGCCGCGAGCCGCGGCAGGACGGCCCCCGGCGCCGCG
>JBMOQZ010000257.1:0-11941 GCA_049322475.1 Myxococcota bacterium | reverse complement strand
CGGCGGCGAACACCGCGCGGACCAGCGCCACCGCCAGCTCGGGCGGGAGGCTGGCCGGACACGCCGTCTCCACGAAGGCGTCGACGCCGTGCCTGCGCACGATGGCCACGACCCACCCCGCCTCCATCGGCGCGCGCGTCGCGCGCGCGAGGAGCGCGCGGGCGAGCTCGGCCGTCAGGCCCGGCACGGCGGTGCGCCCGAGGAGGTCCGCGACCACCTCGGCCGTCTCCTCGGTCGGAGACAGGCCCGAGGCGATCGCCGTCGCGAACGGGAGCGTCTCGAGCACCGACAACACGTCGCGGGCCCAGGGCTCCCCCTCGGCGGGCAGGCTCGCGAGGCCCCGGAGCACCGCGAGGTCCATCCCGGCCGCGAGGCGCGCGTGGGCCTGGCGCGCGAAGCGGTCCGCGGGAATCCGCCCGCGGAGCTCGGGGTGCCGGAGGATCGTGAGGATCTCGCGGAGGGTCCAGGTCCCGGCGTCGTCGCAGGCGGCTCCCAGCGCGAGGAACTCGGCCGGGGACACCTCGAAGCGGCGCGCCCGCTGGGACGCCATCCACTCCTCCACCGGGACCGAGAACTCCTTCGACGTGGAGGCGCGGTCGAGCTCGGCGGTCGCCATCGCGACCAGCCCGAGCGCGATGGGGGCGAGCGCGTCGGAGCGACGATCCTCGCCGCGCGACCGCGACGCGAGCGCGAGCGCCTCTCCGGTCTCCGTGAAGCTGTTCGTGACCTCGACCTCGAAGCCCTCCGCGCCGTCCGCCCAGAGCCAGTCGTGGAAGCGCGCGATCGCGTCCGCGTCGGGGGTGAGGCTCCCGAGCGCCACGGCGAGGGCGAGCAGATCGGCGGGAGCGGCCTGCGGGCGGAGCGCGACGGTGCGGAGGCCCGCCATGAACGCCGGCAGCAGCCACTCGCCACCCTCCTCCGAAGCGGACAGGGCGACCACCCCGTCCACGGACAGGCTCGTGGCGCTCCCCTCGAGCCGGGACCGTGGGCTCGTGCGCCAGAGATCGAGCGCCCGCGTCGCGAGCTCGCCGACGCCGGGAGCCCGGGCCCGCGCCGTACGGATGAGGGCGTCGACGGCGTGGCCGAGCTGACGGCGCGCATCCACGCCGCCGCGGGTGGTGGAGCGGGGCGGAGCGGTCGTCATCAATACACCCGCTCGTCGCCGGCGGTGAGCGTGGCGTTGCGCTCCCGCACGGCCGTGTAGGTCGCCCGCACGCCGTCGCCGTCCACGTCGCACGCGCCCACCACCTCGAAGGCGGCTCCGGTCGCGACGACCTCGTAGACGCCGCGCACGTCGCCTTCCGGCGACCACCCGAGGTCGCGCCAGCCGGACACGCCGAAGTCCCACGCGCGGCCGTCCTTCCCGGGCGAGCCCGGCGGGTTGGACCCCGCGCTGAGGAACTCGTCGAACGCGGCGTCGTAGAGGAGCTCCGAGTGGTGGATCCCGTTCACGTTGGAAGGCACCTCGGCCCGCTTGGCCACGTGCTGGAGCTCCCGGAAGTTCGGCACCGCGATGGCCGCGAGGACGCCGACGATGGCGACCGAGACCATGAGCTCGAGGAGGCTGAAACCGCGCCGCATGGGACACTCCTGACGGGGACCCCGTGTGCACGCCCCGTGCCAACCCTCCGGACGGGCGCGCCCTCCGCTCCCGCCGTCTCGCTCCGATACGGACCGCCCCGAAGGTGTCGCTATCCTCGCCACTCCGGCAGCCCGACGAAGAACGCGGTGCCGATCCCCTCCTCGCTCTCGAACGTCAGCGAGCCCCCGTGCTCCTCGACGACGCGCCGCGCGATGGCGAGGCCGAGGCCCGTCCCCCCCGCGGCGCGGGTCGCCGAGGAGTCGGCCTGCGCGAAGGGCTCGAACACGCGCGGGCGGAACGCCTCGGGGATCCCGGGGCCCCGGTCCCGCACGGCGACGACGACGCCCCCGGGGGTCCGCCGGACTTCCACGCGGACGCTCGTCCCCGCGGGCGAGAACTTGATCGCGTTGGCGAGCAGGTTGCCGAGCGCCTCTCGGAGCCGCGCCGGGTCGGCGCGCACGCGCGCGTCGGGCACCGCGTCGATCGCCAGCCCCACGCCCTTCGCGAGGGCGGCCGGGCGGACCCGCTCGACCCCGTCGTGGACGAGCTCGCCGAGGGGGACGACCTCGGTTGCGAGCGCGGGAGACCCGCCCGCCGGCGTCTGGAGCTCCAGCAGGTCCTCCACGAGGCGTCCGAGCCGGGCGGCGTTGCGCTCCGCCGCCTCGAGGAGGACCTCGGAGTCGTGCGCCTCGACAGCCCCCGATCGCAGGAGCCCCAGCGCGCCCCGGATCGACGTGAGCGGGGTCCGAAGCTCGTGGCTCACCACCGCGACGAACTCTTCCTTCGCCCGCTCCGCCGCTCGCTCCGCGGTGAGGTCCCGCACGAGCGCGAGGCGCGTCCCGGAGGGGCGGCCCACGGTCCGGATCTCGTGCTCCCTCCCCGCCGCCGACACGACGCGGCGGGCGGACGGGCTCCCTTCGCGCGCGAGCTCGCCGAGCGCGTGCACCACCTCCGGCGGCGCGTCTCCGAGATCGTCCGCGCGGCGATGGACGAGGCTCGCCCCGCCGTCCGGCGTCAGCCGCCACATGGCGTCGGGGACCGCCTCCACCAGCTCGCGCAGCGACGCCTCCGAGCCCTCCAGCACGCGGGTCGCGTGACGGCGCGCGTCCTCCGCGACCACGCCGAGCGCCGCCCCGAAGAGCGTGGCCCCGGCGGCGCCCGCCAGCCGCAGCACGAGCTTCGCCGGCTCCACCACCGGCCCGGCGACGCCGCCCCCCGCCTGCTCCCACGCGACGAGCGCGAGCCCGGCGATCGCGACGCCGGCGGCGACCCACGCCGCGAGCCTCCCGACCACGAGCGCGGCGAGCAGCGGGACGAAGGGCACCCAGAAGAGCGCCTCCGAGTACAAGCCGTCCTCCACCCGCGCCATGCCGAGCGTGCCTGCGATCCCGACGGCGCAGAGCAGCGCGCCGCCCAGCCGCGGGCTCGCGAAGGTCGTGGTCGCCCCCGGGACGAGCAGGCAGGCGACGGCGACCCCGGCGAGGACCCTACCGACCGGGCTGCCCGGGCCGTCGAGGGCGAGCCGCGCCGCCGCGAGCCCGGCCGTGATGATCGCCACCGCGACCGCGGCGCGGGTGACGAAGCGCAGCCCTCCCGGGTCGCGGATCGCGGTCGGCGACGGGAGGCCGAGGCTCACGCCTCCGAGCTCCCGTCCTCGGCGCGAGGGATGGCCTCGTCTCCGCGGGCGTCGATCGCGAGTGGGGGCTCCGCGTCGACCTCGAAGAGCGAGGCCCAGTCGGGGGGTTCGACGACGTCGAAGTCCATGCCGTCTCCGGGAGGGTGAGGCCCCGGCCCATCCTGGGGCCGGAGCCGGCGACGGGCACCGGGAAGCGCCCCCACCACAGACGCCGGTTGCACGATCCGTGCCGGCCGTTTCCCCGGCGCGCCCACCCCCGGCGCGTATCGGGACGAGACGGAGGCGTCTCAGCTCGAGACGATCCGGTCGCGACCCGTGCGCTTGGCCTCGTAGAGCCGGCGGTCGGCCGCCCCGAGGAGGGCGTCCACGTCGTCGCCGTCCGCGGGGAACGCGGCGACCCCGGCGGAGAAGGTCACGCGGAACACACCGCCGCGATCGGCGGCGAAGGGCACCTCGCGCAGCTCGGCGAGCAGCCGGGCGAGCGCAGCGGCGAGCCCTTCGGCGTCGGCGTCCGGAGAGGCCACGGCGAGCTCCTCTCCTCCCCAGCGGGCGCGCAGGTCCTCCCGGCGGAGCCGCGCCGCGAGCAGGCCGCCGAGCGTGGCGAGCACGCGGTCGCCCGCGAGGTGTCCCCACGTGTCGTTCACCCGCTTGAACAGGTCGAGATCGAGCATCGCGAGCGCGAGGCTCCGCCCGTGCCGTCGCGCCTCCGAGATTCGGCCCGCGAGCGCCTCCTGGAAGGGCTGCCGGCGGAGGAGGCCGGTCAGGGCGTCGTGGTCGCCCCGCTCCCGGGCCTGCCGCGCGCGATCGAGGCGGACGGCGAGGCGCGCGCGGAGCTCGCGCGGGTCGGTGCCCACCGGGATCACGTCGTCCGCGCCAACCTCGAAGAGCCGAACGGCGGCCGCTCCGCCCGCCCCCACGGCGACGACCGGGACGGCCCGGAGCGCGGGCAGGGTCCGCGCGAGCAGGCAGGCCTCGACCGCCTCGCGCTCGCCGAGGCCGACGTCCACGACGACGAGATCGGGCGGGGCGCCCCGCGCGAGCGGGAGGAGGTCCGCGGGGCACCGGACGGCCTCCACCGCCACCGGGAAGGACTCCAGCGCGGCGCGCGCCTCCGTCGCCGCGCCCAGGACGACGGCGCGCTCGGAGCGCGGGCCGGTCTCCCGGACCATCTGCCGGATGACGAGCGCGAGCTCGTCCCCCGCCACCGGCTTCTCGAGGAACGCCGTCGCGCCGGCCTCGGCCGCCCGGACCCGCGTCTCGGCGCTCCCGTCCACCGACGCGAAGATCACGGGCATCCGGGCGCACCCGGGGAGCGCGCGCAGCGCCCGCGCGAGCGCGAACGCGTCCTGATCGCCGCCGAGGTGCACGTCGAGGAGCGCGGCGTCGGGCGCGCGGGCGCGGGAGAGCTCGATCGCGTCGCGCTCTCCGGCCGCACCGGCGACCGCGACGAGGTGCCGGCGCGCGACGCCGGCGACCCAGGCCCGGAATTCCGTGTCGTCGTCCACCACGAGGAGGCGGGCGCCGTGGGGGGGCGGGGCCGCGCTCTCCGCGGGCTCGTGAGGCTCGCCACGCACGACCGCCTCGATCTCCCGGAGCGCGCCGGCGACGAGCGGCCACGACGGGGCGCCGTCCCGGAGCTGGTCCTCGACGACCCCCGCGGCCGCGCCGATCCGATGGAGGCCGTACGAGCCGGCCGTCCCTCGCAGCTTGTGCGCCAGCCTCTGGGCGTCCTCGGGATCGCCGCCCGGCGAGCGTGCCCGCTCGAGCGCCTCCTGCAGCTCGGCGATCCGCCCGGGGAGGGCCGCGCGGAACCCCTCGGCCAGCCTGTCCAGCACCTTGCGGAGCTCGGGATCGGAGTCGGCCGCGGGCCGCGCGGCCGCGAGGATCTCCTCCACCTGAGCCGCGAAGAAGGCCGGGACCACGGGCTTCTGGACCACGCGGAGCGCGCCGATCTCGCTCGCCTGGCGCCCGAGCAGGGGCAGCTCCCGCCACCAGGCGGTCACGACGATCACCCCGCACGTGACCCCGCCGGCGAGGCCCGCGAGCCAGGCCGGCCCGTCGGCGTCGGGGAGGAGGGCGTCGACCACCGCGAGGTCGACCGCGGAGGTGGTCAGGATCCCGCGCGCCTCCGCCGCCGTGCGCGCCTCGAGCATGACGTGCCCGCGGCGCGCGATCAGCGGCGCGATCAGCGCCCGGAAGGCCTCGTCGTCGTCGACGAGGAGGACGACGCTCACGGCGCCCGCTCCGCTTCGCCGGCGGGGAGCTCGAACCAGAAGGTGGCTCCCCGGCCTTCCTCCGACTCCGCCCCGATCCGGCCGCCGTGCTGCTCGACGATGGCGCGCGAGATCGCCAGCCCGAGCCCCGTGCCGCCCTTGGCGCGACGGTCCGAGGCGTCCAGCTGCCGGAAGCGCTCGAACAGCTCGCCGACGCGCTCGGAGGGGAAGCCGGGCCCTTCGTCCCGGACCTCGAAACGGATGTGGCCGCCCCCGGCGGGGCCACCCCGGAGGCGCACGGTCCGGCCCGGCGGCGTGTACTTCAGGGCGTTGGAGAGGAGGTTCACGAGCACCTGCACGACCCGATCGCGGTCAGCAAGGAACGTGCCATCGGCGGGCTCGACGACCACCGAGACGCCGGCGTTCTGCGCGACCCCGCCGAGCGCGGCCACGGCGGCGCCGAGAACGCCCGCCGCGTCGACCTCGCCGAGCGAGAGATGAAGCCGCCCGGCCTCCATCTTCTCGAGGTCGAGGATGTCGTTCACGAGGCGCACCAGCCGGTCCGCGTTCTGGCGGGCCATCCGGACGAGGGACCGCGCCTCCTCGTCCATGTCCCCCACGGCGCCCCCTTCGAGGAGCCCCAGCGACCCCCGGATGGACGTGAGCGGGGTCCGCAGCTCGTGGGACACGGTGGAGACGAACTCGTTCTTCATCCGGTCGAGGCGCCGCCGCTCCGTGACGTCCCGGACGAAGCACATGGCCTCGTGCTCGCCGCACCGGACGAGCCGCGCTTCGCGCGCGCGCGCCACCCCGTCCACCTCGAGGTCGTACTCGAACACCCGCATCTCGCCGTCTGCGAGCACCTCCCGGATGGACGAACGATAGCGCTCGGCGACCTCGGGCGGGAGCTTCGCCTCGATCGACTGCCCGATGAGCGTCGCGGGGTCGTGGAGGATCGGGAACTCCTTCGATGCGCGCGCCTCCAGGATCAGGCCGCCCGCGTCGACGCGGAAGGTCGCGTCCGGGATGGCGTCGACCAGCGCGCGGAGGCGGGCGTCGCTCCGCGCGAGCTTCTCGAGGGTGGCCTGCCGCTCGAATTGCGCGGCGCGCCGGGCGGTCACGTCGCGGAAGATCCCGCGCGTGACGGTGGGGAGACCCGCGACGACCCGGACGTTCACGTTGCCCTCGACCCAGACGCGGCGCCCGTCGCGCGCGAGGAACTCCGCTTCGATCGGCCCCACGTCCTCGCCGTCCACCAGCCGCTCGAACAGCACGCGGCAGTGGTCCCGGCTCTCCGGGGCGATCACGTCCCACATCCGGAGGTCCCGCACCTCCGACTCCTCGTAGCCGAAGGTCAGGCGCCACGAGCGGTTCGTGTACAGGATGCGCCCATCCGGCCCCACGCTCTGGATCAGGTCGGTGGCGTTGTCCAGCAGGTCCTGCAGCTGCTCGCGCGCGGCGAGCTCGCGCCCGCGCGCCTCCTCCAGCGCCCGGAGATCGCGACGGTGGACGAGCATCCGCCCGACCTGCCGCGCGAGCGCGTGCATCGCGGCCGCGACGTCCGGCTGGAGGACCCTCGGGACGTGGTCGATGACACACAACGTGCCCATCGGCAGGCCGCCGCGCAGGCCGATCGGGACGCCGAAGTAGAAGCGCACGAAGGGAGGGCCCGTCACGAGCGGGTTGTCGGCGAACCGCTCGTCCGCGTGCGCGTCCGGTACGACGAGGGCCCCCTCGCCGAGGATGGCGTGGCCACAGAAGGAGACGTCCCGCGGCGTCTGCGAGGCCTCGAGCCCGACGCGGGCCTTGAACCACTGGCGGCTCGCGTCCACGAGGCTCACGAGCGCGATGGGCACCCCGGCGAGTTGGGCGGCCACGGTGACGAGGTCGTCCCACTCGCTCTCCGGCGGGGTGTCGAGTATGTGGAAGGACGCGAGCTGGTCGAGACGCTCCGCCTCGCGCGGGTGATTGGGCGGGGTTCGCATTCGCTCCTCGTCCCCACGACGTTAATGCGGATCGGACGATGGCACCCCGCGCGCCCGCGCTGCTGGTCGACGACGACGAGGCGATCCACGCGCTCGCCGGGGCATTGCTCCGCGCGCGCGGAATCGACGTCCGCCACGCCCACGACGCCGCGTCGGCGCGGCGCGAGCTCGCGCGCGGCTTCCGGGGCGTGGTCGTCCTCGACCTGAACCTGCCCGACGGTGACGGGCGGGCGCTCCTCGCCGACGCCCGGCGGCTGGCGCCGGAGTCGCCGGTCGTCTTCCTCACGGGCCACGGCTCCACCGAGCTCGCGGTGGACGTGCTCGTCGCGGGCGCGGTCGAGTTCCTCGACAAGGAGCACCTCGTGGGGCGCCTCGCGGACGTCGTCCTCCGCGCGCTCGACCAGGTGCCGTCCGACGCTGGTCCAGACGAGATGGCGGGGATCCTCGGCCGCTCGCGCGCGATGCGCGCGTTCTTCCGCACGCTCCGATCGGTGATCGACGCCACGCTGCCCGTGCTGGTCCGCGGCGAGAGCGGGACGGGCAAGGAGCTCGTCGCCCGCGCGATCCACGACCTCGGCCCCCGCGCCCGAGGCCCCTTCGTCGCGGTCAACTGCGCGGGGATCCCGGAGTCGCTGCTCGAGGCCGAGCTCTTCGGCTACGAGCGCGGGGCGTTCTCGGGCGCGGCCGGCCGGAAGCCGGGGCGCTTCGACCTCGCGCGCGGCGGGACGCTCTTCCTCGACGAGATCGGGGAGATGGCGCCCGCGTTGCAGGCGAAGCTCCTCCGGGTGCTGCAGCAGGGGGACTACCAGCGCCTCGGGGGCGTGGAGACGCTCAAGGCGGACGTGCGCGTCGTCGCGGCGACCCACGTCGACCTCGAGGCCGCCATCGCGCAAGGAGAATTCCGGCAGGACCTCTACTTCCGCCTCGCCGTGCTGACGTTGAGCGTGCCGCCCCTCCGGGAGCGGCAGGGGGACGTCCCGGTGCTCGCCGCCGCGTTCCTCCGCCGCGCGGCCGAGCGGGAGGGCCGCCGTGTCGCCGGCTTCGACGCCCGCGTGCTCGAGCTCCTCGATCGGCACGACTACCCCGGCAACGTCCGCGAGCTCGAGAACATCGTCTCCTACGCGGTCGTCGCGGCCGCGGGGCCGGCCGTCGGCCTCGGAGACCTCCCGCCGGCGTTCATCAAGGCGGCCGCGTCGAAGAAGGCCGCGCTGCCGGCCGAGCCGGCGGCCGTCGCGTCGGGCGTCGACACGCTGGCCGACGTGGAGCGGCGCCAGGTGCTCGCCGCGCTCGGCGAGGTGGGCGGAAACAAGGCGAAGGCCGCGCGGCTGCTGGGGATCAGCCGGATGACGCTCTACCGGAAGCTCAAGGAGATGGGGATCGCGTGAGCAGGCGGCGGACCTCGTCCGCCAGCGTCATGGGGTCGAAGGGCTTGGCGATGACCCCCACCGCGCCGAGGCCCATCAGCCGCTCCACCTCGTGCCGCTGCACCTTCGCGGTCATGAACACGACCGGCGTGGCCGCGGTCTCGGGGAGCTCGCGCAGCCGCGCGTACACGGCGGCGCCGTCCATCCCGGGCATCATCACGTCGAGCAGCACGACGTCCGGCCGCTCCCGCGCGGCGACGGCGAGGCCCTCCGGCCCGGAGGCGGCCTCGATCACCTGCATGCCGCCGACCCGGCCGAGGCTCAAGCGGCCGATGGTGCGGATGTCGTCGTCGTCGTCCACGATGAGGGCCTTCATGCCGTGGAGCCTATACCGCCGGAGCGGCGCGCGGGGCGTGCGGCTCCTCGCCCGTTCGCGGGGTAGGAGGCGCGATGGCCTCCATCCTCGTCGTCGACGACGACGCCGATCTGCGCGCGATCCTGTCCGCCGTCCTCGAGCACGAGGGTCACGCCGCCACCGAGGCGGGCACGGGGGAGGAGGCGCTCCGCGCGACGGACACGAGCCGCTTCGACGTCGTGCTCGCCGACGTCGAGATGCCGGGGATGAGCGGGATCCGGCTGGTGGAGGCCCTCCGCGGGCGCCTGTCCGTCCCGGTGATCATGGTGACCGCGCACGCGCGCCTCGACGTGGCGCTCGCCTGCCTGCGCGCCGGCGCGTTCGACTTCGTCGAGAAGCCCGTCGAGCCCGCGCGGGTGACCACGGCGGTGCGGCGCGCGCTCGCGTTCCAGCGGCTGCGGGCGAACACGGCCCTCTACGAGGCGAGCCAGGCACTCTTCGCGCAGCGTGACCCCGACGCGATCGTGGAGTCGCTGTCCACGCTCGGGCTCCGCGTGCTGCACGCCGACTCCGTGACGGTCCTCGGCCCGGACGGCGCGATCTGGCGGGCCTCGGGCGTCGCCGGCGCCGCGGCGAGGGACGGCCACGTGCTGAGCGGCTCGCTCGCCGGCCCGGCCGGCCCCATCGCCGAGGTGGTGGCCACCCGGAGGGCCGGCAGGCCGCGGTTCTCGGAAGAGGACGGGGAGCGGATGGGGATCCTGGTGACCCAGGCCGCCCTCGCGCTCGACAACGCCGGCCTGATGGCCTCGCTGCGCGAGCGCCTCGAGGCCCTCGAGCGAGCGCGCGTGCGGCTCACGGCGGCGGAGCGGCTCGAGGCCGTGGGAGAGCTGGGCGCCGGGCTCGCACACCAGATCCAGAACCCCGTCAGCTACGTCCAGGCCCAGCTGCGCGCGGCCGAGGAGGCGCTCGGTCCGCACGCGCCGGAGGAGGTTCGGCGATCGCTGGCGGAGGCGCTGGAGGGCGTCCGGCGCATCAGCCTCCTCGCGCGCGACGTGGGCGCGCTCGCGCGGGGGCGGACCGACGTCGTGGTGGACCTCGCCGCGGTGGTGGAGGCCGCGCGCCGGCTCGCGGGCGGCCGCGTACGCGTCGGGGTCGAGTGCGCGATCCCGCCGGTCGACGTCCGGGGCCACCCCGGCGACCTCGCGCAGGCGGTCATCCACCTCCTCGTGAACGCGTCGCGGGCGATGGGGGACGACCCGTCGCGGACGGTGCGCGTCGAGGCGACGACGCACGGCGACGTCGTCTGGCTGGACGTCGTGGACGAGGGGCCGGGCGTCCCGGAGGACGTCCGCTCCCACGTCTTCGAGCCCTTCTTCTCGACGTGGGGCTCCACGGGCCTCGGCCTGTCCACGGTCGCCGACGTGGCCGCGCGGAGCGGCGGGCGCGCCTCGCTCGTGGAGCAGAGCGGGCCGGGCGCGCGCTTCCGCATCGTGTTGCCCGTCGTCGCCGCGCGCGAGGACGAGCTGTTCGGCGAGGCGGACGAAGGTTGAGGCCCGGCCGCCGCACGCGCACGTGACGGCCGACCGCCCGGTCGTCACGTCCTGGTACACTTCTGGGGGTGAGGAGGGCCTTCCGGGCCCGGCACGCGCCTTGCGAAAGGGACCTCGCGAGGTCCTGCGATGCGCGAACGCACCGGAAACACCGCCCTGATCGTCTCCCTCGGGCTCACCGCCCTCCTCGGCTTCGGCGCGCTCGCCGTCGACGTGGGGTCGCTGAGGTTCACCCAGAGCCGCCTGCAGCTCGCCGCGGAGGCCGGCGCCCACGCCGGGGCGGCGCGGCTCGACGGCACCGAGGACGGCGTGTCGGGCGCGTTCGCGGAGGGGGACCGCCTTTCGGGCGCCAACCTCCCGCCGCAGATCGGCGGCGCGGCCCCCGGGACCGAGGTCGAGGTGGGCCGCTGGGAGGACGGGGAGGGGTTCGCGAGCACCGCGGACGCGGACGAGGCGAACGCCGTGCGCGTGCACGTACGCACCGACACGGCGCGGCTCTTCTTCGCGCCGGCGGCGTTCGGGCGTCGTGAAGCCGCGGTCGGGGCCACGGCCACGGTGGTGAGGCGGCGCGAGGGCGCCGGCAGCGCCGGTTGCGTCCTGCCCCTGGCGATCCCCCAGTG
This sequence comes from Myxococcota bacterium, assembly GCA_049322475.1. Classification (GTDB taxonomy): domain Bacteria; phylum Myxococcota_A; class UBA796; order UBA796; family SXON01; genus JBMOQZ01. The sequence continues at coordinate 636 of JBMOQZ010000257.1, read as the reverse complement.
CCTCGTGGATCACTACGGGGCCGAGCGCATCGACGAGATCGAGCTTCGGCTCAACCCGGCCGGCACGGACAGCGCCGGCTGGGCCCTCCCCGGCAGCGTGGTCTCCGCCTCCCGGCTCAAAGCGCAGCTGGAGACGTGCACCCAGAGCGGGACGGTCTCGGTCGGGGACACCCTCTCGCTGCAGTCCGGGACCGACGCCTCGGTCATCGCGGACGTCGTCGACCGCATGTACGACGCGTCGACCGCCTGGCGGACGGACGCATGGGGCGCGATCCCCCCGCGGATGAGCGGAAGCGCCGTCGGCCCGAGCCGGTACGGCGAGACGCTCGAGGGCGCGGTCCTGATCTTCGACGGCGGCCCCGGTTACTGCGCCGGTACGGGAGGCAGCTTCACGGGGTCCGCGACGATCACGGGGTTCGCGTGGGGGGCCATCTTCGACGCGAAGAGCGGCGCGGGCGCCACGGCGCGCCTGCGCCTCGACCCGGCCACGCCCCACGCCGTGGGGACCTCGGCCGGCGGACCCGACCTCGGGGTGGTCGTCCGCGCTCCTCCCCGCCTCGTGGCGGAGTAGGCGTGCGCTCGCTCGGGCGTGGAGGCGGCGTCGGCCTCGGGGTGGCGGTGCTCGCCGCCGCGGGC
>JBMOQZ010000256.1:0-11977 GCA_049322475.1 Myxococcota bacterium | reverse complement strand
GAGCTCGTCGTCGCGACATGGGCCGTGTTCGGCCTCTGGTGGATCCGCGGTGCCCTCGCGCCCCTCCTCGCCGGGCGCGAGCCCTGGACGGGTGGAGCGCCCACCTGCCTCGCGCTCGCCGCGATCACCGTCGCGGTCGGCGTGCTCGCCGGCGAGCCGCTCGTCGGGCTCGTCCCGCTGCTCTACCCGCTCCGCACGTGGCTCCATCGCCCGCCCAGCCGCGCCGCCGACGCGCGCCGGGTCGGCCTCGCCGAGCTGGGGTGGGCGGTGGGCGCGGCGCTGGTCGCCGTCGCCGCATAGTGCGATCTGACACACCTTGCTGTGTCATTTCACACGATCCCGGGCGACTGCACCGCACCCGTTGCTGGCACGTGCGTTGCTAACTCCGGCCCGGAGTCTCCGTGTCAGGCCTCGCCGCGAATGCCGTCCACGATCCGCACGACCTCGTCGAGGTCGAAGGGCTTCGGTACGAACTTGCGGGCGCCCTCGCGCACGAGGGACTTGGCCATCTCCGGCGTCCCGTGCGCGGACATCACGACCACGTCCAGCTTCGGGCGGGCCTCGCGGAACTGGTGGAGCAGGTCTCGCCCGTCGGCGTCGGGGAGCTTCAGGTCGAGCAGGACGAGGTCGCAACCGCGCGTGAACAGCTCGCGCGCGGAGCGTCCGTCCTCGGCCTCCATCACGTGGTAGCCCGCCTCGGACAGGCGCTCCTGCAGCGACCAGCGGATGAGGAATTCGTCCTCGACGAGCAAGATGGTGAACGGGTGCATTTGCGCCGCGAAGGTGCAACGCGCGTGCCACGGTGGTCCGGCCGATGACGCGGCGCGACAGTCTGCTGCTCGCGTTCGCGGTCGCGATGATGGTCGCCATCGCGATCACCGACGTGCTGCTGCCCCGGGGCGCCGCGGTCGGCGTGTTGTACGCGCTCCCCATCGCGGTCAGCATGTTCCTGACCAGCAACCGTTACATCTGGACCGTCGCCGCGGCGGGCTCGGTGCTCGTCCTCGGCCTCTTCGTGGTGAAGGAGCCGTCGACCACCCCCTCGTGGATCGCCGCCACGAACCGCGGGCTGTCCCTCCTCGTCATCTGGTCGACGGGCCTCGTCGCCTCGCTCGAGCACGACACCCGGCGGCGCCTGCACCTCCAGCGCGACGCGCGCGAGCACGCGCTGGCCGAGCTCGAGAAGAGCCGGCACCAGCTCGAGGACATGCGCTTCGCGCTCGACCAGGCCGCGATCGTGGCGATCACCGATCGCTCCGGCCGAATCCTCTACGCGAACGACAAGTTCTGCGAGATCTCCGGCTACACCCGGGGCGAGCTGGTCGGGAAGGACCACCGGATCGTCAACTCCGGCCACCACCCGAAGGCGTTCTTCGTGGAGATGTGGCGCACGATCGCGGGCGGCAACGTCTGGCGAGGGGAGATCCTCAACCGCGCGAAGGACGGCCACCGGTACTGGGTGGACACGACCATCGTGCCCTTCGTGGGGGCGGACGGGCGGCCCTACCAGTACCTGTCGATCCGAACCGACATCACCGAGCGCAAGCGCGCCGAGGAGCAGCTCCGCCGGCAGGAAGCGCTCGCCCGCCTCGGCGAGATGTCGGCCGTCGTCGCCCACGAGGTGAAGAACCCGCTCACGGGGATCGCCGGCGCGTTGCAGGTCATCAGCGGGCGCCTGCCCGAGGGGGGCACCGAGCGGCGCGTCGTCGGCGACATCCTCGGGCGCATCCGCTCGCTGCAGGAGTCCCTGCAGGACCTGCTCGAGTTCGCGCGTCCGCGCGCGCCTCGCCGCGCGCCGATCCACCTCCTCTCGCTTCTGCGCGAGACTGCCGACTTCGTCACCGCGGACGGCCGCTTCGCGGACCTCGCGGTCGACGTGGCCGGCTCCGACGTGGTCGTGGACGCCGACGACGGCCAGCTGCGGGAGGCCTTCCTCAACCTCGTCCTGAACGCCGCGCAAGCGATGGACGGGAAGGGCCGCATCGACGTCTCCGTCACCGCCGGGGCGGACGCCTGCCGGGTGTGCGTGCGGGACGAGGGCCCCGGGATCCCCGCCGACGTCCTCCCTCGCGTGTTCGAGCCGTTCTTCACCACGCGCGCGCGCGGGACGGGGCTCGGCCTCCCCATCGTGCGCCGCACGGTGGAGGCCCACGGCGGCAGCATCGCCATCGAGTGCCCGGGCACCGGCACGAGTGTCACGGTGGAGCTCCCACTCAACGCGCCCCAGTGTGACGCGGTGAGTGCGTAATCGCACAAGGTGCTGTGCGAAATGATTGCGGACGTTTCAATCCATTGAGATTTTCGGCGTAGGTCCGTTGGCACGGCCCTTGCCCTACCCGGCACCCCAACACCGGGAGGTCCAGTGCAGCCTTCGATTCTCAGCCTTCTCCTCGCGTGTCAGCCTTCGGGCGACGCGACCGCGCCCAAGCCGGGCGGCGCCGGCGTCGCCGGCGACCTCCAGTCGATCATGCAGGCGCGCGGCCTCACCGACGCCGACGTCGTCGCCGCGGCCAAGACCTACACGCCGTCGGGCAAGCTCGACGAGTACGTGATCATGGCGTCCGGCGGCCACGCCGGGAACATGATCGCCATCGGCGTCCCGTCGATGCGCATCCTCAAGTACGTCGCTGTGTTCGGCCCCGAGTCGTGGCAGGGCTACGGCTACGGCGGCCTCGGCGACAAGCTCCTCTACGAGGACAGCCGTCAGGGGGGCAAGGAGGTCACCTGGGGCGACGTCCACCACCCCAACTTCTCCGAGACCAACGGCGAGTACGACGGGAAGTACATCTTCCTCAACGACAAGGCGAATGCCCGCGTCGCCGTCATCGACCTCGCCGACTTCATGACCAAGCAGATCGTCGCGAACCCGCTGGTGATGAGCGACCACGGCGGCGCGTTCGTCACGATGAACACCGAGTACGTCGTCGAGACCTCGCAGTACGCGGCGCCCCTCGGCGGCGGGTACGCTCCGCTCGACGACTTCCAGTCCAAGTACCGCGGCGCGGCCATGTTCTGGAAGTTCGACAAGGAGAAGGGCCGCCTCGTCCCCGAGGAGTCCTGGGCGGTGGAGCTGCCTCCGTACGCGCAGGACCTCTCCGATGCCGGCAAGCTCGACAGCCACGGCTACGTCTTCATCGGCTCGTGGAACACGGAGATGTCCGCCGGCACGGAGGGCAAGGGCAAGCCGTTCATGGAGTCCGGCGCCTCCCAGAACGACATGGACTACCTCCACATCATCAACTGGATGAAGGGCGAGGAGCTCATCAAGGCCGGCAAGTTCAAGACCATCAACGGCGTGCGGGTCATCTCGCTCGAGGACGCCGCGGCCGAGAAGGTCCTCACCTTCGTCGGCGAGCCCAAGTCCCCCCACGGGTGTGACGTGACGCCGGACGGCAAGGCCATCGTGGTCGGCGGCAAGCTGGACACGCACGCCACCGTCTACGAGTTCTCCAAGATCAAGGACCTCATCGAGAAGGGTGAGTACTCGGGCAAGGACGCCTTCGGCGTGCCCATCCTCGACTTCCAGAAGTCCATCCGCGGCCAGCAGGAGATCGGGCTCGGGCCCCTCCACACCGTGTTCGACGACAAGGGCAACGCGTACACCTCGGTGTTCCTCGACAGCACGGTCGTGAAGTGGAACCCGAACAACCTCGGGCAGCCCACCGAGGCGCTCTCCGTGCACTACAACATCGGCCACATCATGGCGGCCGAGGGTGACACGGTCTCGCCCGACGGCAACTGGGTCGTGGCGATGAACAAGATGTCGCAGGACCGCTACCAGCCGGTGGGCCCGCTGCTCCCGCAGAGCTTCCAGCTCATCGACGTGAGCGGCCCGAAGATGGAGATCGTCTACGACCTGCCCATCCCCCTCGGCGAGCCGCACTACTCGCAGATGATCAAGGCCGACAAGCTCAAGCCGCTGCAGACCTACTCGCCCCCGGGCACCAACCCGTACACCGACGAGGTCTCCGAGCACGCGGTCACCGCGGGCAAGGAGCGCATCGAGCGCAACGGCAAGAAGGTCGACGTCTACATGAGCGTCATCCGCAGCCACTTCACGCCCGACCACATCGAGGTGAACGAGGGCGACGAGGTCACGCTGCACCTCACCAGCCTCGAGCAGGCCAACGACCAGGTCCACGGCTTCGCCGTCGACATGTACAACGTCAACCTCTCGATGGAGCCGGGCAAGTACGAGGAGGTGACCTTCACCGCGGATCGCGCGGGTGTCTTCCCCTTCTACTGCACGGAGTTCTGCTCCGCGCTCCACCTCGAGATGGCGGGCTACCTGCTCGTCAAGCCCAAGGGGTCCTGACAAATGTCACTCGTGCTCTTCCTCGTCGCCTGTGGCGGCGAGCCCCAGAAGGAGGCGGCCGGCGCGGCCGCCTCCGCCCCCGCCCCCTCCGCCCCGGCGGCGGCCCCCGCGGCCCCCGCCGAGGTGGGCCCCGACGGACCGGCCGACATCGCCGTCGTCGCCGTCGCCGAGATCCCCACCGACCCCGCGATCGTCGCCGAGGGCGAGAAGGTCTACGGCGCGAAGGGCTGCGGCGGCTGCCACGCCTTCGGATCCAAGCTCGTCGGCCCCGACCTCGTGGGGCTCACCCAGCGGCGTACGACGCCCTGGATCACGAAGATGATCGCCGAGCCCGACGCGATGACCAAGAAGGACCCGGTCGCGAGGGACCTCTTCAAGACCCACATGGTCCAGATGCCCAAGCAGGGTGTCACGCCGGAGGAGATGCCCAAGCTCCTCGCGTACATCAAGTCCAAGGGAGGCTGACATGTCCGCGCCCGTCCACGCTCGCGTCTTCGATTGGCAGCGCCGCCGTCGTCTCGGGGTGGTCGCCCTGTCGCTCGTGAGCGTGGCGCTCTTCGCGGTGTCGTACTTCCAGCCCTGGTGGCAGTTCGACCTGTTCGCGCCCCAGTACCCGAAGGGGCTCGAGCTCGTGGTGTCCCTCACCGGCGTCACGGGCGACACGGAAGAGATCAACATCATCAACCACTACATCGGGATGGGCCACCTCGAGGACGCCGCCGAGCTGGAGCGGGCGTACGGAGGGTGGCTCGTCGGCGGGCTCGGGGTCGCGGTGCTCGCGCTGGTGGCCGTCGCGGGCAAGCGGCTCGGCTGGCTCGCGTGGCTCGCCGCGGTCGGCTTCCCCGTCGGCTTCGTGGCCGACACCATGTACTGGCTGTACCGGTTCGGGCACGACCTCGATCCGAAGGCACCCGTCCGCATCCCGGGCTTCACGCCCGAGATGTTCGGCGAGGGGAAGGTCGGTCAGTTCCGCACCATCGCCACCCCCGACCTCGGCTTCTGGCTCGCCGTCACGGGGGTGGTGCTCGTCGGGATCGCGGCCTGGCAACGCAAGAAGGTCTGTGCCACCTGTCCCGCGCAGGAAGACTGTCACGCGACGTGCCCGCGGGCGTTCGTCGGGGTCCCCAAGTGACCCTGCTGCTCGTAGAGGCGCTGCACGCCCAGGAACACGCCGCGGTCGCGCCGGAGCGCGTCGAGGTCGCGGGGATCACGGTCCCCGCCGGCCCGCCGCGCACCGAGCGCGCCGCCCCGGGCGACGACCTGCAGGCGCGGGTCGCCGCGCTGCCGGCGGGATCCACGCTCGTGGTGCCGGCCGGCCGCTGGCGCGGGCCCCTGCGGATCGATCGTCCGCTCACGCTCGCCGGCGAGCCCGGCGCCGAGCTCCGGGGCGACGGCACCGGCACGGTGCTCGTCGTAGCGGCCTCCGACGTCACCGTCCGCGACCTCGCCCTCCGCGCGGGCGGGAAGGACGCCACCAGGGGCGACGCCGGCGTGGTCGTGGGCGCCGACCGCGTGGTGCTGGAGCGGATCGACGTCGCGGAGACGCTCATGGGCGTGGATTTCCGCATGGCGTCCGACTGTGTCCTTCGCGACAGCCGGATCGCCGGCCGCGAGGACCTCACGATGGGCCAGCGCGGCGACGGCATCCGCCTCTGGGAGTCCGATCGCAACGTGATCGAGGGCAACACGCTCGCCGGCGTGCGCGATCTCGTCGTCTGGTACAGCGAGGACAACGTCGTCCGCGGGAACACGGTCACGGGCTCGCGGTACGGCACCCACTTCATGCACGCCGATCGCAACGTGGTGGAGGGCAACGCGTTCCTCGACGACGTCGTCGGCGTCTTCGTCATGTACAGCACCGACATCCGTCTCGTGGCCAACCGCGTCGAGGGCGCCGACGGCGCCGCGGGCGTCGGCCTCGGCTTCAAGGAGAGCGACGCGATCGTCGCGACGGGCAACCGCCTCGTCGGCAACACCACGGGCGTCTACCTCGACGGCACCCCCCACCGCGTCGGCGGCTCCGCGCGCTTCGAAGACAACCTCCTCGCATACAACCACGTGGGCGTGCGCCTCCACGGCGCGGTCACGGGCGCGGTCTTCGCCGCCAACGACCTGCACGAGAACCCGGTCCCCGTGTCCGTCGACAGCCGCGCCGACACCTCGGGCACCACCTTCGAGGGCAACCGGTGGAGCGACTACGCCGGCTACGACCTCGATCGCGACGGCGTGGGCGACGTCCCCCACGAGCTCCGCGCCGCGACCGTGACCCTCATCGGGCGCAACCCGCTCGTCGCTTACTTCAACGGGACCCTCGCCGCGAGCCTGCTCGACCTGTTCGCGGCGGCGTTCCCCATGCTCGCGCCGCCGCCGGTCGCCCGCGACGCGCGCCCGGTGATGGGATGATCCACGTCCGCGACCTCTGCAAGTCCTACGACGACCGCGCGGTCCTCCGCGGGGTGAGCCTCTCGATCGCCGCGGGCGAGCGCGTCGCGCTCGTCGGTCCGAACGGCTCCGGCAAGACGACGCTCATGCGCGCGCTCCTGGGGCTCGTCCAGGCGACGGGCACCGTGTCCGTCGCCGGCCACGACCCCTGGCGGGATCACGCGGCCGCGCAGGTGCACGTCGCGTGGGTGCCGCAGCGCGCGCCCGCGCTGCAGGTGCCGGTCCGCGAGCTGGTGAAGGCCTGGGCCGAGATGCGCGGCCTGCCCGAGGCGCGCCTCGTCTCGTGCGCGGCCGACTTCGCCCTCGACGTGGGCGAGGTCGCGAAGGTGCGCTTCGCCGCGCTCTCCGGCGGCATGCAGCAGAAGCTCCTCGCCGCGATGGCGCTCGCCACCGACTGCCCCGTGTTGCTCTTCGACGAGCCCACGGCGAACCTCGATCCACCCGCCCGCGCCGTCTTCCTCGCGAAGCTCGCCGCGCGCGCCCCGGCCCCGACGGTGCTGCTCTCCTCCCATCGTATGGAGGAGGTGCGCGACCTCGTGGACCGGGTGGTGGTCCTCACCGACGGCTCCGTCCGGTTCGACGACCGGTTGGAGACTTTCCTGGCGGATCCGGACCTCGCCTCGAGCGCCGGGCTCCTTGCCGGCGGGGCCGTCGTTCCCTTCCGGAGGTCGCGATGATCGCGCTTTGGCTGTGGGGGTGCGCGAAGGATCTCAACGCGCCCCCCGAGATCGCCTTCGACCACGAGGCCTGCGACGAGTGCGGCATGCTCGTCGGCGAGCCCCGGTTCGCCGCCGCCATCGTGACGCGCGACGGCGACACGCTCGCCTTCGACGACGCCGGCTGCCTCTTCCGCTACGTGCTCGACGAGCAGCCGTCCGTCGCCCACATGTGGTTCAGCGACGGCGAGGGCTGGTACAACGAGGCGCAGGTCGCCTTCGCGGTCGACGCCGTGACGCCGATGGGCAGCGGCCTGCGCGCCGTGCCCGCGGGCACGCCGGGGTCGATCTCGGTCGGCGAGGCCTCCAGCCGGGCGGTGTCGAAGTGAGCTCCGCCGTCCTGCGCCTCGAGGCCCGCGGCGTGGTGCGCGCGCGCTGGTTCGTCGCGGCGCTCGCCCTCGCCGTGGGCATCGTGGGCTTCTTCGTGCTGGTCGCCTCGCGCGAGTCCTCCGTGCTCGGGTTCACGGGCTACGGGCGCGTGATGGGCGGGGTGGTGCAGGCGTCGCTCCTGTTCCTCCCGCTCCTCGCCGTGCTGGCCACGGCGCAGGCGGTGACCGGGGCTCGCCAGCAGGGCGTGCTCGAGTGGTACCTGTCGTACCCGAACTCGCGCGCGCGGTGCTTCCGCGCCCTGTTCTGGCCGCGCCTCGTCGCGGTGGCCGGGCCGGTGGTGCTCGCCGTGGCGGGCCTCGGCGCCGCCGCGGTCATCGGCGGAAAACCCGTCTCCGTCGGCCTCCTCGCGCTCTTCACCGCCATGCTGGCCGGGCAGGGCTTCTGCTTCGCCAGCATCGGGATGGCCGCGAGCGCGCTCTCGCGGACGCCGGAGCAGGCGCTGCTCCGCGCGCTCGTCGCCTGGATCGGCTGCGCCGTCCTCGTCGACTTCGTGGTCCTCGGCGTGCTCCTGCGGTGGGACCTGCCGCCGGCCGCCGTGTTCGGGCTCGCGGGCGTCAACCCGCTGCAGGCGGGCCGCGTCGCCATCCTCGCGGCGCTCGACGCGGAGATGGGCGTGCTGGGCCCCGTCGGCACCTGGGCCACCGTCACGCTCGGCGGCCCCGTCACGGTCGCCTACGGGCTCGTCTGGCCCGTCGTGCTCGGCCTCGGCGCGCTGTTCGTGGCCCGGCGCGCGTTCCTCGGGCGCGACGTCCTGTAGGCCGCCCGGCCTATCGCGGGGGCGCGGGCGCCGGGTTCGGGAGAGGCATGGAAAAAGGCTTCCGCACGATCATCGAGCCGTTCCGCATCAAGGCCGTCGAGGCGATCCCGGTGCTCGACCGCTGGACGCGGCTCGCCGCGCTCGACCGCGCGGGCCACAACCTGTTCAAGCTCGCCGCGGAGGAGGTCACGATCGACCTCCTCACCGACTCGGGCACCGGCGCGATGAGCGCGGCGCAGTGGGCCGCGCTCATGCTCGGGGACGAGAGCTACGCCGGGAGCCGCTCCTTCGCGCGCTTCCAGGCCGTCGTGCAGCGCCTGACGGGCTTCCCGCACGTCTTCCCGGTCCACCAGGGGCGGGCCGCCGAGCGCATCCTCTCGCGCACCGTGCTGGGGCCGGGACGCGTCGTGCTCAACAATACCCACTTCGACACGACCCGCGCCAACGTGGAGGCGAGCGGCGCCGCGGCCGTGGACCTGCCGGTGGCCGCCGCCGGCGACCCGGGCGACACCTCCGCCTTCAAGGGCGACATGGACCTCGCCGCGCTCGACCGCGCGCTGGAGACGCGCCGCGCGGAGATCGCGCTGGTGATGCTCACGCTCACGAACAACGCCGCCGGGGGCCAGCCCGTGTCGATGGCCAACATCGAGGCGGTGAGCGGGCGGTGCCGCGCCGCGGGCGTCCCCTTCTTCCTCGACGCCGCCCGCTTCGCGGAGAACGCGTGGTTCATCCACGTGCGCGAGCCCGGCTACGAGGCGTGGTCGCTGCACGACATCGCGCGCCGGATGTTCGATCTCGCCGACGGCTGCACGCTCTCCGCCAAGAAGGACGGCATCGCGCACATCGGCGGGCTGCTCGCGACCCGGCGCGACGACTGGGCCGAGCTCTTCCGCAACGAGCTCATCCTCGGCGAGGGCTTCCCGACCTACGGCGGGCTCGCCGGCCGCGACCTCGAGTGCGTCGCCGTCGGGCTCGAGGAGGCGCTCGACCCCGAGTACCTCCGCTACCGCACGCGCAGCGTGGCGTACCTCGCCGAAGGCCTCGTGCGCGCGGGCATCCCCGTCGTCCAGCCTCCCGGCGGGCACGCGGTGTACCTCGACGCCGGCAAGCTCCTCCCGCACGTCCCGCCGGCCGCCTTCCCCGGCCAGGCGCTCGCCGCCGCCCTGTACGTCGAGGGCGGCGTGCGCGGGGTGGAGGTCGGCTCGCTCATGTTCCCCGCGGCGAAGTTGCAGCTGGTGCGCCTCGCCCTGCCGCGCCGCGTCTACACCCAGGCGCACGTCGACTACGTCATCGAGGTCGGCGAGCACGTAGCCCGACGCGCGCCCGAGCTGAAGGGGTACCGCGTCGTGAAGGAGCCGCCGTTCCTCAGGCACTTCTCGGCGGAGCTGGAGCCGCTCTGAGCGGCGACCTCTTGGGGCGGGGTCGTTCCCAGGTCCTCGAGGCATTGGAGGGCCGGCAGCCACGGGCTCTTTCGCGGGCGACCCACGTGGGTCGAGCGCCGCCACGGTCCTCTCCGACTTCGCTGGCGGCCAAACCGGCGGCACGACCGCGAGGCCTGCCGGGGTCCCTGCGGCCCACGTGGGTCGCGCGCCGCCGCGAGGCTCGCCGGGTCCGGGGGTCGCGCGCCGCTGCGCTCACATCGGAGGGGCGCCTTCGGCTTCGCTGGCGGCCAGACCGGCAGCACGACCGCGAGGCTCGCCGGGTCCGGGGGTCGCGCGCCGCTGCGCTCACATCGGAGGGGCGCCTTCGGCTTCGCTGGCGGCCAGACCGGCGGCACGACCGCGAGGCTCGCCGGGTCCGGGGGTCGCGCGCCGCCACGTTCACACTGGAAGGTCCTCCCGTGACTTCGCTGGCGGCGGGACCGGCGGCACGACCGCGAGGCCTGCCGGGTCTCTGCGGCCCACGTGGGTCGCGCGCCGCACTCCGCGCCGGTCCTGCACGACGATGCGCCCCTCCGCGTCCCGCCAGATCGCGAGCACCCCGTCGTGCACCATCCGGTGGTGCACGAAGCAGATCGACGTGAGGTTCCACGGGTGGTGGCCGCCTCCGAGCGCGCGATCCAGCAGGTGGTGGATCTGCAACCAGCTGCGATGCTGGCACCCGGGCACGGTGCAGCGGCCGCCGTCGAGGAAGAGGACGCGCTCCCGTACCGAAGGGGGCACCTTGTGTGTCACGTGCCCCTGCTTCGGCCCGGGGCGCATGTCCACGACCAGCGCGTCGCACGCGGCCTCGCCCGCGACGGTGTCGGAGACCTCCGCGTCGTGGGAATGGACCTCGCTGCAGCTGTCGCACCGCACGATCACCTCCTTGTAGATCTCGTCGCTCGCCCCGTCGTCAGGCGGATCGACGGCGAGGAACCGGCGCGCGACGTCGGCGAGGAGCGCGCCGTCCTCGACGTCGCCGCGCTCCTCCCCCGCGCGGGCGCGGGCGACCCGGAGCGCCTCGAACAACACCTCCGCGTCGGCGGCCTCCATCTCGAACGACACACGCCGGCGGCACGGCCCGCGCGTGGGCTCGCCGTCGGGCGGCGGCTCGCCCACGTGCGTGTGCGCCACCTCGCGCTCGAGCTCGCGAGACGTGAGGGCCTTCGCCCGCGCGACCCAGGCGGCGACGTTGGCGGGTGTGGCGACGCGCACCAGCTCCCGCGCCTTCGTCCAATCGAGGTCGCCGGCCGCCATCGCGTCCGCGAGATCCGGGAGCGCGGGGAGCTTTCGCCCGATGCGGAGCAGGTCCCGCGCCTGACGACCCGTGAGGTCGAGGACGACGCGGGCGTACTCCTCGACGGAGGCGTGACCCAGCTCGCGGTGGAGATCGTGGTCCGCCATCTCGGCGAGGAGCACCGCGAGATCGTGCTCGGCGCGACGGTGCGCGCGCCGCGCGGAGAGGAGGCGTTCGCTCAGCGCCTGCGCACGAGCGAGGGGCGTGGAAGGCATGGATTCACCCGGTTCCCGGGTGGAACGTATCCGGGCGGGGAGGGGGTGCAATGAATTTTCATGTCTATTTTTCAGGGGACGATGGACCGCATGTCGGCCCTGACTCCGGAGCGCGGGGAACCGAACGTGCCGGTCGGACGTCCAGAAGCTCCGTGGTTGCGCGGACCCCCCTCGGACGCCGCTCTGACGTGGCGACGCAAATAGCGCCGCGACCCGCCTGGGTCAGGAGGGGCGGGCGGGACGCCCGCCCCCACGAGCACCTTTGCGTGCCCGCTCGGCACCGCGACCCACGTGGGTTGCTGGTTCCGGAAACTCCGCCTCGCGCGTTCCGGAAAATCTGTCCGCTTCGTGCTCGTCACCCGCGGACGGCTTGTCGTCCAGAGCGAGGTGCCGCGTGCGGACGCTCGGCCCGTCCATGAGCACG
>JBMOQZ010000255.1:0-12079 GCA_049322475.1 Myxococcota bacterium | reverse complement strand
CGGCTCCTCGCAGGGCGGGATCAGCAGGAGCAGCAGGAGCAGCAGCAGGAGGAGCCACCGGCGCCGCCGCCGCGGCGGCTCGGCCGCGCGCCGCCGGGCGATCCGCGCGCGCAGCTCGCGCCGTCGGGCCAAGAGCGCGGTCACCCGCGGATGCTCCAGCCGAACACGATCTCGCCGGCGTCGTCGCGCCACTCCACCGGGCGGAGCTCGATGGGCTCGAACACCGACGGGGGCGCCGGGACGGGCGCCGGAAACGGCCAGGGCGGCGGATCGGCGGGGGCGAGGCGGATGCTGCCCGCGTACACCTCGCCCTCGGGGTCGAGCGCGCGCGCGCGGTCGCGGTCGCCGGGCTCGGGCAGGCCGCCGACGCCGTCGGCGATCGCGCGGGTCCGCTCCAGCAGCGAGACGGCGGCCCGGCTCTGGCGGCCCGCGTCCTCCGCGTCGGCGAGCGGCTGGAGGAGCCGGCGCAGGGCCGCGAGGGTGGGCACGTGCGCGGCGCGGACGCCGGCGTCCTCGCGCTCGAGGCGCTGCACGAGCTGGTCGCAGAAGCGGAGCGTCTCGCTCGGGGACTCGGCGAGGCCGACGCGGACGCCCTCCGTGAAGCGCCGGGCGTCGCCGGCGGCGAGGGGCGCGAGGAGCGCGAGGCGCCGCCCGAGCGCGCCGCGCCCCAAAGAGTGGGCCAAACCCGTCTCGAACGAGCGCGCGTCGGCGTGGAAGGCCGCCGTCCACGACAGGTCCTCGAGGATGACGGCGTAGTCCTGCCGCGGCACGAGCTCCTGCAGCGTCACGAGGAGCTCGGCGGACACCGTGAACCGGCCCGCCACGTAGGTCAGCCAGCGCAGGGTCAGGCCGGCGAGATCGCCGCCGGCGCGGGACTCGCCCGCGTGCTGCCGCGCGAACGCGAGCGACCGCAGCGCGTCCATGAGCTGGCCGCGCTGGAGCGCGTCGATCCCGCGGTGGAGCGCGACGACGGCGCGCTCCCGGAAGCCGGCCTCGTCGCCGAGGGCGAGCAGCGCGCGGCCCCGCTCGCCGTCCCAGACGGCCCGGCGCTTCGCGGGGTCCTCGGCGGCATCCAGCATGCCGACCCACTGCTCGACGGCGGCGCCGTCCCCCTCCGCGACGAGGGCGTCGACGATCGCGAGCGCGAGGGGGTCGAAGTCCGCGGGGTCGTCCGCGGCCGCCCGCGCCTGCGCGAAGAGGTAGAGCCGGCGGTCCGGCGTCAGCGCCATCCACTCCGACGGGGGCCACGCCGCGCACTCCCGCAGCACGCGCGCCGCCGGCGAGGAGGGATCCAGCGTGGTGCGCGCGGCGTGCTCCAGCATCGCGTCGATCGAGGCCCGCGACAGCCCGAGCTCCCGCGCCTGCCGCGCCGCGTCGCGCGCCTCGGCGAGCGCCTCCCGGGCGGCGAGCCCGCCGAGCTGCAGGTCGAGGTCGAAGAGCCGCGCGTCCAGCGCCGCGAGCCCGCGCACCTGCTCCCGCGCGAGCGTCGCGCTCGCCCGCTCGACGAGGAACCGGAGCAGCCGGGCCGCGACCTGCCGGTCCGCGAGCGAGGCGGTGAGGGACTCGCCGGCGGCGAGGAGCGCGAGCCGCGGACGGGTGCAGCGCGTGCGGGAGAGCTTGAGCGTCGCGAGCTCGCGGCTGCCGAGCACGTCGGTGATCGAGACGCGCCGCTGCTGCCGGTCCACCTCGAAGGCGGCGAAGGGGCGCGGCAGCCGCGGGGGCCGCGATCGCCCGAGGCTCCGCACCACCTGGTTGTGCAACGCGAGCGGCCAGAGGCCGGCGCCGTCCGCGTCCTTCGCGAAGCCGTCCTGGCACAGGCCGAGCTCGCCGAGCGCGGCCCAGGCCACGGAGCGGAAGTCGGCGTCGTGCGGGGAGAGCTCGCCGGCGCGGTCCTCCATCGCGTTGCGGAGGAGCCAGAGCTGCACGGCCTCGGTGGCGTGGCCCTCGCGCAGCGCCATGCGGGCGTTGTAGTAGACCACCGTGGCGTCGGAGGGCTCGCCCGCGGCGAGCCCGGCGAAAAGCAGCCAGGCCGTCACCGCGCGAAGCCCACGGCGAGCGAGACGTCGCCCCAGAACAGGAGCTCGGTGCCGCTCGCGGGCGCGAGCACGGGCAGCGAGAACGACGCGCGCGGCGAGAGGAAGAACCCCTGCCTGAAGTAGAGGTCGTTGCCGAGGCCGACGGTGAGCCCGTAGCGCCCCGTGTCGACCTGCATCGCGTCGAGGCGGCGGTCCTCGAGGTTGTCGAGCTCGGCCTCGGTGAGCGCCGGCGACAGCACCGCGCCGAACACCTCGCCGGCCTTCATGCCCTCGAAGGCGTCCGGGTAGAGCTGGTAGCGGAGCCCGACGTAGGCGTTCAGCACGAGCTGCAGCGACGGGAAGAAGCGCGGCGCCACGGTCACGACGCCCTCGGCGATCGGGAAGCCGACGGCGAGGTCGACGTCCATGCGGTCGGGGCGACCGGGCTGGCGGTACGGCGTGAGCGCGAGGAGCGCGCTGCTGGGCGTGTCCCAGGTCCGCACGTACGACACGCCGAGCTCGACGAGCGCGCCGCCCGTGGGGAAGCGGGCGAGCCCCCCGACGCGCAGGCTGTTGAAGTTGTTGAGCTCGAAGAGCTGGGAGCCGGTGGCGGCGCCGTGCACCTTCGTCCGGCGCCAGTTGAACTCGACCGGCTGCGACGCCGTGCCGATCGCCCGCTCCGCGAGCTCCGGAAACGGAACCCGGTGCGGGGCGAGGGGGTCGTCGTCGGGCTCCGCCGCGAGGGCGAGCGCGGCGCAGAGCGCGCTAGGGATCAAGCGGGAACCCCGAGTCTCCGAGCTCCGGGTAGGCCGGCAGGTAGCAGGAGGTGGCGTAGGACGGGTCGAAGGGCGCGGAGACCTGGTACACGCCGGCCGAGTCGAAGGTGGGGTGCCCGCAGAAGCGCGTGCACTGCGTGATCGTCTCCTCCAGCGAGACCGTGTCCGTCGTCCACATCGCCGTCCCGAGGTAGGACTCGCCGGTCGCGGCGACGCCGAACGGGACGGAGAAGCCGAACGCGGTCACCGAGCCCGCCGCCGACGTCTCGTAGTCGAGGTGGAGCAGGAAGGGGAAGTCCCAGAACAGGCCCAGCGCGTAGCTGTCCTCGGGGAAGGTCGCGTGCCACTCCGGCAGGAGCGCGAGCGGCAACAGACCGAGGCCCGCCCACGCGCAGAGCTCCTCGTCGACCGTGCCGGTCTCGCAGCCCCGCTGCACGAGGCGCAGGAACGCCTCGCTCCGCATGAACTCCGAGCGGAACACCACGATCGCGGGGTCCTCGTTCACGCAGTACGAGAAGGCGTCGTCCTCGCCGGCGGTCACGAGCTCGTCGTTGAGGAAGGTGGCGACGCCGTAGTCGCCGATCGCGACGTGGTCGGCGGTCGTGGCGAACTCCGGCGCGCGGATGCTCATGCCGGTGACCTCGCCGGCCTGCGCCTCGGAGTAGGTCTCGACGAACTCGAGGTACTGCTCGCGCGACGGCAGGATCGGCAACGTGCCGAAGCTGAACGGGCCGAGCTCGACGCTCGGGTTGTCCGGCGCGATGGCGCACGTCATGTTCGCGAGCGAGTTGTCCGTGTCCGTCACGGTGGAGGGGCACCACAACGTCGAGGCGTCGAGCTCCGGCAGCGAGGGCCCGTCGGCGTCGCTGTCGAACACGAACGCGCCGGCGAGCCGCGGCGAGGCCCGCAGGCGCTCCTCCGGGACGACCTGGGCGAGCGCCTCCTGCAGGACGTCCGACACGCCGTCCTCGTCCCGGTGCAGCCCGACGAGCAGCACCATGTCGCGGCCCTCGGG
The DNA here is from genome assembly GCA_049322475.1 of Myxococcota bacterium. Taxonomy (GTDB): domain Bacteria; phylum Myxococcota_A; class UBA796; order UBA796; family SXON01; genus JBMOQZ01. The sequence goes on along the minus strand of JBMOQZ010000255.1, from coordinate 8,273 downwards.
GCGCGCCGCCTCGATGGCGTCGGAGAAGCGGACGGCGAGGGCGTCGGCGAAGCCGGGGGCGTCCCAGTCGTCGGTGCAGGTCGACGCGAGCGCGCCGATCTGGAGCCGCTGCCGCTGCATGTCCTCGTGGTCGGCGGAGATGACGCGGTCGCAGGGCTCGAGGAAGAAGGGGAGGAGCGCGGCGTCGCGGATCGGGGAGCGGAGCTCGGGGAACGCGGGGCGGACCTCGGGGTTCTTCCGGGCGATCGCGCCGGTGGTGAAGGAGCCCTTCGCGTCGGTGACCGTCGCCTGCGCGCAGACGAGCGCGGCGTCGGAGGCCTCGATGGGCAGGTCCTCGCCGGCGAACACCGCGCGCTCGTCGGTCTCCACCGCGGAGAGGCCGGCGGCGTCGAACCCGGCGGGGCACTCCACGCCGTAGCCGTACACGTTGTCGGGCGTCGCCAGCACCGCCGACCCGTACGTCGCGTCCTCGACGAGGAGATCGCGGCGGAGCCCGTAGTCCGTCGCCTGCTCGTTGCGGAGCGTGGGGAAGCGGTGGCGACCGCGCCACTGCACGCGCCGGTTCGTCTCGTCGAAGACGCCGTAGACGAGGTAGCTGCGGTGGCTCCACGGGTCGCCCGGGCCCACCACGTTGAAGACCGTGTCGGCGTCGAGCGACATCTCGCCGTCGCGGTGGTACCGCAGCCGCAGCGCGACGTCGCGCGGCTCCTTCTCCACGTGGACGCTCCAGCTCCCGCAGAGGCTCGTGGTGCCGCAGTCCACCGGCTCGTGCCCGTGGACGGGCTCGAGGTCGGCGAGCGCGGTCCAGTCCACGACGGCGTCGTCGGTCGTGTACGTGATCTCGAGGACGCTCGCGTCGCCGAGGCCCTGCTGGGCGGACAGGTCGTAGAAGACGAAGAGCGTCTCCTCCTCGGCGAACCACGAGACGTCGGCGAGCGTGAAGCCCGCGGCGACGTCGTGGATGGGCACCTTGGAGCACGACGCGAGCAGCGCGGCGGCGAGGGCCGCGCCGCAGGCGGTCGCGCGCCGCGCGATCACGCCTCGGCCTCGGTGTCGGGGCGCAGCGCGCGCTCGAACGGGATGCGGGCGCGCGCGAGCTGGCGCACGAAGCTGCGGGCGAGGTCGCGGCGGCCGCGGCTCGCGAGCGAGAGCTGGCGCTCGCGCGACGGGAACACCGACGTCGCCTGGATCGTGGCGCGCAGCGTGTCGGGCACCCCGTCGAGCAGGCGCGCGCGCGTCTCGGCGTCGACGAGCGAGAGCCACGCGGCGAGCGGCTCGGCCTCGATCTCGAGGAGGAGGTCGGCGCGCGACTCCGGGTGCAGCGCGAAGAGCATCTCCGGCACGAGGATGGCGCGGGTCCACGCGGGGAGGTTCCCCTGCGCGCGGTCGAGCGCGTCGTCGAAGAGCGAGGCGCGGTCGAGGGGCGGCAGGCTCGGCAGCAGCACGGCGAGCGCGCCGGCGGCGTCGAAGGTGGCGCCGCGGTCGGTGATCTCGGTCGGCGGCACGGCCGTCGCCGAGGACTCGCCCCGAGCCGCGCGCAGCACCTCGAACACCGCGCGGGTCTCGCTCGGGTCCATGCGGTTGGAGCGCAAGAGCTGCCGGCAGAGCTCCTTCGCGCGGGCCGCGGGGAGGAGGCGCGCCATCTCGTGCTGCTCGATCGGCGGGCTCAGCGCGAAGAGGAGCGCGCCCACGCGGGGCGGCTGCTGGCGGACGAGCTCCGCGAGCCCGGCGGCGCCGAAGTCCTCCCGCAGGCTGCGCACGATGCGGGCGTCGGGCTGGGAGGAAAGGCGCGCGGCGAGCGCGTGGCGCTGCAGCGCCGTGAAGAACGCGACGTCGCCGGGCAGCGAGCTCGCGTCGACCGTGCGCAACAGCTCGGCGAGCTCGAGCTTGGCGGTGGCGGTCTCGCCGTCGTGGGGGAAGATCGCCGGGAAGTGGTCCGGGAAACGCAGGACCGCCTTCGCGAGGAGCGGGAGGTCGCCCGCGCGGAGGCGCTCGCGGACCAGCGCCTGAAGCTCGGGGGCGGGGTGCTCGGGGTCCATCGCCTCGAGCGTGGCCCGCCAGGCCTTCTCCTGCTCCGCGACGAAGGCGCGATCGGCCTCGCCGGCGGCGGCCTCGGCGGCGGGCGGCGGCTCGGCGGCGGGCGGGGCCTCCGGCTGCGTCAGCTCGGCGAGGAGCGCCTGCTCCTCCACCGTGGCGCGCCCCACGCGCCGCCACGCCCAGATGAGCGTGGTCGCCGCGGCGGTGGCGAGCCCCGCGCCGATCATCCACCAGAAGTGGGGGAGGAGCGTGGCCCAGAGCTCGCGCCCGGCCGTGTCCGTCCAGGGCGGCGTCGGCGGCGGCGCGGGCGGCGTGGCCTCGGGCACCTCCTCGGGCGCGGCCTCCGCGGGCTCCTCGACCGGCAGCGCGGAGAGCGCCTCGCGCTCGACCGAGACGACGGTCCACCCCCCGGAGAGCCGCGTCTGCAGGCGCCGCACGAGCGCCTGGGCGTGGGCGGCGTCGAGCGTCGGCTCGTGCGCGAACGAGCACTGCGCGCGCGTGAGGTAGGGCTGCGCGGTGGCGGCGCTCGGCCCGGGCTCGTCGGCGAGGCCGGGCATCGAGCGGTCGGGCGGGCGGTCGGCGACGGCGTGATCCAGCCACGTGCAGCCCTTCGCGAAGCAGAGCGCGGGGTCGCAGTCGGCGGCGAGCGCGAGCTCGAAGCGGTTCTCGAGGAGCTGCAGCTCCACGAGCACCTCCGCGGGGATCTCCCGCGAGGGGACGGCGGGGGCGGCGAGCGCCGCGGCGGCGAGCAGCGCGATCATCAGTAGATCCTCACGACCACGCGGCGGTGGCGGGCGAGGCGCTCGTCCGCGGCGAGCCCCGCGAGGCCCTCCTCGGGGAGCGGCACGGTGTCGGCGTAGCCCTCGACCCGGATGCGCCGCTGCTCCACCCCGACGAGCTCGAGGCGGGAGCGCACGGCGTTGGCGCGGTCGGCGGAGAGCTCCCAGTTGGTCGCGTAGGCCCCGCCCGCGACCACGGGCGTGCTGTCGGTGTGGCCCTCGACGGCGAACTGGTACTGGCCGGCGTAGGGCACGAGCGTCTGGAGCATGCGGTCGACGGTGTCCACCTGTTCGGCGCGGATCGTCGCGCTGCCCGAGTCGAACACGAGGCCGGAGTTGAGCGACAGGCGCAGGCCGTCGTCGGTCAGATCGGTGCGGATGAGCTCGTGGAGGCCCTCGCGCTCGATGCGCGCCTCGATCTGTTCCTGGATGGCCGACAGGCTCGCCGGCGCCTCGATGCCCGTGATGCCCTCGGCGATCTGCTGCATCTTCGTGCGGCTGATCTCCGCGGCGGCGAGCAACATGGCGAAGAAGATGAGCAGGTTGGTGATGAGGTCGGCGTAGGAGAGGAGCCAGCCGTCCTCGGCGGCGTACGAGCGGCGCTCCACGGCCTAGCTCCCCACCGCGGCGAGCTCGCGGCCCGATCGCGCGACGAGCTCGTGGACGGTCTTCTCGCAGCGCTCGACCGCGCCGAGGCGCTCGTCCAGGAGCGTGCGCAGGTAGTGGCCGATGGGCCCCGCCACGCCCGCGCCGAAGGCGACGCCGTAGAGCGTGGCGAGCAGCGCGAGGGACAGCGCCGAGCCGAGGCTGGTGCGGTCGCCGTCCATCTTCTGGAAGAGCTGGATCATGCCGGTGATCGTGCCGACCATGCCGAAGGACGGGGCGAGGCGGGCGAGCACCTCCCAGTTGCCGACGGCGGGCTGCCAGCGCGTGAGCTCGGCGTGCCGCAGCTCCGTGAACGCCGCCTGCGTGGCCTCCTCCGGGGCGCGGGCGAGCACGAGCTGGAGCATGCGCTTGAGCGCGGGGTGGCGGCTCTGCTCGGCGAGCTCGACGGCCTGCGATCGCCGCCCCTCGAGCCACAGCTCGGCGATCCGCGTCCGGTCGGCCTCCAGCGCGCGGGTGGTCCGCGCGAGCGTGCCGATCCCGGGCACCAGCTCGCGGAGGCACGCGAACGTGCGGAACGCGGTGGACGCGCTGGACATGACCAGCACCGCCGCGAACGAGCCGCCGAGCACCATGACGAACGCGTGGGGGTCGAAGGCGGACAGGGTGGTGTCGGTCCGCTCGGAGAACCCGAACCAGACGACGAAGAAGAGGAGCGCAAGGCCGACGAGCTGCACGGGACCCCCTTTACCTGGCGTTGTCGCGCTGGAGCTCTTCCAGCTTCTGGCGGACGGCCGGATCGGACTCGATCTCCTCGACGGACTCCCACACCTCCACGGCGGCTTCGCGCTCGCCGAGCAGGAGCAGGATGGAGCCCTTCGCGCGCAGCGTCTCCGGGTGGGACGGGTAGCGGGCGAGCACCAGCTCGCACCACTCCAGCGCGAGCTGGTAGTTGCCGCCCGCCAGCGCGTCCTGCATGCGCGTGCGCGCGGCGGTGATGCTGACCTCCGGGGCGTCCGGGTTCACCTTCAGCCCGCGCGTGCGGTAGGCGGCGTCGAGCGTGGCGTCCGCGAGCGTGGGCGGGGGCGGCACGAGGCGCGTCGCGGGGATGGTCTCGAGGCCCTGCGCGCCGCGCGTGTGCTCGACGACGATGCGCTGCCCGCTGGCGAGCAGCGGGATCTCGACCTCGGTCAGCAACGTCCCGTCGTTCCAGCTCACCTTCATCGCCGTGGTGGAGCCGAAGCCCATCGGGCGCAGCTGCGTGCCCTCCTCCTCCTCGAGGACGGGGTTCGTCGCCGGCGCCGGATCGATCAGGTAGTGCGTGTAGTTGTAGGCCGCGCAGCCGCTGCCGAGCGCGGCGACGAGGGGGAGGGAGAGCCTCATGGGATCACCGGGAGGAGGCTGATGTTCATCAGCGAGATGCCGACGCCCACCGAGCCGTTGGTGGAGGCGGTCACGACGCCTCCGAAGTTGGAGCGGCCGAACGGGACGCGCGCGACCGCCACGCCGGTCAGCATGGGATCGAGCACCTCGCCCTCCTGGCCGAGGCCGCGGACAATCGCCGTCGGGAGGCTGACGACCACCTGCGCCCCGACGAGGATGTCGAGGAAGCCGATGCAGTAGTAGTGGACCGCGCCGAGCCCGAGCACGGGGTCGAGGATCGAGAGCGTGAGCCCCGAGAACTGGCGGTTGGTGGGGCCCCACTGGTCGGTCCAGTCGAGCGAGACGTGCTGGCCCGGGTACAGGGCCGCGTCCACGAACGCCTGCGTGAGGCCGTCGCCGCGGGCGCGCCGCTCCTGCTCGGCGGCGAGGGTGTACATCCGGCGCGTGTTCTTGTGCTCGATCAGCGAGGGGTCGACGTTCTGCGCGAAGATCACCCGCGCGGTGCGGAGGTCCACGACGCGGATCGACACGCCGCCGAGGTACTCGTCGACCCAGATGGCGGTCCGCGCGGCCTCGGCCCCGCCGCGGGAGGCGTCGTCGAGGCGGGCGAGCTCCTCGAGCCCGACGGGCCCGGCCTGGTACACCATGCGCCCGTCCTCGACGACGGCGCGCGGGGCGGTACACGCCTCGCACAGGCGCAGGCCGCCGGCGCCGAGCGAGCGCTCGAGGATCTCGACGACGCGCGTGACGTACCAGCCGCGGGCGGCGTCGTCGCGGGGCTGCGCGCTCACGAGCACGGCGGGCAGCACCTCCTCGGGGCGCAGGCGGCCGTCGTCCACGCGCAACTCCAGCACCTCCTCGAGGCGGTCGAGCGCGTCGCGCGTGGTCGGCGACTCCGCGCGGGCGACGCCGAGGCAGAGGGCGAGCCCTAGAAACAAAACGTCACCTCGGTGCCGAAGCTCTGGAAGCCGATGTCGAGCACGCGGATGTAGTCGCCGAAGTTCCCGGCCCGGTTGCGCGCGGGCAGCGTCTCGAGGAACGAGGAGATGCCGATGCGGTTGCCGAGCCGCAGGTCGAGGCCGAAGTGCACGCCGCCGAGCGTGTTGCGCGGGTCGTCCTGCGTCAGATCCGTGAGGAACTCGTCGGCGGTGAGGACGTCCTCCCGGAAGGGCGCGGTGGCGGGCCCCCACACGGTGAAGACCGCGGTCCCCACGAACAGGTAGAGGTCCGGGTGCGTGAGCGAGCGGGCCCGCCCGGTCAAGAGCCGGCTCACGCGCCCCTGGAGCATCAGGCCCTGGTACGCGTCGGGCACGAAGCTGTAGCCGGCGAGCACGCTGGCGGTCCACGCGCGCGCGTCGCTGGCGCCGAGCTCCACGCCGGTCTGGAGCCAGATGAACGGCGGCGCGGCGACGTTCGCGGCGTCCTCGGGCTCGGCGTAGGTGCGGACGGCGAAGCGCAGCGGCACGGTGAGCGGGCCGCGCGAGCGCAGGGCGGCGAGGTAGTCCGCGCGCGCCTCCTCGGCCGTCTTGAGGTCGTGGGGCTCGCGGAGCATCGCCGGCGTGCCGGCCGAGCTCGCGATGGCGCGGCTCCAGACGATCGGCAGGTCCGGCGTCAGGCGCGTCAGGCGGGCGCGGAGCACGAGCCAGGTGCCCTCCGCCTCCACGTCGACGAAGAGCGCGTGCCGGCCCGACGCGCCCCCGATCCGCTCGATCGTGACGGGGTCGTCGATGCCGCGGGAGATGACGGTGGCGTCCGGCCCGGAATGCACGACCACGGCGGTGCAGGCGGGGCAGTGCACGAGCTGGACGTTCGTGGACGGGTTCTCGGCGAGCACGGCGGCGAGGTGGTTCTCGACCAGCGCGGCGAGCCCCGTGCCGAGGCCCACGGGCACGGTGACGCCGGCGAGCACGACGGGCGTGGGCTGGGCGAACACGGGCTCGGTCTTCCACCCGAGCACCAGCTCGTCGACGAGGTCGTAGGCGGAGAGCTGCACCTCGTCGGCGACCCGCGCGCGCAGGCGGTCGAGCTCGGCGAGCTGGGCCGCCTCCTCGGGCGTGGCCGCGGCGGCGTGCAGCGCGAGCAGGATCACTTGAGCCACGCCCACCCCTCGCCGGCGCACACGCCCGCGTGGAGCGTGGTCTCGCGCGGGTCGCGGCTGACGATCGCGAACAGCACGTCGTCCGCGCCGAGGCTGCCGTTGTCGCGCCACCGCGCGCAGGCGGCCGGGTAGGCCTCCTCGGGGGACATGCGCGTGAGCACGTCGACGTCGCCGGCGGAGAGCACGGGCGTGCGGTCCGACACGCGCAGGCCCTTGCTCACGAGCGCGTCCTTCGCGGCGAACGCGAGCTTCCCGGAGACCGCGACGCTCGGGTAGAAGGCCTCCACCAGCCAGGTGCGGCCCGCGAGCTCGGGGTGCAGGTCGCCGGCGGCGGCGGTCAGCTCGCCGGCGAGGGGCCCGAGCGACGCGAGGATCGCCTCGTCGCGGTCGTCGCGCAGGCCCGGCCGCACGAGCCGCTGGGTGCAGACGAGCGCGCTGCGCTCGAGGTACTCGCCGCGCGGGCGCGCGGGCTTCACGTCGCCCGGCCGGCGGCGGGCGGCGGTCTCCAGCTCGAGCCGCTCGCACTCGAAGGTGCGCGCGCGGGCGCGGTCCTTCGCGAGGCCGGGCGCCGGGTCGGGGTGGAAGAGGGCCGGGACGAGGTACAGGCCGAAGAGGACGAGGATCACTGCGCCCTCCCCGTGGCGCGCCCGTCCGGCGTCGCCTCCTCCAGCACCTCCCAGCGCATCCGGGCGTCGAACACGAGCTGGGAGAGCTGGCCGTACAGATCGGCGGAGACGTCGGCGTGCACGGCCTTCGTGGAGAGCTCGTCCTCCTTCTTCCGCCACAGGAGGTCGGCGATCTTGTTGCCCGCCCACGCGCCGAAGCCGAAGGTACGGACGATGCGCCCCTCGAGGCGGTCCTTCACGAGGAGGAACCCCGTGCCGTCGCGGACGACCACGTCCTGCGCCCAGGTGGACTCGGTGTAGGCGGGCACCAGCGTGGCGCTCGCGAAGCAGAGGATCCACGAGAGCGCGTTGTTCGAGGTGTGGAGCTCCTGGGCGCGCAGCTCCAGCACGAGGTCGGTCGTCGTCGCGACCGCGGCGGCCTGGGGCGGCCCCGCCGGCTCGTCGAGATCGGGGTCGGCGAGGGGTCGGTCCGTGAGCGTCGTCACGCGCGCGCCCTGGATCTCGAAGAGCTTGCCGACGCGATCGCAGAGCACGCGCGCCTCGCCGGGGCTCACGTACTCGCCCGGGGGGCACACCACCTGCAGGCTCACGCCCGTGAGGTTGGGGGCCCGCGGGTCGACCACCACCGGGTCGTGGAGCCCCGAGAGCGGCTGGTACACGTGCACGCAGCCGGACGCCGCGAAAAGCAGCGCGGGAACGAGCGCGCGGAACCGACGGGCGCGGGCGGGCACGGCGCATGGTAGCGCC
>JBMOQZ010000254.1:0-12148 GCA_049322475.1 Myxococcota bacterium | reverse complement strand
CCGCCGGCGCGGGGCTCGCCGGCGCGCCCGACGTCCCCCGCCGCGGCATCCACCTCCACACGCTCCACCCCATCGAGGGCTACTACGACTTCTGGGAGGGCGATCCCGCGCGCGCCGCGCAGGTGATCGACTGGGTGGTGAAGAACCGCGGCGACCACCTCCAGTGGGTCGCGCTCGAGGACGCGCTGGAGGCCGACGCCGACTGGAAGGCCCAACAAGCCGCCATCGTAGCGGCGGCGCACGCGCGCGGGCTCACGACGGGCCTCGGCATCCAGCTCTACGGCGCCTCCAACCTCCAGCTCGCGTTCGACCTCGTCGACGACCCGGGCTCGCCCGAGGAGGAGCGCGCCTCGATGGAGCCGCGCCTCGACACGGTCGACGTCGGCTTCGACCTCTGGAACCTGTCGTTCGGCGAGTTCTCCGGCACCGACCCGGAGTCGTTCATCACGTCCGCCAACACCGCGTACGACGCGCTCTCCGCGCGCGGCGGCGAGGTCGCCGCCACCATCCACGTCGGCAACTACGAGGACCTGCGCGTGGAGTGGGAGGGCGAGGAGATGTTGTACTACTTCCTCGTCCAGTTCGCGGACCCGGGCATCACCCCGTGGGTGCACTCGGTGATGTTCTACGACCTCTACGAGGACGCGGGCCAGGCCTACCACCACGACGAGTTCGACGAGCACCGCGCCTTCCTCGAGGAGCGCGTCGCCAGCGGCGAGCCGCACGGCTACTTCCCCGAGACCGCCTACTGGGTCGCGTTCGACAACTCGGTCCCGCAGTACGACCCGCTCTACGTGCGCTCGCGGTGGGTCGACCTCGACGGCCTGCGCGAGGTGGGCACGCTGCAGCAGCACGTGCTCTTCTCCTCGGGCTGGGAGTGGGGCTACTGGCAGAACGACGTGGGCGCGCTGCGCATGAGCTACGACCGCGACCTCGGGTGGGAGGACGCTTTCCGCGGCATGTTCGCCGACGACGACGTCGCCGACGCCGTGATCGCGCTCACCGAGGTCCAGCACCGCTGGCTGCTCGAGGGCCGGCTCGCCGCCTACGTGGCCGGGCGCGACGACTTCATCGACCTGGGCGACGCCCTCGACATCCACTCCCAGCCGGACCGCCTCGAGTTCGACGAGGTGACCGCCGACGATCAGGCCCTCGTCGACGACCTCGCCGCGCTCGCCGCCGACACCCGGGGGGTGCTCGACACCCTGCCCTCGGGCGACGCCTGGGTCGACGAGGTGCGCGACGGCGTGGAGGTCGACGCCCTGCGCGCCGAGTTCGCCGCCGCCGCGTGGGGCGCCGCCGTGGCGAAGGCCCGCGGCGAGGCCGCCAGCGCCTCGGACGCGGCCGCCATCCTCGAGGACGCCCGCGCCGTCGTCACGCGCCGCCACGCCGCCCTCCACGATCCGCAGGGCGAGCGCCTGATCACCCACGGCGACAACGCCACCCTCTACGACTACGGCTACCTGCTGCGCGCCGACGAGCTCTGCTTCTGGGAGCGCGAGCTCGAGCAGCTGCGCAACCACGTCGAGGGCGCGGACGTCGACGTGAGGGCGTGCACGCTGGAGTAGGTGCCGCGCCGGATTACAGAGCTTCCGACTGCAACGGTGGCGGGCGACAGTCACTCCGAGTGCAAGGTTCCTCGTCCGCGCGCCCTCACGCCAACGAGTGAACGCCCGTTTTCACGCTGCGAGCCCGCCCGGTCTTGCAGTCAACCCAACTGTCGACGGGATCCCTTGCACTGGGGAGCTCTGTACCCACCCGGATCACAACTTCCCCGCGAACACCCGCGCGAGCCTCCACGCGTCCCCCGGCCACCGCGCGCTCACGTACGCGCCGTCCTCCACGACGAAGGCGGGACCGTCGTCCTCGCGGGTCCCGTGCGCGAACAACGTGATCGGCCCACGCACGACGTCGGCCCCCAGCCGCCGCACCTCGTCCTCCACGTACTCCGGGTAGGTGCGGTAGTAGTCGCCCTTCGCCCACGCGGTCGCGAAGTACGCCGCCTGCTCCATGTACTTCGGCAGGCACGTCGTCCTCACGCCGGCGAGCACGCCCGCGCGGGCGAGCACCAGCACCCCGTGGCAGATCGCCGCGACCGGGCGCCCCCACGCCGCGCGCACCCGCTCGCGCAGCACGGCGCTCTCGAGGTAGGGCCGCATCCCCTTCGCGTGCCCCCCGGCGAGCCAGAGCCCGTCGAACGCGGCGGGATCGACGTCCCCGTAGCGCAGGGGCGCGCGGAACGCGGCGTCCTCGCTCATGCGCGCGTAGAGCTCGCGCGCCTCCGCCTTCGCGCCGAGCTGCCCGAAGACCACCCCCGTGAGCATGAGCGGGTCACACGCCGGCACGCCTCCGTGCTCCGTGGCGAAGACGACGTCGTGCCCGGCCGAAGTCAGCACGTGCCACGGGACCGCCGACTCCGTGGGATCGAAGTCGCGATCCGGCAGGGGCATCCACACGCGCGCCATGCGGGCGAGATAGCCCGCGGGCATGGACTGGACGAGCGGGTCGCCCGACATCCGGGCGTCGTGGACGCTGGACGAGACGGTCGCCTACCTCAACCACGGCAGCTTCGGCGCCACGCCGCGCCCCGTGCTCGACGAGCAGGCGCGCCTGCGCGCCGAGATGGAGCGCGAGCCCGTGCACTTCCTCGCCCGCACGTTCGACGCGCGCATCGCCGTCGTGCGCCAGAGGCTCGCGACGTTCCTCGGCGCGGACGCCCGCGGCCTCGTCGCCGTGCCCAACGCGACCACCGGCGTCGCCACCGTCCTGCGCTCGCTTCCGTGGCGGGAGGGCGACGAGATCGTGCTCGCCGACCACGCGTACAACGCGGTCAAGCAGGCGGTGCGCTTCCTGGGCGAGCACTTCGGCGTGAAGATGGTGGAGGCGCGGGTGCCGTTCCCGCTCGCGTCGGCCGAGCAGGTGGTCGAGGCGTTCGACGAGGCGATCGGCCCACGTACGAAGCTCGTGATCGTCGACCACGTCACGTCCGCGACCGCGCTCGTCTTCCCGGTCGCGGAGATCGTCGCGTGCGCCCGCGCGCACGCCGTGCCGGTCCTCGTCGACGGCGCCCACGCCCCCGCGCTGCTCCCGCTCGCCCTCGACGCGCTCGCCGCCGACTTCTACGTCGGCAACCTCCACAAGTGGCTCTGCGCGCCGAAAGGCGCCGCGTTCCTTCACGTCGCGCCCGCGTGGCGCGACCGCGTCCGGCCGCTCGTCCCCTCCCACGGCTACGGCGGCGGGTTCTTCGCCGAGTTCGACTGGACGGGCACCGACGATCCGACCGCCTGGCTCTCGGTCCCCGCCGCGATCGACTTCTTCGAGGCGCTCGGCCCGGAGAGGGTCCGCGCGTCGAACCACGCCCTCGTCCGCGAGGGCCGCGTCGCCATCGCTCGCGCGCTCGGCGTGGACCTCCCCCACCCCGACGACCCCGCGCTCTACGGCCCGATGGCGGCGATCCCCTTCCCGCGCGGCGGCGTCCCGGCGGAGCTCAACCGCGTGATGTTCGAGCGCCACCGGATCGAGGTCCCGTTCACCACCTACGACGGGCGCGTCTGGGTGCGGATCTCCGGCCAAGTCTACAACCGGCCCGAGGAGTACGCGCGGCTCGCCGACGTGCTCCGCGCGTTCTAGGGCCAGGCCGGCGGCGCCCCCTCGACGATCGCGCGCATGTCGGCCGGCAGCGGCGCCTTCACCTTCACGATCTGGCCCGTGTGCGGGTGGGGGAAGGCGATGCCGCGCGCGTGCAGGCAGTGGCGCGAAAAGCCGATCGCCGCGCGCACGCGGTCGGTGGGGCCGACGCGGAGCTGCTCGAGGAACACGTCGTCGGGCTGGCCGTAGAGCTTGTCGCCGAGGATCGGGTGCCCCAGCGCCTCGAGGTGCGCGCGGATCTGGTGGGTGCGCCCGGTGAGCGGCTTGCACGCGACGAGCGCGTGCCCGGCGAGCCGCTCGAGCACCTTGAAGCGCGTCCTCGCGGGGGCGCCGTCCGGCCGGACCCCCTGGCGCAGCTCGACCTCCGCGCCGGCCGCGCCCAGCGGCGCGTCGCAGGCCGTCTCCTCCCAGCCGGGCACGCCGCGCACGAGCGCCCAGTAGGTCTTCGAGACCTTGCGCGCCTGGAACATGTCCTTCAGGTGGCGGTTCGCGTAGTGGGTCTTCGTCAGCACCACCACGCCCGAGGTCTCGCGGTCGAGGCGGTGGGCGAGGTCGACGCACTCGCAGTCGGGGCGCGCGCCGCGGGCGAGCCCCACGAGCCCGTACGCCCACTTCTGCCCGACGGAGTGCATGAGCAGCCCCGCGGGCTTGTCCACGACCATCAGCCAGTCGTCCTCGAACAGGACGGGCGGGAGCGGCGGCGCCTCCTCCGTCGGGGCGATGCCGGGGATGTAGACGCGGAGCACCTCGCCGAGGCGCAAGGTCGTCGACGGCTTGAGCGTGCGCTGGTCGCTCACGACGAGCCCCTGCTTGATCCAGCGCGTCAGCTCCGTGCGCGACCAGTCCGAGAACCGCAGCGACAGGAACACGTCGAGCCGGCGCCCCGCGGCGCGATCGGTGACGGGCACGACCCGGCAGGTGGCGCTCACGGGCGATGGGATAACCCTTCGGGGTGAACCGCCGCGTGGACATCGGTCGCGTCGTCGCCCTCGCGTGGATCGTGATCGCGATCGGCCTCACCGTGCTCGTGGGCCCGCACCTCGGGCTGCGCGGCTGGGCGTGGCTCGGCGCGCACCACGTGCTCTGCGCGGTCGGCGCGGGCCACGAGCTGTGGCGGAAGCGTCACTCCGCGCAGACGCGCACCCCCTCGTAGGGGTCGTTGGCGAACCACCAGGGCAGCACCGTCCGCACCGGCGGTCGCCCGTAGATCCAGTTGGCGTGCAGGTTGGCGCGCGCCTCCGCAGAGTAGCCGCGCGGCAGCCAGGGAAACGGCGGCCGCGCCTTCCCCTCCCACACGACGCGGTTGCACGCGACCTCGACGGCCTGCGGCCAGGACTGCTGCGCCATCGCCACGAGCGTGCCGGGCGGGGGGTGGTCGCCCTCGTCCAGCGCTCGCCAGCCGCGCCGCTCGAGCTCCCACTGCCAGCCCCAGTGCCCCGTGAACACGCCGGTCCCGAGCTTCTCGACCTGCTGCGCGAGCTCGCGCTGGGCGCGCGCGCTGCGGTCGTCGTCCACCGCGAGCAACACCGCGAGCCCGAGCTGCACGGCGACGGCGACGCGGGCCCACCGCGCCGACGGGAACGCGAGCAACACCCCCGGCAGGAACGGCAGCCAGTACCGCGCGGCCGTGAACCGGAGCGACAGGAGGAACAGGAGCCCCCCGAACGCCCACGCGGAGAGGAACAGGCGGTCGCGCGTGTTGGCGGGGATGCCGACCAACGACACACCCCGCGCCGGCCTGGGCAAATGTCCCACCCCGCGGGGGACCGCCGCGAGCGCCGCCCCTCCCAATGCTCCGAACCCCGCCGCGACCACGCCCCACGGCGAGGCCGACGCCGCCCCGATCGCCGCGCCGATCGCCGACGCGCCGCCCCACGGGAACACCGGGATCGCCGCCGCCCCACCCAACATGGCGATCGCCGCCACGAATTTGTGTCCCCAGTCCAGCGGGGTGTTCGCCACCGACTGGAACCCGCCCATCGCGAGGAGGTGGACCTCGCCGTAGGCGTGCAGGTCGTGGAGCGCGAGGAGCGCGGGCGGCGCCAACGCCGCGATCCACGCCCAGGGCTGGCGCGCGCGCATGAGCCCGTACGACAGGAGCAGCGGCGCGAGGCAGAGCCCGCTGTAACGGAAGAGCGCCGCGCAGCCCGCGAGGAGCGCCCAGGGCCACGCGGGTCGCTCGCGGTCGACGGCCTCGACGAAGCCGCCCACGCCCGCGAGCGTCAGCGCGTAGAGCGGCGCGTCGGGCAAGAGCGACGGCGTCGCGAGGAACGCGACGGGCGTGGTGAGGAGCAGGAGCGCGCCGCGCTCGGCGTCGCCGAGGAAGCGCTTCCCGAGGGACCACGCCCCCCACAACGCGAGCCCGAGCCACGGCAACATCCACAGCCGCCGGACGGCGATCGGGAGGCCGCCCACCGGCGCGAGCCACCACGCGATGCCGGGCGGGTTGGACAACACGTCGAACGCGCGCTCCTCGGTGCCCTGCCAGTTGATGCGGACGTCGTGGGGCCGCCACGGGTCGGCGCGCGCCCCCTCCGCGAGCACGAGGAAGTTCGCCTCGTCGTAGTGCGGCGGCCGGGCGATCCCCGGCGTCTGGAGCGCCAGCAGGGCGACGAGGATGAGGAGGGCGGAGCGGGGCACCGATCCGATCATACCGATGGCGGTTTCGGATGTGACGTTCACATCCGTCTCCACGGTCCACGTCGTGAGTGGGCTGGACTCGTTCCGTAACGACGGCGCGGCTGCGCCCGGACCTCGGAGACTTGCGCGAGCCGAAGGCCTGCCGCGCGGGCGACGGATACACGCCCACATGCCCACGCCCTTCCCCGGCGGCTGCCTGTGCGGCGGCGTCCGCTTCGAGGTCACGCCGCCGACGCTCTTCTGCTGTCACTGCCACTGCCACTGGTGTCGCCGCGCGCACGGCGCCGCGTTCGTCACCTGGTTGGGCGTCCCCGAGTCCGGGTTCCGCGTCGTCATGGGCGAGGACGTGCTGCGCTGGTACGGTTCCTCGTGGCGCTCCCAACGCGGCTTCTGTGTCCGCTGCGGCACGACGATGCTCTACCGGTCGCAGGCCGCGCCCGGCGAGGTGCACGTCGCGCTCGCCTGCGTGGACGGCGAGATCGACCGGCCTCCGCAGGCCCACGTGTTCTGGGAGGCCCACGTCGGGTGGGTGACGCTGGGCGACGCGCTCCCTCGCGTGGAGCGAACGTCCCCGGCGCTCCGGAAGTTCCGCGACATCCCCGAGAAGCCCTGACCGTTGGGCGAAGGTCCCGCTTCCACGACCGCGGACAGGACAAGGCCTCAGGTGCGGGCGCCTACGCCTCCCTCAACACCCTCTCCCCCACCAGCTTCCCGTCCTCCCGCACCACCGCGGTCCCCAATTTGGACCCACGCGAGAACGTGAGCACGTACGCCGTCCCCTCCGGCGCCTTGAGCCGCTCGGCGCGCCAGATGGCCACCCGCCCCAACCGCCGCTGCGCGACCTCGGGCACCTCGCTGAGCGAGACCGCCTCGCGCTCGCCGAGGACCTCCCCGCGGGGGTCGAGCGCGAGCTCGCGCTCGCGGAGCCCGTCGGACAGCCGCACCTCGTACGCCTCGCCGACGGGGGTCTCGGCGGCGTGGAAGGCCGCGCGGATCTCGCCGCGGGGGAACCGGCGGGCGAGCGCGTCGCGCACCGGCGTGGGCAACGAGCCCGGCGACACCGATCGCGACTCGGCTTCGGGCGAGGGCGCGAACAGGAGCGCGGCGAGCAGCGCGCCGGAGCGCAACCAGCTCCTCGACATGGACACCTCGGGGGAGAGTCCCTCCCACGTAGGCGCGGGGCCGGTCACCGACCGTCGCGATCGGTCACGGTAGGATGCGGTCCCGATGCGCTCGAACCCCCTCCAGTTCGCCGTCGTCCGCGAGGACCCCGACGTCGAGTGCGCGCTGGTCGAGCGTTTTCGGCCGGAGCGGGTCACCGTCGTCGCGTCGGGCGGGTGCACGGGCCTCACGCTCGCCGCCCGCTTCCCGGGGCTCGCCGTCACGATGGTGGACCCCAACCCCGCCCAGATCGCCCACGTCCGCGCGAAGGTCGCCGCCCTGCACGCCGGCGAGCGCGACCGCTTCATGACCCCGGACGGGCTCTCCAGCGGCGGCAACTTCGAGGGCCTGTTCCACACCCTCCGCGAATTCTGGCGCACCTTCGTCGGCGAGCCCGCCGAGCTGCTCGACCGCGCCCCGGTCGACCACCGCTACTGGCCCGTCTCCTTCGACCTCGCGTTCTCCGACAGCCTGCTCGTCGCGATGTTCGGGCCCGACGCGGTGCAGTACGCGCCGCGCGGGAGCTACCCGGCCTACTTCCGCGCGCGGCTGGAGCGCGGCCTCGCCGACCCCGCCCGCCACGAGAACCGCTTCCTCCACCACATCCTGTTCGGCCACTACCTGCCCCACGCGCCGCCGCCGTTCCTCGGGGCGCGTCCAATCGTGGAGCTCGTGCACGGCACGCTGGAGGACGTCGACCCCGGCGACATGGTCCACCTCTCCAACGTCTTCGACTGGATGTCGCCCGAGGCCTGCGCGCGTTTGGCCGCGCATGCCGCGAGGGCCCGCGTCGTCACCTGGCGCCAGCTCAACAACACGCGCGACCTCGCGCCGCTCTTCCCCGACCACCAATTCGACGGCGAGCTCGAAGCCACCTTGCTCGCCGGCGAGCGGAGCCTGTTCTACTCGCGCCTGCGCGTGGGCGTGCGGAGGTGACCGTTGGATGAGGTGATCGCCCGGATCGTCGCCGAGGCCGACCTCGACGCCCACCCCTACTTCCGCGCGCTGGCGGAGAAGGGCTTCGACAAGGCCGACTTCGTCGAGACCCAGATCCAGTTCTTCTACGCGGTCATCTTCTTCGGCCGCCCGATGGCCATCGTCGCGGCCAAGATCCCGAGCGGCAAACAACGCCTCGAGATCCTGCGGAACGTGTGGGAGGAGCACGGCGAGGGCGACGTCCGCGGCTTCCACGAGTCCACCTTCCTCCGCTTCCTCGAGCGGCTCGACGGCGTGGAGGAGGGCGAGGTGTGGGCGCGCGCGCTGTGGCCCGAGGTCCGCACGTTCAACACGGTGCTGACCGGCGCCGCGGTGATGGACAACTTCGTGGTGGGCGTGTCCACGATGGGGATGATCGAGCGGATGTTCGCCGACATCTCGTCGCGGATCGCCCGGGGCATCGTCGAGAACGGGTGGATGACGAGCGAGCGCATGGTCCACTACGACCTCCACGCCCACCTCGACGTGCGGCACTCCAGCGACTTCTTCGCCGTCGTGCGCGACCGCTGGGAGCTCGGCGGGGAGATGCGCTACCAGGTCGAGCAGGGCCTGCGGATGGGGGCGTACGCGTTCACGACCCTGTACGAGGGGCTCTGGCGCGCGCGTACGCGACGCGTCTTCCAGCGCCCCGTGAGGCGCGAGCCGATGCTGTGAAGATCGTCGAGATCACCGACTGGCATGTCTGGGGCCCCCGCGTCGCCGCGCTGGAGCGCGGGGTCTCCTACCCGCTCGGCGCCGACCGCTTCGAGATCGACCACGGCCCCGACTACTCGGCCTTCTTCCGCCGCCTCGGCGAGCTCCACTACGTCGCGGCGATCGACGGCGAGCGCGTCGCCGCCGTGGCCGCGGGGGCGATCCGATCGCTGCCGGGCGGGCGCGCCTGGTACCTCGGCGACCTCAAGGTCCACCCCGACTACCGCGGCCGCCGGCTCGCGTGGGCGATGGTGCGCTGGGGCTTCCCGCGTCACTACTGGCGCTGCCGCCGCGGCTACGCGATCACGATGGACCCGCCCGACCGCCCCAACCGCGTCGTGCGCCTGTCCTCCCACTTCTGGCTCATCCGCAACGGCGTCGCCGCGCGGCTCCTGTTCTGGTCGCTCGACCGCGACGCGGCACGCGCCGTGTCCCCGGTGGTGAGGCGCCACCGGGGCCCGCTCACGTGGCGGTCGCTCGCCGGGATCAAGGACCTCGTGCTGGCGAGCACCGGTCGCCCGATGCCGCTGTTGCACGCCCAGTTCGGCCCGTGCGCCGAGCACGGGCAGGACGCGCCCGACGCCGGCGCCACCCACATGCTCTGCGCGCCCGACGGCGACGCGCTCGCCGCGGCGATGGCCGCCGAGGGGCTCGCCCCCTCTGCCACCGCCACGCTCCTCGCGCACCGCATGCCGCGGACCGACTGGTCGTTCGTGCTCACCAGCGACATTTGAAAACGGGCTTCAGAAGCCGGTCCTGCGACGAACAGTCAGGCGACCGCCCCCACGAAGGCCCGGTTGAGGTACCAAAGGCCGGTCATGAGCACCACCACCCTCATCCTCTCCCTCCTCTCGAGCCTCTGCTGCTGCAGCGGGTTCGTGCTCATCTTCCTGCTGATCGTCGGGATGATGGTGCTGCGCAAGAAGGGCAAGAAGAACGTCTCCGCGAAGGAGGCGATCCAGGCCGGCGCCGAGGTCAGCCGCGCGTTCGTGCGCGGCAAGAAGACGCGCGAGGAGCTCCTCGCCGAGGAAGACGAGGAAGAGGGTCGCTGAGCGGATGCGGCCCCCCCTTCCGCGCGTTTAGGAAGGGCCGATGATCCTGCTCCTCGCCTCGCTCGCCGCCCCCGCGCTCGCCGCGGGTCCTCCGCCGCCCCCCGCCGCCACGGCGGCCGATGCCGCCGCGGGGGTGGACGCCTACGAGAAGGTCCGCGTCGCGCTCGCCGGCGATCGCCACGTCGACGTCCCGGCCGCCGCGAAGGCGCTCGCCGCCGTCTCCTCCGGGGGGCTCGCCGCCGCCGCCGAGGCGCTCTCCGCGAAGACCGACGCCGCCGGCCAGCGCGCCGCGTTCGGCGAGGTCACGAGGCAGCTCGTGCTCGCGATGGGCCCGAACCCGGCGGTGAAGCTGCACGTCTTCCACTGCCCGATGGTGACCGGATACGGGTACTGGGTGCAGACGAAGGCCGTCTTCGAGAACCCGTACATGGGAAAGGCCATGTTGAGCTGCGGCACGCGCGCCTCGCTCAAGGACGCGCTCGCGGCGGCGGGGGGCTGACGGCCCTCCCCACCGAGCCGCTGGACTGGCTCCTCCTCGTCGTCGAGGTGGTGCTCGCCGGGACCGCGCTCGCCTTCGCCGTCGCGCGGCGCCGCGGCCCCGCCGGCACGCTCGCGTGGGTGTTCGCGATCCTCGCGTTCCCCATCGTCGGCGCGCTCGCCTACTTCGCGTTGGCCAACCCCTACGTGCGCCGCCCGCGGCGCAGGAAGCGCGCCGCCAACCGCGCCGTCCGCGAGAAGAACCCGGCGCCCACGCCGCCGGAGCCGACCGTCGCGCACTCGCCGCAGGTGCGGGGGCTCCTGCACGCGGCCTCGCGCCTCACCGGGCTTTCGCCCAGCGGCGGCAACCGCGTCAACCTGTTCAACGGCGGCGTCGACGCCTTCGGCGCGAAGGAGGCCGCGATCCGCGGGGCGCAGCGCGCGATCTGGGCCGAGTACTACACCGTGCTCGACGACACGACGGGCCACCGCTTCCTGCGGCTGCTCACCGAGCGCGCGAAGGACGGCATCGACGTGCGCCTGCTCGTCGACGCCGTCGGGACCGGCTCGCTCGGCGAGCCGCTCGCGGAGCTGAGCGCCGCGGGCGGGCGCGTCGCGACCTTCCTGCCCGTCAACCCGCTGCGGCGCCGCTGGGCGGTCCACCTGCGCAACCATCGCAAGATCCTCGTCGTCGACGGCCACACCGGGTTCGTCGGCGGCATGAACGTCGGTGACCCCTACGCCGGCGTCCGGACCGCCCACGAGCGCCCCTGGCGGGACGCCCACCTCCGCGTCGAAGGCCCCGCCGCGCGCGACCTCGCGCAGGTCTTCGACGAGGACTGGACGTTCATGACGGGCGAGCTCCTCCCGCTGCTCCCGCCCGCCGAGCCGGTGGGGACCGCCACCGTCGCGATCGTGCCGAGCGGGCCCGACCAGCGCGAGAACGCCGCGGGCACGCTCTGGTTCGCGTGCCTCGGCGCGGCGGTGGAGCGCTGCTGGATCTCCACGCCCTACTTCGTGCCCGACGAGCCCACGGTCCGCGCGCTCTGCGCCGCGGCGCTCCGCGGCTGCGACGTGCGCATCGTCATCCCGGAGGTGAGCGACGTCTGGTTCATGTCGTTCGTGAACCGCTCGTTCTTCCCGCGCCTCGTGGCGGCGGGCGTGCGCGTGTGGCTCTACGAGCCCGGGATGATGCACGCGAAGACGCTCGTGATCGACGACGACCTCTGCCTCGTGGGGTCGGCCAACGTCGACGTGCGCAGCTTCCGGCTCAACTTCGAGGCGGGCGCGCTCGTCGCCGATCGCGCGGTCGCCGACCGCCTCGAGTCCGGCTTCAGGAAGGACCTCGAGCGAAGCCGCGAGGTGACGCGCGAGCACCTCCGCGCGCGCCGCCCGTGGGTGGCCGTGGCGGAGGGCGCCGCCCAGTTGTTGTCTCCGCTTCTGTAGGCCTTGAAGGTATTGATTCGGCGACTACACCCCTC
>JBMOQZ010000253.1:0-12216 GCA_049322475.1 Myxococcota bacterium | reverse complement strand
CTCGCCTTCACCGGCGAGGCCGACGGCGACGAAGCGGGCACCGCGCTCGCCGTGGGCGACGTCGACGGCGACGGCCTCGACGACCTCCTCGTCGGCGCGCGCGGCTCCGACCGGAGCGTGACCGACGGCGGCGCCGTCTACCTGCTCGCCGGCCCGCTGGACGCGTCCGGCGACCTCGGCGACGCCGACGCCATCCACGAGGGCGTCACCCTCACGGCGCGGGGCGCCGACTGGACGCTCACCCTCGCGGACCTCGACGGCGACGGCGTCGACGACGTCTTCCTGGCCGATCCCCTGAGCGGCACCACCGGCGGCGTGGAGGTGTTCCTCGACGCGGCGTACGGCGGCGACCTCGACCTCGCCACGGCGGACGTCACGCTCCTCGGCGTGGACCCGGGCGAGCGGGCGGGCTCCGCCCTCGCGCTGGCGGACTTCGACGGCGACGGCGCGCTCGACGCGCTCGTGGGGGCGGAGCTCGCGTCGCCCGGGAGGCTCGCGACCGGCGCCGTGTACGTGATGGCGGGCCTCGGCACCGGCACGAGCGACCTGTCGACGGCCGACGCGACGCTCGAGACCACCGACACCGGGTCGTCCATCGGCGACGTGGTCACCGCCGGGGACTACGACGGCGACGGGGTCGCGGACGTCGCGGTCGGCGACTGGTGGGGCGGGGCTCGCGCGGGCCGCGTCTACCTGCTCCACGGCCCCTTCGCGGGCGCGTTGTCGGTCGCGTCGGCGGACGCGACGCTCGAGGGCGAGACCGCAGACGCCGCGGCGGGGTGGGCGCTCGCGACGGGGGACCTCGATCTCGACGGCGCGGACGACCTCGTCGTCGCCGCGTACGGGGACGACGTCTACCGCGGCGCCGTCTACCTCGTCCTCGGGGGCCCGGGCTTCTGACGTGCTACCTTCGCCCGCGTCGATGCCCCCCCGCTTCGCCGACGACGTGATCCTCCTCGACGGCAACGTCCTGTGGCACCGGCGCACGGGACGGCACCTCGCGCTGTCGCCCGAGACACGCGCCGAGATCGAGCGGTGGACCCCGGGGCTCGCCCCGCCGCCGGACCTGCGCGCGGTCGCCCGTCGGCTCGACGAGCTGCACCTCTTGCGCGAGTCGGCGCCGGTCGATCTGGCGTCGCGCATCCCCTGCCGCTCGCGGCTCGTCCTCACGTTCCCGAGCGACCCGTCGTTGTGGATGCCGGTCCCCGCGGTCCACCCGGCCGGCGGCCACCCCTGGCGCGCGATGCCGCTGACCGCCGCGCAGCTCGCGTTCTGGCGCGCGTGCAACGGCTCGCGCACGGTCGCGCAGGCGGCCGAGGCCGCGGGGATCGCCATCCCGACCGACTTCGTCGCCGCGCTCACCGCGCCGGACGCCCAGGCGCTCCAGCTCCGCGACGCGCCGCTCACCCGCCGCGACCCCTCGCTCGAGCGCCTCGTCACGCCCGAGCGCCTGCCGAACGTGCGGACGCCCGGCGCCTACACCGCCGCGGGGCTCGCCGACTACCACCACGCCATCGACGACGGGCCCACCCACTTCGACGACCGCGAGACCACCGTGGCCCACGCCTTCGGCGTGCCCCACGCCGCCCTCGGCGGGCAGCGCTACGGCGAGCGCCTCTTCGACGTGATCGGCGCGCCGGACGACGGGCTCGTGGTGGAGATCGGCCCGGGCGACGGCGAGCTCGGCGCCGCCTTCCTCGCCCGCGCGGGTGGCCCGCTCGACTACCTCCGCGTGGACGCCTCGCCCGAGCTCTTGCGCACGCAGCGCGCGCGCATGCCCGGCACGCGCGAGGTGCTCGGGAGCGCCACCGCCCTGCCCCTCCCCGATCGCTCGGCCGGCCTCGTGATCTGCAACGAGGTGATCGCCGACCTCGCCGCGGTCCCGTACGAGCAGGCGGCCGACCGCATCCGCCGCCATCGCCTCGTCACCCACGACGGGCCCTACAACGTCGGCGCGTGGATGTGCCTCGAGGAGATCGCGCGGGTGCTGGTCCCGGGCGGGCGAGCCGTGGTCACGGAGTTCGGCGGCGTGGACGAGATCCCCACCGAGACGGCCCAGCTCGACCACCCCGAGGTCTCCATCCACTTCGGTCACCTGCTCGCGATCGCCCGCGCGCTCGGGCTGCAGGCGCGGCTCGAGCCGCTCGCGGACTTCATGGCGTTCGACCTGCGCGCGCAGCAGCTCGCGCGGCACAGCTACCACGGGCTCCGCGCGCGGATGCGGGCCGAGGGGAGGCGGCTTGCGGCGCGCGCGTACGACCCCGACACGCTCGCGCTCCCGTGGCCCGTCGAGGGGTTGCAGTGGGTGCCGATCTCGGACGAAGGCGCGGGACCGCTCGTGACACGGTTCATGGCGCTCGTCGTCCGGCGTTGAGATAAGGCCGCCTCTCCATGAACCCGCTCGACACCTTCCGGGAGTTCGGCCACGCGGACGACCCCATCCTCGTGGTGATGCTCGTCTGCTCCGTGCTGATCGTGGCCATCGCGCTCGAGCGGTGGCTGAACGTGCGGCGCATGCGCGGGGCGCTGCGGCGCGTGGACGAGCGGGTGGTCGAGTCGGCCCGCCAGGGCAACCTCGAGGAGGCGCGCCGCCTCTGCGACAACGTCCCCTCCCCCGTCCGCGAGGTGTTCGCGACCGGGCTCGACCGCGCGCTCGGGCGCGTGCGCGGCGTGCCGCGGATGGCGATGCAGCGGGAGCAGAAGCGCGCCGTGGCGCAGATGCGCGCGGTGGTGTGGACGCTCGGCTCGGCGGGCGCGCTGATGCCGTTCGTCGGGCTTCTGGGCACGGTGCTCGGCGTCATGTCGAGCTTCCACGCGATGGGGGCCACCGGCGGCGGAGGCTTCCAGGTCGTCAGCGCCGGCATCTCCGCGGCGCTCATCGCCACGGCCGTCGGCCTCTTCGTGGCGCTCGAGGCCGTCGTCTTCTTCAACATCCTGCAGAACAACATCGCAGGCGTCTCGCGCGAGCTCGGGTTGCTCGTCGACGAGACGCTGGAGCTCATCGAGACGCATGCAAAGCGGGCCAGCTGAAGTCGAGGAGGGCGGCGACGACGACGCGGCGATCTTCGCCGAGATCAACATCACGCCGCTCACGGACGTCTTCCTCGTCCTCCTGATCATCTTCATGGTGGCGGCGTCCTCGATGGTCGAGGCCGAGCAGAAGGCGGCCGCGGCGAAGGGGCTCCTCTCCGAACGCGCGCTCCAGGTCCAGACGCCGGAGGGCACCGGCGACACGATGCTCGTGCCCAAGGACGTCGTCATCAGCGTGCTGCCCGACGGCAAGATCTTCGTGGAGAACGACGAGGTCACGCTCGACACCCTCGACGTGAAGCTCTCCGAGGTCAAACGCGGCGCCGCGTCGACGCGCGTGGTCATCCGCGGGGACCAGGCGGCCACCTACGAGCTGATCATGAAGGTGATCAGCAAGGCGCGGGTCGCCGGCTTGACCGACGTCGCGCTCGCCAGTCGCGCGAGCCCGTAGCGGCGGTATCATGGGATCAGGGCGTGCCCACCTACACGGGCAGGCCCCCGGAGTCTCCCATGCGTCTCGCCCTCCCTCTCGCGCTCTTCCTGGTCGCGTGCCCGTCGTCGAAGAAGGAGCCGCCGGAAGCGGAGGACCCCGACACGAGTCAGACCGTCGACACCGACACCGACGCCGACACGGACGCCGACGCCGACACGGACGCCGACGCCGACGCCGACTCGGACACCGACGCCTACGCGGACGCGGATGCGGACGCGGACGCCGACACCGACACCGGCCCGCCCACGACCGACACGGGCGGCCCCGGCCCGGACCCCGACGAGGACGAGCCCGTCGCCCAGCCGAAGTGGCAGCGCATGTGGTGCCCGCAGGACGAGCCCTGCCGCCTCGACGGCGACGCCTCCTACCACCCCGACGGCAGCGACCTCACCTACCAGTGGACCGCCACGGACGGCTCGTTCGACGACGACACGTCGTCCACGCCCTGGTACACCGGCGCGAGCGGCACGGTCACGCTGACGGTCGCGACGAACAGCGAGACGAGCGACGCCACGACGATCACCATCAACGCCGACGCCGCGGGCGTGCGTGTCCCGGGCGACTACGACGATCCCGACGAGGCGATCGCCGCGGGCGAGACCATCCTCCTGCTCGAGCCCGGCACCTACGGGCCCATCGACGGCGCCGAGGCGATCATCGGCGATCCCGACGGCGGCGTGGTGATCGACGCCGACGGCGAGGACGTGGCGGTGACCGGCGCGAGTTACCTGCGCCACCTCACCGTCACCGGCGCGGCGGCCCACGGAATCGAGGCGCGGACCGACATCCGCATCCACGACACGGTGATCGAGGGCAACGGCAGCGCGACCGAGAACGGCGGCGGCATCTGGGCGAACGCGGTCGTCATCCTGTTCGACAGCGTGGTGCAGGACAACCTCGGCAGCCTCGGCGGCGGCATCTACGTGGAGAGCCCGGGCTGGGTGTACGCCCAGCAGGTCGTGCTCGGCGACAACACCGCGGAGTACGGCGGCGGCATCTACACCAACTCGACGACGGGCAACGTGACCTTCTACAACGCCCTCATCGTCGGCAACGCCGCCAACGTCAACGGCGGCGGCGGCGTGTTCCTCGACAGCCGCGCGTTCATCACCCGCTCGACCGTCGCGGACAACACGAACGGGGGCATCCGCCTCCGCTACGGCTACTTCGAGGTCGCCGAGACGATCTTCGCCTACAACAGCGTGTACGGCATCGACGAGGCCGACTCGCCGACGGTGAAGATCGAGGACTGCCTCTTCGGCACGAGCGACATCGTCAACGGCGGCGACTCGCCCGACCCGTCGCTGGGCAACCTCACCGGCGACGCCGTGTTCGAGGACTTCACCAGCGGCGACGCCTGGACCAGCCAGGACTTCCGCCTCGACCCCTCCTCGCCCGGCACCGACGTCCTCACCGACGGCCAGGACCGCGACGGCACCGACCAGGACATGGGCGGGTACGGCGGGTTCCTCGGGCGGTACCTGGTGGGGGAGCAGGGGGTGTGGGAGTAGGAAGTCCTCGGTCGTCAGTGGTCAGTTGTCAGTCGGTACGCTCCACATCGTTGCAGTCCCGATCGGGAACCCCGAGGACGTGACCTTGCGCGCGCTGCGCGTGCTCGGCGAGGTCGCCGTCGTCGCGTGCGAGGACACGCGGACGACGGCGGCGCTGCTGGCGAAGCACGGCGTGCGCGCGAAGCTCGTGAGCTACCACGACCACAACGAGGTCGAGCGCGCCGGCGAGCTCGTGGAGAGGCTGCGCGCCGGCGAGGACGTGGCGCTCGTGTCGGACGCGGGCACGCCGCTCGTGAACGACCCCGGCTTTCGGCTCGTGCAGGCCGCGATCGCCGCGGGGATCGCGATCGACGTCGTGCCGGGGCCGTCGGCGGCGATCGCCGCGCTCGTCGGCTCGGGGCTCGCCGTGGATCGCTTCCTGTACGGCGGGTTCCTCCCGCGCGAGGCCGGGCCCCGGCGCGCCGCGCTCGTCGAGCTGGGCGGCGTCGCCGCGACGCTCGTCCTGTACGAGTCGCCGCAACGCCTCGGCGAGACGCTCGAAGAGATCGCGTCGCTCTGGCCGGAGCGGCCGGTGTGCGTGGCGCGGAACCTCACGAAGCAGCACGAGCAGTGGCTCCGCGGGACGGCGGCGGAGGTGCGTGCCGTGCTCGGCGACGAGACGCGCGGCGAGGTGGTGCTCCTCGTCGGGAGAGGCGAGGTCGCCCGCGCGAGCGACGCCGAGATCGACGCGCGGATCGACGGGCTCGCCGACGTGCCGACGAAGGAGGCGGCGGATCGGGTGGCGGCGGCGTTCGGGCTCCCGCGGAAGGAGGCGTACGCGCGCGTCCTGACGAGGCGAAAACGGTAGTCTGCCGGGCAGATTTGCCGCTTCGGACCTTTCCGTGCCTCGCCACGCGAGCACGCGATGGGCATGGACACGATCACGAAGGGCTACTCCCAGCCGTACGCGCCGCGCATCTCGATCCGGGCGGTCGCGGTCGGCGCGGTCGTCGCGCTGGGCATCAACGCGATCCTCATGGAGCTCGCGGGCGCGCTCGGGCTCTGGCGCTTCGGCGTCATCGACGGGGCTTGGGTGCGCGACGTCGGCGTGGAGCTCGCGATCTGGAGCGTGCTGGCCTGGGTCGTCGCGGTGTTCGCCGCCTCCGCCTACACGTCGCGCGCCGCGGACGTGCCGTACGGGCGCGACGGCGCGGTGCACGGCATCGCCACGTGGGGCGTCGCGACGCTGATGGCGGGCGTCGGCTGCGCGATGGCGATGGTGGCGATGTGGTACACGGGCTTCCTCACCCGCGACGCGTTCGAGGCGATGGGCCGCGACGCGATGTGGGTCGGGTTCGCCGCGGACCTGCTCGCGCTCGTCGCGGGCGCGACGGGCGGGCTGGTGGGCGTGCGTCAGCCGCTGACGGGGCCCGAGGTCCGGTATCGGACGCCGGCGGACGTGACCCCCTGAGCTACTCGATCCGCACCACCGCGCACGTGAGCCCGATCCGGTCCTTCTTGCCGTCGCAGGTCTTGTACCGGTCGAAGTAGACCGCGTGCCGGCCGGGCTCCGTGAGCGGGATGCTCACGTCGAAGCGCGGGCCCCACTTCGGGTCGTCGGTGGCGGGCACCTCGGGCTGGTACTTGACCCAGTCCTTCCAGATGTCGGCGGTGTAGGTGCAGCCGGCGGCGCCCTTCTGGTCCTTCTGGAGGATGGCGGAGAACTTCACGGTGCCGGCGGGCTGGACGGCCTCGTGCTTGTCGGCGTCGGCCGCGGAGGGGGCCCAGGCGGAGTCGGCGTCCTTGCAGGACTCCCAGATGTACTCCTCCTTCGCCTTCTCGAACTTCGCGGTGCCGAGCACGTTCTCGAACTCGTTGAGCTTGCCGTCCACCAGCGTCTGGTACTTGTCCTGCACGGTCAGGCGGCACGTCGACTTGTCGACCGCCACGAGGAACTTGCCGCGGATCTTGTTGTTGGGGCTGTTGTCGGCCTTGCGCTGGTTGGCCTTCTCCTCGCCCTTGAGCTTCTTGAGCTCGCCGTTGACCTTCTCCGCGACCTTGTCGAACTCGGCCTGCGGGATGCCCGTGGCGGCGGCGACGCCGGCGGGGTCGCACACGCCGTCGTGGGTGGCCGCCCAGGCCTTGCAGAACGCCTCGGCGTGGGGGTCGGTCTCCACGCAGGTGAGGATCTTGCCGTTGAGCGCGCAGGTGTAGTCGTACACGTCGCCCAGCGACTTGGCCGTGTACTTGCCGTGGATCGTGCCGCCCTCGTCGACGAACTTCAGGCGCGCGATCGGGTTGGGCTTGTCGCCCGCGTTGGGGTCGAGCCAGAGCCAGCTCGTCTCCTGGAGCTTGGTGACGTCGACGTCGCACGCGCTCTTGTCCTCCTTCTTCTCGGGGGGCGGGGCGGGCTCGGAGCAGGCGGTCAGGAGCGCGATCAGCATGGTGTCCTCGCGCGCGTATTCCACGTCTCCGCCTGCCCGAAGTCAAGGGCGCGGCCCGCTGGACGGTCTTCTGACGAGGGGTTCACAGACTCCTGACAGGACCCGCGTGCAGAGCGGGTACCCGTTCTGCTACAACCGTCCGGCTCAACCACCAGCGGCGCATCCCGCGCCGGAAATGGAGTCCCCGTGCATTTCCTCCAGGAAGTCGTTCAGTTCTACAAGGAAGGCGGGTGGGGTATGCACCTCATCTCCGGCTGCCTCGTCGCGTCGATGGCCATCACCCTCGAGCGGATCAAGGTGCTCTACCTCGACTCCTCCGAGAACAAGCACGCGCTCCTCACCGGCCTGAACCAGCACATCATGCGCGGCGACGTCCAGGCCGCGATCCGCTGGCTCTCGTCGCAGAAGCAGGGCCCCATCTCCCGCATCCTCCGCGCCGGCCTGCTCAAGGCCCACCGCCCGGACAAGGAGATCCAGGCCGCCCTCGACCAGGCCTCGCTCTCCGAGGTCCCCAAGATCGAGTCGCGCACGCCGTACCTCGCGGTGCTCTCCAACGCGGCCACGCTCGCCGCGCTCCTCGGCACCATCTCGGGCCTCATCAAGACGTTCGCGGCCGTCGCGAACGCCGACCCCGCCCAGAAGGCCACGCTGCTCTCGGCCGGCATCTCCGAGGCCATGCACTGCACGGCCTACGGGCTCGGCACCGCGGTGCCCGTCCTCCTGATCTACGCCGTGCTCCAGGCGCGCACGACGCACATCCTCGAGGCCATCAACGAGTCCGTCGTCGCCGAGATCAACTTCGTGCTGTCCAACCGTGCCGCGAAGCAGGAAGGCGGCGCGCAGGCCGTGGTCTAGCCCATGGGCGTCAGCGTCGAAGGCGGCAAGGGCCGTGGGAAGAACATGAACGTGGACCTGAACCTGGTCCCGTTCATCGACTTCCTCTCGTGCCTCATCGCCTTCCTGATGATCGCTGCGGTCTGGACACAGATCGCGTCGCTCGACGTCGAGCAGAACATCTCGCCGCCGAACCCCAACGAGCCGCCGCCGGACGAGCCGCCGACGCCGCCGCTGACGGTCCACGTCCGCGGCGACGGGATGTGGATCGCCCGCAAGGTCGAGGAGGGGATCAACATCCCCAAGATCGGCGAGACGTACGACTACACGAAGCTCGAAGAGCTGATGAACAAGGACCACGAGACCTTCCCCACGGAGGAGATGGTCGTCATCAACACCGATGACGGCGTCGCCTACGAGGAGATGATCAAGGTGCTCGACATGTCCCGGGGCATCGGCTACCCGAAGACCCTGCTCGCCGGTGGCCCGGCCGCGTCCGGTCCCAGCCTGCAGCCCGGGGCGGGCACCACGGGCGCGCCCGCCGCGCCTCCGGGAGGCTGAGAATGGCCGCAATCGTGACGCCGGGCCGCCGCCCGGCCATGGCTCCCATGAGCCGCCTGCGCTCCTCGCCGCTCTCGGGCGGCAAGAAGAGCATGTTCGCGAGCCTGAACCTGACGGCGATGGTCGACATGTTCACCATCCTCGTCATCTTCCTCATCCAGCTGTTCACGGCCTCCGGCGAGGTGACGCTGAACGACCGCATCAAGGTGCCGCGGTCGGTCAACGGCAACCCGCTCGAGGAGCCGGGCACCGTCGTCATGCTCAACAACGAGGGCATGATGGTGCTCGACAACGTGGCCATCACGGAAGCGGAGATGGGCAGCGAGCTCGACATCGCCATCCCGGGCATGGTCAAGCGCCTGACCGAGCTGCGCGAGCAGAACGAGCGGATCTTCGGTCGCGATCCCACCCAGCCCTACTCGGGCATCCTGATCATCCAGGCGGACATCAAGACCGACTTCCGGATCGTCCGCCGGGTGCTCACCTCCGCCAACGAGGCCGGCTGGGCGAAGATCAAGTTCGTGTCGATCCCCGCGAAGGGCGAGGGCGCCGAAGGCGAGGGCGGCGAGGCCCCCGCGGAAGGGTGACCGGCGACGAGCTCGCCGCCGCTTGGGCGAAGGTCGAGCGCGCCGTGGAGGAGACCGCGAGGTTCCCTCCCGGCGCGTTCGGTGCTTTCGGCGACGTCGCCGCCGGCGAGGTCGTGGGCCAGCGGCGCGCGGAAGGGTGGCACGTGTCCTGGGGGCTGCTCGGCTGCACGCGCCCGATGGCCTGGCTCTCCATCACCGACGACCGTCCCCTCCAGAAGGTGGACGCGCTCACGGAGAAGCGGCTGGAGGGCCGCTGGTCCTCGTCCCCGAAGCGGCTCTACCAGCGGCTCGACCTCCCCTGGCCGTTCGTCGACCGCCACTACGTGCTCGACCTGCAGACGAACCTCGCCCTCGGCGCGAAGGGCGTCTGGGAGCGGTGGTGGACCCTCGACGACCGCGACCTGCCCCCCGCGGACGACGCGCAGGTCGTCACGCGCAACGAAGGCGCGTGGCTCCTCGTCGACGTCGGCGATCACACGCTCGCCGCATACCAGGTCCGCGTCGACCTCGGCGGCGCCGTGCCCGACGAGGCCGTGCGCGCCTACGCGGCGTCCGGGACGGAGGAGCTCTTCCGCAAGGTCTCGGCGAACTGCGCGAGCGTGGCGAAGCGCTGCGAGCCGGGCCTGCCCGGCGGCGACGGCCTGCCCATCGCCTGCCCTTAGGGCGTCCCGATCCAGTCCCCCTCGACGCTCCACCAGTCCTCGCCCGCCGCCGGGAGCCGCTCCAGCACGCGCTGGACGGCGGCGCCGGTCTCGTTGACCTCGTAGAGCCGAGCGGGCCCTGCCACACGCGAGGCGTGCTCGCCGGAGAACGGCAGCCAGCGGCGCACCCACGCGCGCCGGCGATGTCCCGCCAGCGTGCGCCGGGTGATCGCGTACAGCCAGGGCCCGATGCCCTCGGCGTCGCGCAGCGCGCTCACCCGCCGCCACGCGACGATCAGGACCTCCTGCGCGGCGTCCTCCGCGACGACCGTGGGACCGCCGAGCCGCGTGCACCACCCGAGCACGACGGGCATCCACGCGTCGACGACCTCGAGCCAGGCCGCCGCCTCGCCGCGCCGCATCGCCTCGAGGTCCACGTGCTCGCTCGCCACCCTGATCATGCTGCGGGAACATGCCGAGGGGGACGGGGAAGGATCACGACGTTCTCACGGCGCGCCGCCGACGTCGGGGACGACGTGCGCGAAGCCCAGCGCCGCGCCCAGCTCGACGTCCGCCTGCCAGCCCACGGAACCGTCGGGCCCCACCCGCGAGAGCCGCCCGGCCCCGCCCCAGTTCACGAGGGTGGACTCGTCGCCGAGGCGCTCGACGTTGCCGAGGAACGGCGACCACAACGCCCGGTCGCCCGCGAAGGACCACACCTCCCGCCACGTCCCAGCCGCCTCGTCGACGGCGTACTCGACCGCGCGCGAGGCCAGCGAGCCGGTGGTCGGGTCTCCGTTGTCGAACACGACGAAGCCCTCCGGGACCAGCGCGGGGCCGTGTTGCCCGTGGAAGGGCTCGCCCGCGGTCAGCGCGACGTCGCTCGGCCCCTCGCCGAAGCGGTGGACGATCTCGCCGCTCCCGGGGTCGACGAGCACCAGCGCGTCGAGGTTGTGGAGGCTCACCCAGTAGCGGTCGTCGTCCGCGTCGTGGACCAGCGCGTTGGCGTGGGTCCAGTCGACGTCGTCCTCGTAGAAGCGGAGCGCGGGGTCGATCTCGTCGGTCGGGAGCGTGTCCCACGCGCTCCAGACGACCTCGGTCGCGCCCGTGGCCTCGTCCAGCTCCACCACGCCGTCCGCGGCGACGTCCTCGCCCTCGAACGGGCGGATCTCCACCTGCAGGTAGGCGAGCCGCCCGTCGTCGAGCTCGACGAAGTCGTGGTGCGCGCGCTCGGCGCGCGTGCGCACGACCTCGCCGCCGGCGAGCGGGACGCGGACGATCGTGCCGAGGTCCGCGACGAGGTTCGCGTCCGCCTCCAGCAGCAGCACGTCCCGCCCGTTCGCCGCCATTCGCGCCTGCGTCACGACGATCCCGTCGGCGGGGACGTACCACCAGACGGCCCGCCCCTCGTCGTCGAGCAGCACGACCGCGCTGGTGGAGGCCACGACGGTCACCAGCACGTAGCCGTCGGTCTCTCCCGAGGCCTCGAACGACGGCACCTCCGGCGGAGGCGCGGGCGGCGCGAAGAGCTGGTCGTCGGACACCTCGTCGCCGGCGTCCGTCCGCGTGACGGCGCGCCAGTGCCAGACCTCGCCTCCGGCGAGCCCCGCGAGCACCACGCTGTGCTCGTGCCCGTCCGCGGAGGACCAGCCCTCCACCACGCGCCCGTAGTGGTCGTCGGCGCCCACCTCGAGGCGCGCGTCCCCCGCCTCGTGGGACGTCCAGCGCACGGTCGCGACGGTCCCCACGCGGGTGTCCAGCGTCACGGACGGAGCAACCCTAAGCGAAGGCGACTCCGGCAGGCACGCGATCAGCGGCGCGAGGATCACGCCTCCATCATGCCCGTCCGTGTGCCCTAGGATCTCCCTTACCGGGACGAGGGCGCGCCGCTCCCGATCCCCGCATAGGGCGCCAAGGGCGTGAGCGTGACGACGTCGGACCGCGTCACGAGCTCGGCGCGCCGCAGATCCACGACGAGGCGGAGGGCCGGCTCGACACGGACGCGTCCGGCCGCGGCACGCACCCCGGTCGAGACACTCACCGTCGGGATCGAGACCGCTCCGAAGAGACGCTGCCGGCGACCCCGCGGAGCGCGAGCCTGCCGCCCACCCCCACCACGCCGGCGACGGCGCCGTC
>JBMOQZ010000252.1:0-12461 GCA_049322475.1 Myxococcota bacterium | reverse complement strand
GGGAGCGCCGGCGCGACCGCGAGGAGGCGTCTCGCGAGGGCGTCGCCGGGGCGCATGGGAGGAAGCATGGGACACCGCGGCGCTCCGGCGCAAGCGGGCACGGCGACGCCGCTTCGGGTAGGATTCGCCGCCGCCGTCCACCCCGGCACCGGGAGCCCCATGTCCTCGACCGCCCCCGCCGACCACCCGACCCTGTTCGGCCACCCGACCGGCCTGTTCAACCTGTTCTTCGCCGAGATGTGGGAGCGCTTCAGCTACTACGGCATGCGCGCCCTGCTCGTGTTCTACATGATCAAGGGCTTCCTCGGGTACGGCGACAAGGCGGCCTACGCCGTCTACGGCGCCTACACCGCGCTGGTCTACATGACGCCGTTCTTCGGCGGCATCCTCGCCGATCGGCTGCTCGGCGCCCGGCGCGCGGTGGTGCTCGGCGGCCTGCTCATGGCCGCGGGCCACCTCACGATGACCCTCGAGAACGACACCGCGTTCTTCGTGGCGCTCGCGCTCCTCATCGTCGGCAACGGGTTCTTCAAGCCCAACATCTCCACCATCGTCGGCGGCCTCTACAAGGACGGCGGGAGCTCGCGCGACGGCGGGTTCACCATCTTCTACATGGGCATCAACCTCGGCGCGGCGATGGCGCCCTTGCTCTGCGGCTACGTCGGCGAGACCTTCGGCTGGCACTACGGTTTTGGCCTCGCGACGATCGGCATGCTCGTCGGCCTCGCCGTGTTCGCGGTCCCCACCCGGGTGGCCCAGGGCCTGATCCTCGTGGGCGCGCTGGCGACGGCGATCTCGATGGTGGCGCTGCAGGAGGACGCGATCCTCCTCGCCGTGAACGCGTTCGTGGCGCTCGCGCTGGCGATCTCCGGCGGCATCGCGTTCGCCGCGCTGAACAAGGGCGGCATCCCCGGCGAGGCCGGCCAGCCGCCCGCGGACGCGCCGAAGACGATCGCGGGCGTCCCGACGGTGCCCGCGGTGGTCGCCGGCACGCTGCTCGTCGTCCCCGCGCTCGCCTGGCTCGTGTCCTCCGCCCGTACGATCCGCCTCATCCCCCCCGAGTACATCGAGAAGCTCTCGTCCGCGGACAGCCCCTTCGTGCAGGTCGCGGCCAGCTTCATGAACGAGGTCGCCACCCCGCCGGGGCTCGTGCTCTTCGTCAGCGGCGCGATCGCCGTCGCGTTCATCCTGATGAACGCGCTGAAGGGCACGAGGGTGGAGCGCGAGCGCCTGTTCGTGGTGCTCATCCTCATGTTCTTCTCGATGCTCTTCTGGGCCTTCTTCGAGCAGGCGGGCAGCTCGATCAACAACTTCACCGACCGCAACGTCGACCGCGTCCGCGAGGACCGCGTGATCACGCAGGCGGACGTCGGCCAGACGCTCACCTTCGAGCCCACGCAGGAGCAGCTGGGCCACACCATCGGCGGCAAGGTCTACACGCTCGGCGACCTCGACGCCGCGCGCGAGGCGGCGCGCAAGGCCGAGAAGAAGGCCGAGCTCTCCGTGCAGGTCGACGCGTCGCACGTCGGCATGGGCGTGGGCGGCTCGGAGATCCCGGCCTCGACCTTCCAGGCCGCGAACCCGATCTTCATCCTGCTCTTCGGGCTCGGCTTCACCGCGCTGTGGGGCTTCCTCGCCTCGCGGCGGATGGAGCCGAACACCCCGATCAAGTTCTCGCTCGGGCTCGCCCAGCTCGGCCTCGGCTTCGGCGCGCTCTGGTACGGCGCGGCGCACGCGGATGCGCGCGGCATGGTCGGCGTGAGCTGGCTCATCGTCGGGTACCTGCTCCACACGACCGGCGAGCTCTGCCTCTCGCCCGTCGGCCTGTCCGCGATGACGAAGCTCGCCCCCGCGCGCATCGCCAGCACGGTCATGGGCGCCTGGTTCCTCGCCACCTCGTTCTCGAGCCTGCTCGCCGGCATCATCGCGACGTTCACGGGCGTCGGGCACGGCGGCGGCGACGAGAAGACCATCCCCGCGCCCATCGAGACCGTCGGCGTGTACGGCGAGGTGTTCGGCCAGATCGGGCTCGCCTGCGCCGTCTCGACCGTGCTGCTGCTGGTGCTCTCGCCGATCCTCTCGAAGTGGATGCACGAGGACGTCGCGAGCGAGGGTGAGCCCGCGGCCCGCGCGGCGCACTGATTTCGTAGCCGGGGCGACGCTGGTCCCGGCGGGACCGGTGCTACCCTGTCCGTTCCCGGAGGCGGTCCCGCCCATGAACGATCGGATCGAGCAGCTCGTCTCGCGCACGAAGGGCCGCGGCCCGCGCGTCGGCATCGTGTCGATGTACGACGTCGAGAACAACGCGGTGCGCATCCTCGCGGCCACCCTGCGCAAGGGCGGCCACCACGCGGTCGAGATCTACTTCAAGGACTGGATCTCCAACCACATCGACCCCGCCACGGACGTCGAGCTCGACAACCTCCTGAAGGTCATCCGCGACGAGCAGCTCGACGTCGTCTGCATCAGCATCCGGGCGAGCGCGTACTACAACGCGGCGCGCATCCTCACCGAGCACATCCACCAGAACCTCGACGTCGCCGTGCTCTGGGGCGGCATGCACCCCACGATGGCGGGCCCCCAGTCCATCGCGAGCGCCGACCTTCTCCTGCAGGGCGAGGGCGAGCCCGCGCTGCTCGCGTTCTGCGACAAGCTCCGCGACGGCGACGACCTCGCCGACGCCGGCAACGTCACGCTGCGCATGAAGGACGGCAGCGCGAAGAAGAACAAGCTTTTGCCGCTGGTCGAGAACCTCGACACCCTCGCGTTCCGCGACTACACGACCCACGCCCACAAGTACTTCATCTGGGGCAAGCGCATCGACGTGGGCGACCCCATGCACGGCGACCCCGTCTTCCAGATGATGGGCAGCCGCGGCTGCATCTACAAGTGCAGCTACTGCTACAACTCGACCTACAAAAAGGACGTCTACCCGGGCCAGAAGTGGTTCCGCGTGCGGTCGCCCGCCTCGATGGTCGAGGAGATCCGTCAGGCGCGGACGCACTGGGGCTTCAAGCGCATCCGCTTCGACGACGAGGTCTTCAACTTCCAGGCCGACTGGCTCGACGACTTCTGCGAGCGCTACCCGCGCGACGTGGGCCTGCCCTTCGAGGTCTTCATCGAGCCGAAGCTCGTGAACGAGGACCGCATGACGCGCCTGCGCGACGCCGGCCTCGTCAGCGTCTACATGGGCGTGCAGTCGAGCGAGCGCGTCACGGGCCACCTCTACGACCGCCGCGTGAAGAACTCGACCATCGGCGACATCGCGAACCTGTTCCACCGGCTCGGCATCAAGGGCCACTTCCAGCTCATCTTCGACGACCCGGTCTCGACCGAGGAGGACAAGCGGAAGCTCTTCGAGATGATCTCGGAGTTCCCGCACCCGTTCGACCTCTACCTGTTCTCGATGACGGTGTTCCCGGGCAGCGAGCTCAACCACAAGCTGCTGGAGTCCGGCCTCATCAGCGAGTACGACATCGAGGGCATCGCGACGAAGACCTTCTACCAGCACCGGATCAACCTCGAGTACCCGCGCCCGGTGGAGGACACGTTCTGGATCGCGCTCACGCAGCTGCTCTCGAAGTCGTTCGTGCCGCGCTCCGCGCTGCGCCCGCTCGCCAACTCGAAGTTTTTGCGCAAGCACCCCTGGCCGCTGATCCAGGCGGCGCACGCGGCGAACTACGTGAAGATGGGCACCACCGCCGTGAACATGGCGGCCACCGGCGAGATGACCAAGACGCTGATGCGGCGATGGCTGTCGTTCGACCGGGTGATCACGACCTGACCCGCCGCGGGCTCTGCCTCGGGTTGCTCGGGTGCGCGACGCGGCCGCCGGTCTCCGGGCCGGCGTGGTCGCCGAAACCCGTGCCGCTCGCCCCGGAGTTCGCGCGCGGCATGAACCTCGCGCACATCCATCGGCGCGGGCGCGGCTACGGAAGCCCGACGGCCGCCGCGCAGCTCGATCGGCTCGCCGCCCTCGGCGTCCGCGACGTCGCGCTCAACCCGTTCGCGTACACGCCGTCCACGAGCTCGACCGAGATCCGCTTCGACGGCGACGACACGCTCACCGACGACGACCTCCGCGCGCAGGTCGAGCACTGCCACGCGCGCGGGCTGCGAGTGATGATGAAGCCCCACCTGTGGTCGTGGCAGTTCATGACCGGGGTCGGGAACCCCGACATCCGCCCGCCCGACTGGGGCGCCTGGTTCGAGGCCTACACCCGCTACGCGCTGCACTACGCGCGGATCGCCGAGGAGACGCGCTGCGCGTGGCTGTGCGTGGGCCTCGAGTACACGAACGCGTCGCGCGAGAACCCGGGCGCGTGGGCGCGCGTCGCGGAGGCGTGCCGCAAGGTGTACGCGGGGAAGCTGCTCTACGCGGCGAACTGGTACGCGGAGCCCGCGCTCTTCGCCGACTGGGACGCGTTCGACGCGATCGGCATCGACGCGTACTACCCGCTCGAGGGGACGACGGTCGAGGAGCTCTCGGCGAGCTGGGCGACGCACCTCGACGCGATCGAGGCCGTCGCGAAGGGCCGCCCCGTCGTGTTCGCGGAGGCGGGCTACCGCGCGGCGGAGGGGAGCACGCGCGAGCCCTGGGACGGCGACGGCGGCCGCCACGACCCGGACCTGCAGGCGCGCGCGTACGAGGCGCTCCTGCGCGCGGCGACGGCGCGGCCGTGGTTCGGCGGCGTCTACTGGTGGAAGTGGTTCACCGACGAG
This sequence comes from Myxococcota bacterium, assembly GCA_049322475.1. Classification (GTDB taxonomy): domain Bacteria; phylum Myxococcota_A; class UBA796; order UBA796; family SXON01; genus JBMOQZ01. Next base: position 7,739 of record JBMOQZ010000252.1, on the reverse strand, counting down.
GACGGCGAGCGCGACCTCTTCGTGCCCGAAGAGGCGGCGCGGGACGTGCTGAAGGCGTGGTTCCCGTGATCCGGCGGCTGTTGCGACGCGCGATCGACCGGATGTTCGTGCCGGACCTGCCGGCGCGGCCGGCCCCGCCCCCGCCGAGGCCGGCGGTCGTCGTGGAGGCGCCGCCGGAGACCGACCTCCCCCTCGAGGTCGAGCGCCCCCTCCCCGGCTCGCTGCTGCTCGACATCCGCGAGCCCGGCGAGCTGGCCGGCGGGGTCGCCGAGGGGGCGATGCTCCTTCCGATGGATCTGGTGCCCCACCACGTCGGCGACCTCCCCCGCGACCGCCCGATCACGGTGTACTGCGCCGCCGGCGCCCGCAGCCTCGGGGTCGCCCACTGGCTGCGCCAGCGCGGGCTCGCCGCGGTGTCGCTCGCCGGCGGCATCGGCGCCGTCGACGTCCCCGTCGCGGTGCCGCCCGGGGTGCGGCCGGGGACCCTCGTGCGGCTGCCGGACGACGCGAGGGTGGAGGGGGTGTACGCCGGCGGGATGGAGGGGGAGGTCGTCCGGCAGGTGGGCGAAGAGGTCGAGGTGGTGGTGACGGACGCGCAGGGGTTCCGGGTGTTGGCCAGGGTGGGCGTGAAGTAGCGAACCCCTCACCCCCAGCCCCTCTCCCCGCTTCGCGGGGCGAGGGGAGCATGCCGACCTTTGGAAGAACGCCCCTCTCCCCGCGCAGCGGGGAGAGGGTGGCCGAAGGCCGGGTGAGGGGTGCCGTCCCTACGGCCCCTTCTGAAGCTCCGCCCGCAGCTCCTCGAGCACCTTCACGTACCGGTGCGTCCGCACCGCCACGTCCGCCGCGGGTCGCTCCGCGCTCGCCAGCACGGCGTCGATCTCCTTCACCGCCTCGGCCTTCTTCCCCTGCGCCGCCATCGCCTTCGCCAGCCGCTCGACCGCGCGCAGCTTCTGGTCGCCCCAGGCCTTCGCGAGCGCCACCCGCGCGCGCCGCTCGGCCTCCGGGGCTCGCCCGGCGTCGAGCAAGAGCCGCGAGGCCGCGAACTCGAACGTGAACTCGTCGGGGTACTGCGCCGCGTAGCGGTCGAGCAGCGCGATCGCCTCGTCCAGCTCGCCCAGCTCGGCGTGCAGGTCGGCGAGGAACGTGACGTGGCCGCGGTCGCGGTCGGGCTCGCCCGTGAGCGTGGACTCGAGCAGCGCGAGCGCCGCGGCGTACGCGAGCCGCTGTTGCGGCAGGTCGAGGTGCTCGGCGACGACCGCGAACGCATCCGCGGCGTCGACGGGATCGAGGTGGGCGAGCATCGGCGACGCGCCCGGCCACAGGTCCGGCGCGGCGTCCAGCGCCGCCACGAGCCAGGGGCCCGGCGGCGCGTGCGCGACGAGCCACTCGGCCGCCGCGCGGTCGCCGTCGAGCGCGAGCCGCGCGACCCGCGCGTCCACGCCGTCCTCCGCGCCCGCGAGGCACGCCCGCGCCTCCGCCTCCTTCTCGCCCTCGGCGAGCCGCCGGGCCGCCGCCGCCGCGTCCTTCGGCGAGAGCTTCGCGCAGTCGAGCGCGTGGAGCGGCGTGACGGTCGCGAGCCCGGCGAACCACGCGCGCGTGGCCTCCTCGCCCGGGTAGCCCACGAGCCGCGCGACCTCGCGCCCCTCGGCGTCGACCGCGACGAGCGTGGGGTAGCCGCCGACCGCGTAGCGCGCCTTCAGCGCCCACGAGGCCTTCTGGTCGACGTCCACCGTCTCGACCGGCCACGGGAGCGGGTCGTGGAGCACCTCGGCGGCCATGAGGTTGCAGGGCGGGCACCACACCGCGGCGAAGTCGAGCACCTTCGCGACGGCGCCGCCGCCCGTCGCGACCGCCTCCGCGCGCGCCACGGCGATCGCCAGCGACCCCGCCTTGCCCGTCACGAAGCCCTTCGCCCGCGCGGTCACGGGGCGGCAGCTCGTGCCGCCGTCCACGCAGAGCGCGAAGCTCGTCTCGACCTCGACCGGCCCCGCCGCGAGCGGGAAGGCCAGCACGCCCGGGTCGCCGCGCAGCGCGGCGTCGAGCTCGCCGACCTTCAGCGTCGCGGGCGAGTCGGGCGCCACGTGCTCGCCCGGGGGCGCCTCGACGGCGACCCTCCCGCGCCCGGCCTTCCAGGTGAGCGTGACGACGGGATCCTCGGCGGCGAGGGCCACGGCGGCGACGAGCATCCGCTACTCCGGCTTGAACACGAACGGGTAGCTGACCACCACGACGCCGCCCGTGGGCTCCGGGAACTGGAAGCGGAGGAACGCGTTCGTGATGCACCCCTCCACGTCCGCGTCGTTCATCGTCGTGGACTGGACGATCGCCTGCCGGACCGAGCCGTCGCGATCGATCACGAATTTCACGGTGATCTTGCCGGTCAGGTCGCGCTTCCGGGTCAGCTCCTTCTGGTAGCAGTGCCGGATCCGGTCCATGTTCCGGGCGACCTCGGCGCCGATCAGCGCCTTGTCGAGCGTCCCGGCGACGACGAGCTCGCCGTAGCAGGCGTCGAGGTACGGCACCTTGCCGTCGGCGCACGGGGCCTCGCTGCGGCTGCGAGCGACCACCACGCGCCCGTCGGCGAGCACGTGGCGGCAGTCCTTCTCGATGACCTCGAACCCGTCCGGGCACGCGGTCGGGACACCCACGCACCGCTCCTCGACCCATTCCTCGCCGGGCCAGCAGTCGTGGGCGTCCGTCGTGACCGGCACGCGCTAGACCGGCGCGGTGCGGCTCTTGTCGTTGAGCAGCTCGAGCTTCAGGATCGAGAGCGCGCCGGCGGTGAGGCGCTTGAGCTCGCTCGTGGACGCGAGGCTGGTGGCCGCGCGCGCGACGAACTTCGGCCGCAGGTAGAACTTGCGGTGCGCGATCTTCAGGAGCTCGAGGATCTGCGCCTTGGAGAGGTGCTCCTCCCAGCAGGCCGGGACCTCGACGCCGCAGAGCGGGTCCTTCATCATGCGGTCCCAGCAGTCGGCGGGGAAGAGGCCCTTCTTGGCGCCCTCCTCGAACGACTCGGTGCCCGGGTACGGCGAGAAGACGGCGAACACGGCGTAGTCGGCGTCGAGCTTGATCATCTCGTCGACGTTCTTCACCGCCTCGTCCATCGAGCGCTCGTGCGGGCCGCCGAGCATGATGTAGGCGACGCTGCGGACGCCCTCCTCGCGGCACCACTTGAAGACGCGGTGCACGTCGTCGGTGTCGCAGTGCTTGCCCCACTTGTCGAGGCCCTCGTTGTTCGCGGACTCCACGCCGAAGTGGATCTTCGTGCAGCCGGTCTCGCGGCAACGGCGGATCTGCTCGCGCGTGGTGCCGGCGATCGTCGTCTTGTAGCCCCAGTTGAACTTGAGGCCGCGGCGCTCGATGCCGTCGCAGAACTTGAGCACCCACTGGCTGTTCGGCGTGAACAGGTCGTCGATGAAGTGGGTCTCGGTGATGCCGAGGGAGACGCAGTGCTCCATCTCGTCGAGGATGTTGTCGATGTCCCGCATCCGGTACTGCTTCTTGTAGGTGAGGCAGAACGGGCAGGAGTGCGGGCAGCCGCGCGACGTGATCGCGGTGGTGTTCAGCGGCTGCTTGCAGCCGGGCAGGTAGTAGTCGCGGTAGCGCGTGCGGGAGCGGTCGGGCCAGGGGTACGCGTCGAGCGACTTCGTGCTCTTGCGGTCCTTGTTCTTGATCAGCTGGCCGTCCTGGCGGAACCAGACGCCCTCGATGCCCTCCCAGCTCTGGCCCTTGTCGTAGCGCTGGGCCATCTCGAGGAACGCGTCCTCGCCGTCACCCGTGAGGATGGCGTCGGCGCCCTTGAGCTGGATCGCGTAGTCCGGGAACATCGAGCAGTGGGGGCCGCCGAGCACGATCTTCGCGTTCGGGTTGAGCTTCCGCACCGTGTTGATCGTCATCTGCACGTCGGGCAGCGAGTGCGTGTACGTGCTGATGCCCACGAGGTCGAGCGGGTAGCGCTTCAGCTCGGCCTCGAACGCGGGGTAGTCGAGGTCGTCCACCACGGGGTCGTAGATCTCGGCCTTGTAGGAGGACCGCTTCTCGATGGCCGCCTGGATGTACATCAGCCCCAGCGGCGGGAAGCAGTAGACGCCGTAGGCCATCGCCTTGGGGATGCCGGCCCACACACGGAGCTGCTCGGGCGGGTTGAGAAGGGTGATGTCCACGTGTCCTCCGGAGGGGTTCAGACCTTACGCCAGAAAAAGAAGAGCTTCCACGGAACGAAGAGGGGAACCTCGTTCTTGTAGCGGATGTACTCGTCGCCGAAGATCTCGACGAGCTGCGGCTCCTGCCGTGCCACTTTCTCCCAGAGGGAGCCGGCCAGCAACAGGGGCGCGAGGATGAAGACGAACGACACCGAGTTCAGCGCGAACCCGACGGCGAGGAACCCGAGCAGCTTCCCGTGTACCGACGGGTTGCGGCAGTACGCGTAGATCCCCGAGCGCACGAGCTTCATCGTGCGGCCCGCGGTGGGCGAGGGGCTGCCCTCGCCGCGGAAGACCAGCTCCGCGTACGTGATGCCGACGATGACGAGCCCGGCGACGAGCGAGCCCAGGGCGATCCACTGGTTGGCGGGCGTCGGGAGGAACCCGGCGCCGAAGCCCAGCGCGCGGTCGAGCCACAGCGATGCGAGCGCGATGAGCAGCGTCAGCGGGAACAACACGGGCACGTAGACCTTGCTGACCATCAGGAGGATCTGGGGCGTCAGCACGACGCGGAAGGCGGCGGAGAGCGCGCGGGTCATCGCAGCGTATAGTACCGGACGATGCGCCCCGCCTTTGTAGTCCTCGCCACGATGGTCGCCTGCGGCCGCGATCCCATCCTCCAGAAGGCGGAGGAGGACGCCGCCGCGAAGAAGGCCACGACCGAGGCGGCCCCGATGTCCCCCGGCGTCCCGACGCCGCCGCCGCCCGGCGGCACCCAGACCACGGGCGTGGCCGGCTCGCCCGCGCCAGGCGTCCCCGCCGAGCCGCCGCCGGGGGTCCCGACCGAGCCGCCGCCGGGCAACCCCTTCGAGGGCGCCGGCGACGGCGCGGGGGGCCTCGACGTCACGGGCACCATCGAGTTCAGCGGGTTCAAGGCGGGTCCCATCCGCATCACCGCGTTCGACGGCGATCACTCCGCGGGCGCGGGCGGCCACCCGAAGGTCGTGGCCTTCGGCAGCGTGGACAAGCCCGGCCCGTTCACGCTGAAGGTGCCGGCCAACACCGGCAACATCTGGATCGAGGCCACCATCGACGAGGACGGCGACGGCCGGCCCGGCCCCCTCGACCCCGCCGGGCTCGCCGACAAGTCGCCGGTGAAGATCGGCGCCGCCCCCGTTTCCGGCCTGCGCATCGTCGTCGCGCGGCACGAGCCGCCGCCGAAGCCCAAGGGGGGATGAGGCCCACCGTCGTCGTGCCGCACCGCAGGCGGCGCGACCTCCTCGAGCGCGCCCTGCGCGCGTGCGAGGGCTGGCCGGTGATCGTCGTCGACGACACCGACGACGGCCTCGACCTCGACGTCGCGAAGGTGCGGCTCGGCGGCGGGCAGGGGTTCGCCCGTGCCGCCAACGCCGGCCTCGCCGCGGCGCGCACGCCCGACGCGATCCTGCTCAACGACGACGCGGTGCCGCTCTTCGACTGCCTCGACCGGCTCGCGCGCGCCGGCGGCCTCTGCGGGCCCATGCTGGTCGGGCCCGACGGGGTGGAGTCCGCGGGGATGCGCATGCGGCTCTGGCGACCCGTGCAGGTCAGGCGCGGGCGGGTCGACGCGCTCTCGGGCGCGTGCCTGCACCTCCCGGCGAGCGCTCGCTTCGACGAGCGCTTCCGCCACGGCTGCGAGGACGTCGAGCTCTGCCTGCGGCTCGGCGGCGCGCGGCTCGTGGCGGAGGCGCGCTGCTGGCACGAGGGCGGCGCCACGGTCGACCGCCGCACGCCGGAGGCCCAGCGCCACGCCGTCGCCGGCCAGCTGCGCCTGCGCGAGCCCTCGTGGCGCGACGGCGTGATCGTCGCGCTGAACGTCGCGCAGGTCGTCCGCGAGCGCGGCCCGATCGGGCGGATCGGGGCCATCGCGGACGGGTGGAGGGACGCGCGGGGCTGACGGTCAGGCGAGCAACAGCACGATCCCCCGCAACACCGGCACGTGCGCCATGTACAGCCACAGGCTGTGCCGCCCCATCCACGCGAGCGCCGGGGCGCGGACCTCCCACCGCGGGACGGGGACGGCGATGCCGACGAGCACGACGCCGAACCACAAGACGAACGGCTGGTGATCGAAGGTGGGCGGCACGGTGGTGCCGAGTCCAGTCCACACCAGCAGCGGGTGGTCGAAGCGCGGGTCGGACGTCGTCGCGCCGACCGCCGCCGCCAGCGCCCCGGGGATCGCCGCCCACGCGCCCAGCCGCGCGAACGGCCGGGCGAGCACGCTGGCGAGGAAGATGGCGTGCAGGATCCCGAAGGTGACGAGGCGCCCGGGGTCGAGCACCGCGCTCGTCGCGGTCACGACGGCCGCGCAGGCGGCGATGCGGGCGAGCCGCCAGCCGGACGATCCGAAGCGCATCGAGACGCCAACGAGGAGGAAGAACGTGCCGGCGATCGCGCGCTGGGAGGCGCGCCAGGGCAGCGACTGCATGTCCAGCGCGACGAGCCCGGCGTCGTCGGCGAACCAGGCGGCGTGCCAGTGGACCATCGCGCAGAACGCGAGCCCGCGGGCAACGTCGACGACCTGCGATCGCACGCGCTCCCCTATCCAGCCGATGGCCGCGGCCCCGTCGCCAGCTATCGGCCCGACGTGACGCCCCTCGAAGCGCTCCCGCGCCGTGGCTTCGTCGCGGCGCCCACGCCGGTCGAGGAGGCGCGCGGGCTCGACCTCGACTGGCTGGGCATCAAACGCGACGACCGGATCGAGGCCCTCGCCGGCGGCAGCAAGGTGCGCAAGCTCGACGTGCTCCTGGCGAGCTCGCCCTGGCGGGACGCCCCGCGCTGGGCCGGCGCCGGCGCCATCGGCTCGGGGCAGCTGGTCGCGCTGTCGATGGCGGCCCGCGCCACCGGGCGCCCGCTCGACGCGCACGTCTTCTGGACCCCGCCCGACCCCTGGGTGCTCGACAACCTCGCGGCGACCGCGTCGAACGCGGCCACGGTCCGCTACTACCCCGACCGCGTGGCGCTCGCGGTGAAGGCGCCCGCGGCGGTGGGCCTCCCCATCGGGTCCGTCCCGTTCGTGGCGCCGGGCGCGAGCGACCCCTTCGGCAACGCCGGCATGGCGCTCGCCGGCCTCGAGCTCGCCGAGCAGATCGCCGCGCGGCAGCTCCCCACGCCGCGGCGCATCTACGTGCCCCTCGGCTCGGGGGGGACGGCGGTGGGCCTCTCCTACGGGCTCGGGCGGGCCGGGATCCGGTGCGAGATCCACGCCGTCGCCGTCGTGGAGTGGGTGCTGAGCCTGCGTGCCCGGCTCGACGCGATGGTGCGGGCGCTCGCCGCGCGGCACGGGAGCGTGTCGCCGGCGCCCATCGTCATCCGGCGCACGCAGCTCGGGCGCGGCTACGGCTTCGCGACCGACGCCGGCCGCGACGCGGTCGCCCGGCTCGCCGGACACGGGCTCCGTGCCGAGGGCAACTACGGCGGGAAGGCGTTCGCGCAGCTCGTCGCCGACGCGCACGCCGGCTGGCGCGGCGCCACGTTGTTCTGGCACACCGCGCGCGGCCCGCTGCCGCCGCCCGCGCCCGACTGGGCGGACCGGCTCCCCGCCGCGCTCCGGCGCCG
>JBMOQZ010000251.1:0-12511 GCA_049322475.1 Myxococcota bacterium | reverse complement strand
GTGGGTGCGCGCCCGCGACGCGGCGCCGGCGCGGGGGCTCGCCGTGTTCGCCGGCGCGTACCTCGCGCTGGTCGCGCCGCTCCTGTGGATCTTCCTGCGCCACTGGGGGGCGATCCCCGGGACGGGCGAGGACGCGTTCCCCCACCCGGAGTCCGTCGCCGACTCCACCTGGCCGGCCGTGCCGTTCCTCGTCACCGGCGGGCGGCACGCGGGGCTCGCGCTCCCGTTCACGACCTGCGCGCTCGCCGTGGTGGGGCTCTTCCGGCGCGACCGCCGCTGGATGAGCGTGGGGCTCGCCGCCGTCGCGGCCCTGTTCGCCCTGCTGATGGCCGGGTCGCTCGTGCCGAACGGGCCCTACGAGGCCATCTACGGCCTCGCGGGCCCGCTCCGGCGCTTCTGGTGGCCCTACCGCCACGTCGTCGTGCTCAACGTGGCGCTCGTGGCGCTCGCCGCCCGCGGCGCGGAGGTGCTGGTCGCGCGGCGGGCGTGGGTGGGGGTCCTCCTCGCGCTGTCGATCCCGCTTCAGCTGCAGCTGCAGGGCGCGCCTTGGCGCGTGCAGTTCAGCAAGGCCGAGTGGCCCGAGCCCTTCTACGTCCGCCTGCGCGAGGCCCCCGGCGAGATCGTGATCGAGCCGCCGATCGCGCCGCAGGTCGCGAGCGCGCAGTCGCACCTGCTCTACCAGACGCTCCACGGGAAGGCCCTGCTCGCCGGCCACGCGATGTGGGTCGATCGGGTGCGGCCGGACGCGTGGGACACCTTCGTCGCCGGCAACAGCTTCCTCGTGGAGATGCAGCGCCTCGAGCGCGGCGAGCTCGACGGCACCTTCCGCTTCGACGCCGCCGACCTGCGCGCGCTCCTCGACGCGGGCGTGGGCCCGTTCGTGGTGCACCGCGAGTACTTCCCGGTCGCGCTCAAGGAGCTGACCGACGCCTACGGCGAGGTGTTCACCGCGCTTTTCGGCCCCCCGAGCGACACGGGCAAGCGCGTGAAGGCGTGGGACGGCACCCGCTGGAACGGGCGGTCCGAGGTGACCTTCGCCCCCTACGCCTGGCCGAAGGAGCTGAGGCCCGGCGGACCCACGCTCGCGATCACGGGAATTCGAGCTCCAAGCAATGTTTTCTCGATCCCGGTACCCGAGGCCAAGAAGGCGCCCTGAAGCGAGTTATGCGGGCGCCCCTCGTGGGGTGCACGCGATGCGCGGCGGTTGGTCGATCCAGGACAGCATCGAGCTCTACAACATCCGCAACTGGGGCCGGGACTTCTTCCGCATCAACGACGCGGGGAACATCGAGGTCACGCCCGCGGGGCCGCGCGGCGGCGGCATCGATCTCAAGGGGCTCGTGGACGATCTGGAGCGACGCGGCATCTCGCTGCCGATCCTGATCCGCTTCACGGACATCCTGAAGTACCGCATCCGCACGCTCGCGACGGCGTTCCACAACGCCATCAAGGAGTACGAGTTCCGCGGCCACTACCGGGGCGTCTACCCGGTGAAGGTCAACCAGCAGCGCTACGTGGTGGAGGACCTCGTCCGCTTCGCGGAGCCATTCCACATGGGGCTCGAGGCGGGCAGCAAGCCCGAGCTGCTCATCGTGCTCGCGCTCATGGACGACCCCGAGGCGCTCATCGTCTGCAACGGGTACAAGGACGCCGAGTTCATCGAGACCGCGCTCATGGCGAAGAAGCTCGGTCGCAACCCGATCATCGTCGTCGAGAAGTTCTCCGAGTTCAAGCTCGTGTGCGACATCAGCCAGCGCGTCGGCGTGCGCCCCACGATCGGGGTGCGGGCGAAGCTGTCGTCGAAGGGCTCCGGCCGCTGGGAGGGCAGCGCCGGCGACCGCGCCAAGTTCGGCCTCACCATCGGCGAGATCGTCGAGGGCATCGAGTACATGCGGTCGCGCGAGATGCTGGACTGCGTGCAGCTCCTGCACTTCCACATCGGCTCGCAGGTGAGCTCGATCCGGTCGATCAAGTCGGCGCTGCAGGAGGCGACGCGCATCTACGTCGAGCTCCACCAGCTCGGCGCGCGCATGCGCTACTTCGACGTCGGCGGCGGGCTCGGCGTCGACTACGACGGCAGCCGCACCAACTTCGAGTCCTCCGTCAACTACACGGTGGACGAGTACGCGGCCGACGTCGTCGCCGCCGTGGCGGAGGCCTGCAACAACGCGGACGTGCCCCACCCGAGCATCGTCACCGAGAGCGGCCGCGCGATGGCCGCGCACCACGCGGTGCTCGTGTTCAACGTCCTCGGCGTGACGGAGTTCCCCGCGGCTGAGCACGAGGTGACGCTGCTCGAGGACGACCCCGACGTGTTGTGGGAGCTCAAGGAGATCCACGACGGGCTCACGCGCAAGAACTACCAGGAGGCCTACCACGACGCGCTGGCCGCGAAGGAGGAGATCCTCTCGCGCTTCAACCTCGGCCTGCTGGATTTGCGCCAGCGCGCCCGGGGCGAGCGCATCTTCTGGCAGAGCTGCCAGAAGATCCTGTCGATCGCGCGGCAGCAGACCTACGTGCCGGACGACCTCGAGGGCCTCGAGAAGTCGCTCGCCGACACCTACTTCTGCAACTTCTCGGTGTTCCAGAGCGCGCCGGACAGCTGGGCGGTCGACCAGCTCTTCCCGGTGATGCCCATCCACCGTCTGAACGAGGAGCCCGTGCGGCGCGGCATCCTCGCCGACATCACCTGCGACAGCGACGGCAAGATCGACCGCTTCATCGACCTGCGCGACGTGAAGGACGTGCTCCCGCTGCACGCGCCCGACGGCAAGCCGTACCTGCTCGGCATCTTCATGGTGGGCGCCTACCAGGAGATCCTCGGCGACCTCCACAACCTCTTCGGCGACACGAACTCGGTGCACGTATCGGTGGACGACGACGGCAACTACCGCATCGATCACGTCATCGAGGGCGACACCGTCACCGACGTCCTGCGCTACGTCGAGTTCAGCAAGGCCGACCTCGTGCGCGCCGTCCGCCGGGCGACGGAGCTCGCGCTGAAGGAGGGCCGCATGACCATGGAGGAGGCGGCCAAGATGATCACCGCCTACCAGAACGGGCTGGAGGGCTACACGTACCTGGAGGAGTAGCGATAGACTCCTTTGAGTGCGTAGCGTCGTGTTCATGATCGGTTTGCTCGGGGGGTGCGCGCAGGCGGACGAGCGCGTGGGCCCGCCCCCGATCGTGCTGGTGTCGATGGACACCCTGCGCGCCGATCGGCTGGGCGCGTACGGCAACGCGGACGGCCTCACCCCGAACTTCGACCGCTTCGCCGAAGAGGCCATCGTCTTCGAGCACGCGTACTCGCAGGCCACGAACACGCCGCTCTCGCACATGAGCCTGTTCACGAGCCGCTACCCCTCGGAGGTGCAGTTCGGGCGCGGCTTCAACACCACGATGCCCACGATCGCGCAGGTGCTGTCGGTCTACGGGTACCAGACCGCCGCGTTCGTGGGCGGGGGCGGCATGCGCCCGGAGATGGGGCTCGACCGGGGCTTCGAGCTCTACGAGTCCGCCGTCGACTTCGCCTCGCTCTGGCACACCGGGCCGATGGCGCTCCAGTGGATCGACGGCCTCGACCGCACGAAGCCCTGGTTCGTGCTCGTGCACGGGTACGACGCGCACACGCCCTACATCAAGCCGTCGCCGTACGGCCTCGCCTTCGTCGACCGCTCCCACGACGGCCCGGGCCTCAACGCCATCGGGTCCTCGACCGAGCGCGCCATCGACGGCCGCCTCTACGCCGACACCCAGGAGCTCGAGCAGCTCTACCAGCTCGAGCTCCGCCCGCGGAGCCCCGAGTCGCGCGCCCGCCTGCTCGAGATGGCGCGCGCGTCCGGGGTCGAGCCGATCGAGCTGGCCGAGGCCGACCTCGCCCAGATCCGCGGCGCCTACGACGGCGGGGTCGCCTACGGCGACGCCATGTTCGGCGTGCTGATGGCCCAGCTCGAGTCGCGCAAGGTGCTCGACGAGGCGATCGTGGTGGTCATCGCCGACCACGGCGAGCAGCTCGGCGAGGACGGAATCTTCAACCACTGCTGCGGCACGGGCGACGCCGAGATCCGCGTGCCGCTCATGGTACGCCTGCCGGGCGGGGCCCAAGGCGGGCGCCGGGTGAGCGGCGTCGTCGAGCTCCTCGACGTGACGCCGACGCTGCTCGAGCTCGCCGGCGCCGAGCTCCCCGCGGGGCTCGCCGGCAAGAGCTTCACGTCGGCCCTCCTCCCGCAGGAAGAGGGGGCCCCGCCCTTCGAGGGCAAGCCCGTGGCGTTCACGCAGGCGGGCTTCCACCTCGTCGCGCTCTCCGCGCGCGGCCAGGGCGACGCCCACCTGACGTGGTGGGGCATCGGCGCCGACACGCCCTACGTCGCCGACGTGATCGAGGCGGCGCGGCTCGACGGGCCGGGCTTCGTCCGGGGGGAGGGCACGAGCGACGCCGACGCCGCCCGGCTGCGCACAGAGCTCGTCGCCTGGATGCGCGACGTCGAGTACCTGCAGACCGGCCAGCCCCAAGTGTCGGCCGAGCTGAAGGCGACGATGAAGAAACACGGCTACTTCGACCTGCAGGAGAAGCGGTGACGCTCGCGCTCCTGCTCGTCGGCTGCGGCGAGCCCCGGTGGAGCGTGACAGCCGCGCTCGAGCCCGGCTTCGCCCGCATGGACACCGATGGCGACGGCCGCGTGCGCGCCGCGGAGTACGAGCGGCTCGACTGGGAGATGCCGCCGTTCAAAGAGGCCGACGCCGACGGCGACGGCCTCTTCGAGCTCGAGGAGATGGTCGCGCTCATCGGGAAGACCGACCCCCAGTCGGTCGCGAACACCGTGAAGCAGCAGCCGACCCGCCCCACGCGGGCGCCGCACGAGGTCCCGTCGCGCGTTGGCGCGGCGTGGATGGTCGCCGAGTCGCTCCGCCGCGAGGTGCTCGCCGTCGACCCCAACGCGGTCGTCCCCACCGAGGAGGAGATGGCCCGCATCCGCACGCTTCAGCGCCTGAACGACGCGCCCGTGCGCGCGCTCCTCGCGCGGATCGAAGCCGCGTCGGACGCGGCGAAGGTCGCCTTCCCGAAGGCCCTGCGCGGCCCGCAGGAGCCTCCGCGCTGACGAATCGCGAAGCGCTGGGTACAACGCGGATAATCGCCGAGGCTCGCCCGAGGCGTTAGCAGGCGGGCATGCCCTACGCCCCCTCCGAGACCTGGGACCTCGACGCGATCCTGCCCGGCGGCCCCGCCGGCGACGCCTTCCGCGAGGCCGCCGACGCGCTCCAGCGCGACCTCGACGCGCTCGTCGCCCGCGCGGACGCCTTGCCCGCCCACCCCGACCCCGCCGCGTTCGCGCAGCTGTTGCTCGACTTCGAGGAGCTGTCGGGGCGGCTCGAGCAGGTCGGGACCTTCGCCGGTTGCCACGCCGCGGCCGACGCCACCGGCAAGGCGGCCATCCGCGCCGAGTCGCGCGTCACCGAGCTGGGCAACCGCTACAGCCGCGCGCTCGTCGTCCCGAACGCGCGGATCGCCTTCGGCGACGCCGCCGACTTCGACGCGCTCCTCGCCCGCCCCGAGATCGACCACATGCGCGGCATGTTGCTCGAGAAGCGCCGGCTGGCGCGCTTCCGGCTCCCGGAGGCGGAGGAGGCGCTCGCCACGGAGCTCGCCCGCGACGGGCTGCTCGCCTGGGGCGAGCTCTACGACGTCGAGAGCGGCGCGCTGAAGATCCCCTTCGACCGCGGCCACGGCGAGGAGCTCCTGTCGCCGGGCCAGCTCGCGCCGCTCGTGTCGCACGACGACAAGGCCACGCGCGATCGGGCCCACGCCGCCTACGTCGCCGGCTGGCGCACCCTCGCCGACCGATGCGCGAAGGCGCTGACGCACATCACCGGCACGCGGATGGTGCTGAACGAGCGCCGGAAGCTCGACGAGCTCGAGGAGCCGCTCGCCGGCGCGAAGATCGAGCGGCGCACGCTCGACGCGATGATGGAGGCCGCGCGCCGGGCGCAGCCGCTCCTGCACCGCTACCTCGCGCTCAAGGCGAAGGCCATGGGCCAGCCGAAGCTCACCTGGGCCGACACGGTCGCCGGTCTCGGGAACAGCACGGGCAAGGTCCCCTACGGCGAGGCCCAGTCGTTCATCGTGGCGCAGTTCGGCGAGTTCTCGCCGCGCTTCGCCGACTTCGCGCGCAGGGCGCTCGCCGGCCGGTGGGTGGAGGTCGAGGACCGCGCCGGCAAGCGCGGCGGCGGCTTCTGCGCGGACGTGCCGCTCTCGAAGGAGAGCCGCATCTTCATGACGTGGGGCGGCAACGCGCGCAGCGTGAGCACGCTCGCCCACGAGCTCGGCCACGCCTTCCACAACGAGGTGCTGCACGCCGTGCCGCTCTCGCAGCGGCGGGTGCCGATGACCCTCGCGGAGACGGCCTCCACGTTCGCGGAGGCGCTCGTGCGCGAGGCCTCGCTCGCGCGGACCACCGACGCGGACGAGCGGCTGCGGCTCCTCGACGGCTCGATGGGCGACGCGCTCGCCTTCCTCGCCAACGTGCCCGCGCGCTTCGAGCTGGAGCGCGCGTTCTACCGCCTCCGCGCGGCGGGCCCGCTCGAGGCCGAGGCGCTGGAGCAGGAGACGGTGGCGATCTTCTCGCGCTGGTACGGGCCCGCGGTCGAGGCGGTCGACCCAATGTTCTGGGCGAGCAAGCTGCACTTCTACATCGCCGGCCTGTCGTTCTACAACTTCCCCTACACCTTCGGGTACCTCTTCGCGAACCTCGTCTACGAGACCTTCCGGCCGCAGGGCGCCGCGGGGCTCGCCGGCTACGAGCGGCTCCTGCGCCGCACCGGCGACGAGTGGGCCGAGCCCATCGCGCGCGACGAGCTGGGGGTCGACCTCGGCGAGCCCGACACGTGGATGCGGGCGATCCGTCCGGTGGAGCGGGACTTCGCGGCGTTGCAGACGATGATCGAAGGCAGCTGAGCTGCCAGCGGTCAGCGTGCCGCACCGCTACGGCACGGTGACCTCGAGGGTCCCCCGCGACACCCCGTCGTCGTACACGTCCAGCGTCCACGTCCCCGACGGCACGTCCGCGATCGTCACGTCGAAGTCGAACACACAGTTGCAGTCGCAGGCGGTGTCGGCGGTCACGTCCGAGAAGTCCACCGTGATCGTCGAGCCGTCGGTGCTGATCGCGGCGCCGGGGCTCGGGCAGCAGTTCGCGTCGACGTCGACCATGTGCAGGACCACGTCGTCGCCGACGACCTCCGCGGACATCGAGAACTCGGCGACGTAGCCGCTGTCGGGCTCGGCGGACTTCGCCGCGCTGGACTTGCAGTCGCCCACCTTCTCCGCGGTGGCGGCGAGATCGCCGGGGTCCGACGACTCCTTCCCGGGGCTCTCGGACGGGCAGGCGGCGAGGAGCAGGACGAGCATGGAGTCTCCGGGTGGGGTCCACCGTAGCAGCAACACGTGTGCCACCTCGCCGGCCCGGGTCTTTTCATCGACCCGGCGGCGGGACCGCGATCCGTCCGTCACGCCACCGGCGCGTCGTATGCCTGCCAGGGCCGCGCGGCGGCGGGGTCCACGTCGCGGTACGCGCGCTTCCACGCCGCGAAGGTCCCCCCCGCGCGCACCGCCTCCATCGCCGCGAGCCCGGCCTCCGGGCCCCCCTGGGCGAGCAGGTGCTCGACCCACGCCCACTTCGCCGACGTGGGCCGCACGTCCGCGCGCGACCCGCGGAGCCCCTTCTCGATGCGCGCGAGCCGCCGCTCCACCACCGGGACGCCCGCGAACGGCGCGGTGTCGAGCGGCGTGTTGCGCTTCGGCACGAACGGGGCGATGCCGAGCGAGACCGGGTGGATGTCGGCGAGCCGGCGCGAGAACGCGATCAGCTCCTCGACGTCGTCGTCGGTCTCGTCGGGCACCCCCACCATCATGTAGACCTTCAGCACCTTGTAGCGGTGCTCGCGGGCGGCCTCCGCGCACGCGAGGAGGTGGGCCTCGGTGGTGCCCTTCTGGATCGTGCGCCGGAGCCGTTGCGACGCGGCGTCGCTCGCGACGGTGAGCGTGTTGTACCCGCCGGCGCGAAGGAGCCGCGGGATGTCGGGCTTCAGCGCCACCCGGTCGGCGCGGAGCGAGGAGATGCCGATGCCCTTGCCCATCTCGACGAGCGCCGCGAGGAGCTCGACGAGGCGCGGGTGATCGGAGATCGCCGCCCCGACGAGGCCCACGCGCGGCGCCTCAGGCGGCACCAGCGCGAGCAGCGCGTCCGGCGTGACGAGCCGCATGCCGCCGTTGGTGCTGCGGCGCATGACGCAGAAGGTGCAGGCGCGGTGGCAGCCGCGCTCGCCCTCGAGCAGGAACATGTCGTGCAGCTCGGTCTCGGGCGACCAGATGCGCGAGCGCGCGGGGAGCCGCGCGTCGTCGGCGCGGGCGACCGCCGGCAGGCGCTCCGCCGCGTCCGGGACGAAGCCGCCGGGGAGCGAGGCGACGTGGGCGAGGTCCCCGTGGGCGAAGAAGCCGGCGACCGCGTCGGCGACGACGTCGTCGGCCTCGCCGAGCAGCATCGCGTCGCAGAACGGCGCGACGGGGAGCGGGTTCGAGAAGGTCAGCGGGCCGCCGACGAGCACGCGCGGATCGCGCTCGCCGCGCGCCTCGCGCAGCGCCGGGATGCCCGCGAGGTCGAGCATCTGCACGACCCCGCCGATCTCGAGCTCGTACGCGACGCTGAACGCGATCAGCGGGAACTCGGAGAGCGGCGTGCCCGTCTCCATCGACAGCGGCGGGAGCCGCGCCTTGCGCCACGCCTCGACGTCGTCGGGCAGGAACACGCGCTCGACCGAGAAGCCGGCGTCGGCGAGCTGCGTCGCGATCCACTGGTACCCGAGCGACGACATGCCCGCGCGGTAGGGCGACGGGTAGGCGAGCGCCACGCGACGGCCGTCCCCGCGCGGGAGGGGGGCCCCCCGCTCCGACTCGAGCCGCCGCCGCAGCGACGAGCGCAGGTCCCAGGCGCGCATCCGACCGGGCAATAGCGCAGGTCCGGCCCGACCGCTAAGGGAGACGTCGATGCTCGTATTCGTCGCCGCCGCGCTCGCGGGTCCCTCGCAGCAGCAGATCACGTACGACCTCGCGCTCGACGGCGAGAAGGTCGGCACCCGCGACGTCACCGTGCGCTGGATCCCGCGGGCGAGCGGCGAGCGCCGCGTGGTGGAGAGCTACACGACGCTCAGCGCGGCGGGCGCGGCGTTCGCGTGCCGGGCGAGCGGGACGACGTCGTCGAGCGGCGCGCAGTTCACCGCCTCGGTGGACGCCAACGGCAACGTGTCGCAGGTGCAGGGCATGGAGCTGCCCGGCGGCGCCTGGCGCGTGATCGTGGTCGACGGCGACGGCCCCGAGGAGAAGCAGCTCACCGCGCAGATGTCCACGCTCGACCTCTTCGACCCCGTGCGCGCCCGCGCGCTGCAGGCGCCCGGCCCCTTCTCGCTCGTGCTCGTCGAGACGGGCGAGGTCCTGTCGGGCACGCTGGGCGAGGGCCAGGAGGGCACGATCAAGGTCGGCGGCGAAAAAGTGCCGGTGACGCGCTACACGCTCGAGGGCGACGCCGGCAAGGCGCGGTTCGACGTCGACGGCAACGGCGTGCTCTTGCGCTCGGAGCTCCGCTGGCTGGGCGGCACGATCGTCGCCACGGCGCAGTCGCTCCCGCCCGCCCGCAGCTTCGGCGAGGTCGAGACGATCGACCAGATGGGGACCGGCGTCGAGGAGGAGGCGCTCTAGCGCGTCTCGCCGGTGTCGCCGCACGTCGGCTCGACCCGGACGCCGGGCTCGGGCGATTGGTCGAGGTTGGCGTCGTAGAAGGCCTGGAACGCGTCCAGATCGAGGCAGCCGAGCAGGAGCCGGTGGCCCCAGGACACGGCGGCGAAGGCGGCGTCCATCTCCGGGTACGGCGTGGAGAGCGCCGAGCCCTGCTCCAGCGCGGCGACCCACTCGTTCAGCGCGGCGACGTCGGCCTCGCAGTCGGCGCAGTCCCACAGGAACACGACGCCGCCGTGCTCGAGGTTGTGCACCCAGGTCTCGTCGGGGACGGCCTCGTCGTGGACGCCCCAGGTCGCCCAGCAGCCGGCGTGGTCGCCGCCGACGGGGGGCACCTGCTCGTAGTCGACCTCGCCCTCGACGTGGGAGGCCGCGCCCACGGGGAAGGAGGCCTCCTCGCAGTCGCCGTCGCAGGTCTCGCAGGCCTCGACCACCGGCTCCTCCGAGGCGCAGGCCAGCAGGATCAGGGGCGCCATTCGCCGCTCTTGCCGCCGGCCTTGTGCAACAGCCGGACGCCCTCGATGCGCATGCCCTTCTCCGCCGCCTTCAGCATGTCGTACACCGTCAGCGCCGCCACCGACACGGCGGTGAGCGCCTCCATCTCGACCCCGGTCCGGCCCGTGCACCGCACCGTCGCTTCGATGCGCACGCCGTCGGCCACCGGCGAGAGCGTGACGTCGATCCCGTCGAGTGGGAGCGGGTGACAGAGCGGGACGAGCTCGCCCGTGCGCTTCGCGGCCTGGATGCCGGCGATCTGCGCGACGCCCAGCACGTCGCCCTTCTTCGCGCGGCGCTCGACCACGAGCGCGAGCGTCTCGGGCGCCATGCGCACGAAGCCCTCGGCGGTGGCGGTGCGGCGAGTGACGGCCTTGTCGCCGACCTCCACCATGCGGGCGTCGCCCGCCTCGTCCACGTGGGTGAGCCGCGTCATCGCGGGTCCCCGTAACGCGGGTGCACCTTCTCCTCGCGGATCGCGGAGCCGTAGCGCTGGTTGACCGCGCGCTTGAGCGCCGCCCGCCGGTCGTTGGTGAGGTACACGCTCCGGGCGCGGGCGACGAAGGCGCCGTCGAACTCGCCGCGGGCCTCGTGGGCGCGGAGCGCGTCCTCGACCTCCCAGAGGGCGAGGTTCGCGTCGGCGAGCGCGCCGTACTCGGGCACCTGCTCGGGCGCGGGGAGGCGCGCGGCGGCCCAGGCGGCGAGCAGCCCGTCGAGCTCGCGGGCGACGTTGTCGCGGGCCACGTCGCCGGCCACCCGGTCGAGCTTGATGCGGAGGATCGTGATGCGGTCGAGCACGTCGCCGACCGCGGCGTCGACGCGGAGGCGGGTCACGCGGCCGGCTCCGCCGCGGGCTGGGCCTTCGTCTCCGGCCAGAGCTTGACCGCGCCCACGAAGAGCGCGACCCCGAGCAGGCCGAAGACGCCCTCCGCCCAGAGCAGCGCGGTGGGCCCCCGCACGTCGGCGACGCGCCCGAGCACGAGCCCGAGCCACCAGATCGGGAAGTTCGAGAGCGACGCGTAGATGTTGTACTTGGTGGCGCCGGCGCCGCGGCCCATCGCGTTGAGCACGAAGGCGGTGAAGCCCGCGTAGGCCATGCCGACGACGAGCGCGTAGACCACGTTGCCGGCGACGTACATCGCCGGGGTCGCCGGCAGGAGCGCCATCGCGAAGGCCACGATCGCCATGCCCACGCCGATGCCCGCGTAGGCGACGCGCGGGTGGAAGCGGTCGCAGAGCCAGCCGCCGGCGAAGCAGCCGAGCACGGTGAACGCGCCCGCGGTGTAGCCCTGGACCCACGCGACGTGTTGCTCGCCGGCGCCCCAGTGCGCGGCGACGGCGGCCTGCGTGAGCACGCCCTGCGCGGCGCCGGTGCTGACGGGGACGAAGCAGAGCAGCGCGGCGAGGCGGCCGCCGCGGCTGCCGAGCGTCTCGCGGAGCTGCCCGACGACGCCGCGCACGGACGCCCACGCGCCCGCGCCCGCGGTGTGGCCCTGCACGTTGGGCACGAAGGGGAGCGCGCCGCAGCACGCGAGGAAGGTGGCGCCCATGATCGCGCCGGCCATCCACGGCTCGGCGAGGTTGGTGAGCAACGTGAGGCCGAGCCCGCCGCCGAAGCCGGCGCCGCCGAGGTTCCCGGCCTGGAACCACGCGCCGACCTTGCCCTGCTCGCTCACCGGCGTGGCCTCCGCCATGATCGCCTCGATGGACATGCCGACCATCGAGTTGATCAGGCTGGCGAGCGCGATCACCGCGAGGAGCAGCGGGAGCGTGTCCGGCCCCAGCGGGATCACCGCCATCGCGAACACGCCGAGCGCGGAGCACGCGGTCGAGAAGACGTACCAGCGGCGCGGCGTCCAGGTGACGTCGACGATCGGCGCCCAGAGCCACTTGAGCCACGCCGTCAGCATCTGCGCGCCGTTGAGCAGGCTCCCCTCCGTGATGGAGAGGCCGTGGCGCGTCGCGAGGAAGGTGAGCGCGACGCTGACGAAGCCCCCGAGCGCCCCGAAGGGCAGGTAGAGGACGGTGTAGACGAAGGGGTGGGGCGCGCGGGGGGGCGGGGTCACGGCGAAGTTCTACCCCAAAGCCGTGATCAGGGCCCCACGTCCCCGCTCGTGTTGCCCGCGTAGGTGTTCCCCGTGAGGTCCGGCGTGGACGCGTCCACGTACACGCCCCACGCCGCGGAGTCCGTGATCGTCGCGTTCGTCACGCTGCCGTCGCACGAGACGAACG
>JBMOQZ010000250.1:0-12529 GCA_049322475.1 Myxococcota bacterium | reverse complement strand
CATCGACGGGCTCGAGCTCGCCCGCCGCATCGGCCTGATGCCGCGCCCGGTCCCGGTGCTGCTCGTGTCGAGCTACGGCCGCGGCGACCTGCTCGCCCGCGCCCGCGCCCAGGGGATCGCCGTCGCCGGGTTCCTGCCGAAGCCGGTGGATCCCGACCGCCTCGGGCGCGTGCTCGACGGGCTGCTCTCGCCGGGCGCCGCCGCGGACGCCGCCGACGACTGGAGCGGCAGCGAGTTCCTCGCGCGGGTCGCCGGCCCGGTGGAGCGCTTCCCGCCCGCGCGCGTGCTCTTCCTCGCCCACCGCATCGAGGCGACCGGCGCCGTCCGCGTGCGCCACGCCGACTCGCAGGCGCTCGTCGGGCTCCGTGCCGGGCGCATCGTCCACGTCGCGGGCGTGCCGGGGCTCTTGCGCTCGCTCGATCCGCGCATCCCGGAGACGGGCGAGCTCGCCTCCGCCATCGGCGCCGCGGTGCTCGCCGGCCACGCCGCCGACCGCGCGCTCCAGGCCGCGGCCGAGTCGCTCGGCGAGTACCTCGCGCGGCTCATCGGCTCGCGCGGGGGCGAGGTGCGCTTCGACCCCGCGTGGACGCCGCCGCAGGGCTCGTTTCCGCTGCCGGAGCCCATCCCCCGGGTGATCGCCGCGGGGCTGCGCCGCGCGCGCGCGCCCGCGCAGGTCGAGCGCACCTGGGACGCGCTGGACATGGCGACGGTCCGCGCGCGGATCCCGGACGACTCGCCCGAGGCCCGCTGGGGGCTCGACGCCACCGCGATGCGTGTCCTCCGCATCGCGCCCCGCGCGCGCGACCTCGGCGATCTCGTCGAGAGCACCACCGGCGGTGACGCCGGCCGTCGTCCCGACGTGCTGCGCGCGGTCGAGGTGCTCTACCTGCTCGGCATGCTCGTCGTGGACGGCGGCCCGCTCGATCCCGTGAACGAGGGCACGCGCACGCCGGCGAAGGTGGAGTCGACGCGTGAGGATCCGCGCCTCGTGCGGCTCCGCGAGGCGCTCGCGGCGATGGAGAACGCGCACCCGGTCGACGTGCTGGAGGTGGGCGACAAGCGAGCCCTCGCCGAGGCCGACGTCGCCAACGCCTACCGCGAGGTCTCCCGCCGCTTCCACCCCGACCTGTTCTTCAACGCGCCGCCCGTCGTCCGGGGGCTCGCCGAGGCCTGCTTCGCGAAGGTGAACGCCGCGTACGAGCAGCTCCGCCTGCCCGGCGGGCTCGTAGAGGCGCAGCGCATGCTCGAGGCCCGCGCGAACGGTGTGCAATTCGTCAGCGACCGCGATCACGTCTCGGCGCGCATCGCATTCCGCCGCGGCGAGATCCTTTGGCGCAACCGCGACTGGAAGGGCGCCGACGCGCAGTTCGCCGAGGCCTTCAAGCTCGACCCGTACACCTGGCCCCACGCGCTCTACCACGCCCACTGCGGGTGGCTGGCCAAGCGCATCCCGGCCGCGGAGGCGCTCAAGCAGCTCGACGCGCTCAAGCCGAAGGAGCCTCAGCGGCAGGCCGAGATCCTCGTGGTGACCGGCCAGGTGCTCAAGATGGAGAACCGCCTCGACGAGGCGGTCGCGCGCTACCGCCAGGCGATCGAGAAGGACCCGGCGAACCACGAGGCGCAGCGCGAGCTGCGGCTCCACGAGCGCCGCAACCCGCCGCCCCCGGCGTCGCCGCCCCCGACGGCGGGGGGGTTCTTCAGCGGGCTGCTGAAGGGCAAGAAGCCCTCCTAACGACAGACGTCGTCACACACCGAGAGCTCGGGCACGTCCTCGCAGGCCGTCTCGTCCCAGGCGGCGAGGCACGCGTCCGCGGCGGCGTCGGCGTAGCCGCGGCAGGGCGCCCGCTTCGCGGTCCGCGCGGCGCCGAGCAGGGCGGCGAGGCAGTCCGCCTCGTCGGTGAAGCCCGCCGCCGCGAGCGTCCCGCAGCGATCGTGCCGGGCGCAGACGGCCTCGGCGCGAGCCACGACGAAGGCGTCGACGGGATCCGCGCAGGCGACGATCAGCCACAGACCCGGCACTCGTCCCCGGGCGCGTAGTCGCAGTCGGACGCCTCGACGGCGGCCTCGTACGCGTCGATGCACGCGCGCATGGCCTTCGCGTCGTACGCGGCGCAGTCGGCCTCGTCGTAGGGCTCGTTCACGGCGTGCTCGACGCAGGCGTCCACGTCGTCGTAGCCCCAGGTGGCGAGGCGATCGCAGGCCTCGGCGAGCTCGCAGTTCAGCTCGCCGACCTGCGCCTGGCCTTCCTCGTAGGACAGGCAGCCCCCGAGGAGGATCAACCACACGTGGCCCTCGTCAGGTCCTTCGTGATGTTCTTCTGGTGGCTCTCGAGCGTGCCACCGCCGATCTCGACGAGCTTCGCGTCGCGCAGGAAGCGCTCCACCGGGTACTCGGTGCAGTAGCCGGAGCCGCCCATCACCTGCATCGCCGCGTCCGCGACGCGCTTGCCCACGGGCCCGGCGAACAGCTTGGCGGCGTCGCTCCCGAGGCGGTTGCGCCGGTCGGGCCCCACGTCGTGGGCGACGCTGTAGATCAGCGCCCGCGCGGCCTCCGTCTCGGCGTAGCTCTCGCCGATGTACCGCTGGATCTGGCCGTGCCGGTTGATGGGGACGCCGAAGCTGACGCGCTCGTCGGCGTAGCGCACCATGATGTCGAGGCAGCGGTCGGCGATCCCGAGGCTCATCGCCGCGAGCGTGAGTCGCTCGATCTCGAGGTTGCGCATCATGTGCTCGGTGCCCTGCCCCTCCTGGCCGAGCAGGTTCTCGACCGGCACCTCGCAGCCTTCGAAGATGAGCTCCGACATGGTCGAGGCGCGCATCCCCATCTTGTGCATCGGGTTGCCGGTGCGGAAGCCGGGGCAGGTGCGGTCGACCACGAACGCGCTCACGCGCCCCTCGGTCTTGGCGTAGACGAGGAACACGTGGCCCTCGGGCCCGTTGGTGATGAACGTCTTCGTCCCGTCGAGCACGTAGCGATCGCCGCGCCGCACGGCGGTGGTCTTCATGCCGAGCACGTCGGTACCGTAGCCGGGCTCGGTCATGCCCATGCCACCGATCCACTCGCCGGTCAGCACCGGGGCGAGCCACTTCGCGCGCTGGCGCTCGTTCGAGCTCCAGTAGAAGTTGTTGACGAACAACATCGCGTGGGCGAGGTACCCGAGGCAGAAGCCGGGGTCCGACTTCGCGATCTCGTGGTGGGCGATCACCGCGGCGACCGCGTCCATCCCGGCGCCGCCGGACTCGGCCGGCACGGTGATGCCGAGGAGCCCGAGCTCGCCGAGGCGGCGGAACAGCGGGACGTTGAGCTCCTGCTTGCGATCCTGCGCCTCGGCCTGGGGCTCGACCTCGTCGGCGACGAACCCCGCGACCATCTCGCGGAGCATGCGGTGCTCGGGGGTGGGGTGGAGGAGATCCTGCATGGCGGCGCAAGCCTATCCGAGCGGCGAATCGACTCGCACGGTGATCGCGTGCACCTTCGGTCCGGCGGCCGGCAGCAGCACCTGCACCCACGTCTCGCGCGCGTCCGAGTGGGCGACGACGCGCGCGGCGCCGAGGCGGCGGCGGAGCAGGATCTCGCGGGCGATCCGCTCGAGGCGCTTCGCGAGGTGCGGCCCGGGCGGGTCGCCCCCGACGGCGTCGGCGAGCGCGCCCTCGAGCTCGGCCTCGAGGCTCACGACCACGTGGCCCTCCGCTCGCCCACGACGCGCCCGACCACGTTGGTGACCGTCTCCCAGGGCCACTCGCCGGCGAGCACGCCCGGCGCGACCTCGGCGAGCACGGCCTTCACCGCGACGGCGAGCGCGTCGGCGTTCCCGGTCCACACCTTCACGACGAGCCCGAGGCGCCGGCCGGGGATCGCGATGTCGAAGAGGCCCTCCGCGCCCACCTTGCAGGCGAGCGGCTCCGCCGCGCGCGTGGAGACGGCGAGGTCCAGCCGCCCGTGGCCCGAGACCATCTCCGGGTGCTTCTGCATCGCCCAGCCGACGCGCCCGGGGTGGCCGTCGCGATCCGCCATCGCGACGGCGAGCCGCCCGAACGCGCGGGCCATGCCGCTGACGGGCACGTGGAACGTCGGGACGCCACAGCCGTCCACGGCGACGCCGGGATCGACCTCGGACCACGCGCGGATGCGCGCGCGGTTCCGCACCTGCAGCGGGTGGTCCGCGGGGAGGTAGTCGTCGTCCCAGCCCTGGGCCCGCGCCGCGGCGAGCATGAAGGTGTGTTTGCCCGAGCAGTTGTTGTGGACCGGGCCGGGCGTCGGGACGTCGCGGGCGCTCGGCTCGTGCATGGGCGCGTGCGCGCCGCAGCGCAGGCCCTCCTCGGCGAGCCCGAAGCGAGCGAGCAGATCGCGCACCCGCGCGACGTGCGCGGGCTGACCGGAGTGGCTGGAGGCGCCCACGGCGAGGTCCGCGTCGGCGAGCGCGGCGACGGCGTCGGACGGCAGGTGCTCGAGCGACGTCGCGAGCTGCAGCGGCTTGCAGCCCGACCGCCAGAAGCAGCGGTCGTCCGGCCCCACGGACCAGAGCGTGCGCGCGCCGTCGGAGAGGGCGGCGCTGACGGGGTGGAAGGTCTCGGGGAGGCCCCCCCGGAGCTGCACGACGGTCAGCGGCATGGCGCATGGTACCGTGATAGCGGCGGCGCCGTGTACGAACGGCCCGTCCAGGCGCGTTATCTCGACCCGCTCGACGTCGTGTGGCTCGCGACGGCGCGCCGGCTCGGGCTCCACGTGCGCCGCAGCCCGAAGATCTTCTCCGCCACCGACGGGACCGGGCTCCTCGAGCTCGGCACCCGCGACACGCTGGACGCCGACGACACCACCGCGCAGATGCTCTTCCACGAGATCTGCCACTGGATCACCAACGGGGTCGACACCTTCCGGGAGCGCGACTGGGGCTTCGCGCTCGACGCCGAGCTCGACTGGCGCGAGCACGCGTGCCTCCGGCTGCAGGCGGGGCTCGCGGGCGCGCACGGGCTCCGCGGCGTGCTCGCGCCCACCAGCCAGTTCCGCGAGTACTACGACGCGTTGCCCGCCGACGTGCTCGCCCCGATGCCCGGCTGGCCCCACGAGGGCGACGTGGTCGCGCTCGCCCGCGACTCGCTCGCGCGCGCCGCGGGCGCCCCCTGGGGATTGCCCCTCGCCGACGCGCTCGCCGCCACCGCCCGCATCCGGGACGTCCTGACGCCCTTCCTGCCCGACTACGCCTCCGACGTCGCGGACGACCCGCTCCCGAGCCTCTGGGGACGATAACTTCGGGAGCGTGCCGGTCTTCCGCCTCGGCCCCGACCTGGTCTTCCCGCCGCCGCACCTCGCGGAGGCCGGCGGGCTGCT
This sequence comes from Myxococcota bacterium, assembly GCA_049322475.1. Classification (GTDB taxonomy): domain Bacteria; phylum Myxococcota_A; class UBA796; order UBA796; family SXON01; genus JBMOQZ01. The sequence continues at coordinate 7,201 of JBMOQZ010000250.1, read as the reverse complement.
CGCGGTCGGCGGGGACCTCGCGCCGGCGCGCCTCGTCGAGGCCTACCGCCGGGGCATCTTCCCCTGGTACAGCGAGGGGCAGCCCATCTGGTGGCACTCGCCCGACCCGCGTTTCGTGCTCGATCCCGCGACGCTCCACGTGCCCCGCAGCCTGAAGAAGATCGTCCGCCGTCGCGACTACGAGATCCGCTTCGACACGGCGTTCGGCGAGGTGATGCGCGCGTGCGCCGCGGTGCCGCGGCCGCGCCAGCGGGGCACGTGGATCACGCGCGAGATGCGCGCCGCCTACGCGGAGCTGCACGAACGTGGGCTCGCGCACTCGGCGGAGGCGTGGCGCGACGGCAAGCTCGTCGGCGGGCTCTACGGCGTGTCGATCGGCGACGTCTACTTCGGCGAGAGCATGTTCGCGCGCGAGCCGGACGCCTCGAAGGTGGCGTTCGTCGTGCTGGTGCGGTGGATGCGGGCCCGGGGCGTCGACCTCGTCGACAGTCAGGTGTACACCGAGCACCTCGCGCGCTTCGGCGCCGAGGAGTGGCCGCGCGCGCGCTACCTCGCCCGCCTCGGCGAGCTCATCGACCGCCCCACCCGGCTCGGCCGCTGGACCCTCGACCCCACCGACGCCGCCTTCGACATCTAAGGCGGCTTCGCCCTGCCAAAGCCCAAAGCCTCAGAGGCCCCATGTACCCCCCCGTCGAACCCCGCCGCGTCGGCATGCTCCCCGTCTCGGACCTGCACACGATCTACTTCGAGGAGAGCGGCAACCCCGACGGGATCCCCGCGGTCTTCGTCCACGGCGGCCCCGGCGCCGGCTGCGAGCCCGCGCACCGGCGCTTCTTCGACCCCGCGCGCTACCGCATCGTGCTCTTCGACCAGCGCGGCTGCGGACGATCGACGCCGCACGCCGAGCTCCGGGAGAACACGACGTGGGACCTCGTCGCCGACATGGAGCGCCTCCGCGAGCACCTCGGCATCGAGCGCTGGCTCGTGTTCGGCGGCAGCTGGGGCAGCACGCTCGCGCTCGCGTACGCGGAGACGCACCCCGGACGGGTGCTCGCCCTCGTGCTGCGCGGCATCTTCCTCCTCCGCTCGCTCGAGATCCGCTGGTTCTACCAGGAGGGCGCGCACATGATCTTCCCCGACGCGTGGGAGGACTACGTCGCCCCGATCCCCGGCGACGAGCGCCACGACCTCGTGTCCGCCTACTACACGCGGCTCACCTCGCCGGACCCGGCCGTCCGGCTCGAAGCGGCGCGGGCGTGGAGCGTGTGGGAGGCCCGGACCAGCAAGCTTTTGCCCTCGGACGACCTCGTGAACAAGTACGCCGACTCGGAGTTCGCGCTGGCGTTCGCGCGGATCGAGTGCCACTACTTCGTCCACCGGGGCTTCTTCCACCGCGACGACGAGCTCCTCGTGGGAGCGTCGCGGCTCCGGGACGTGCCGGGGGTCATCGTCCAGGGGCGCTACGACGTCGTTTGCCCGATGGCCTCCGCCTGGGCGCTCCATCGCAGCTGGCCGGAGGCGGCGCTCCACGTCGTCCCGGACGCCGGTCACTCCGCGTTCGAACGCGGCATCGAGGAGCGGCTCGTCGCCGCGACGGACGCGATGGCCGTGCGCCTGCGGCGGTAGGGAAGGATTCCCCATCTGGCGGGCCCGGCGGCGAGCGTGTAACGTTTCGTCATGCACCGCCTGCTTCGCGAGGAAGACGGCACGACGTCCATCGAGTACGCCCTCATCGGCACGCTCGTGTCCATCGTCATCCTCATGGCGCTCGCGAACATCGGCTCGGCGCTGCAGTTCTACTTCACGATCGCGGACTCGATCCGGCCCTAAGGGGAGGCGCGCTTGTCTGTGAGGGGTGTGTAACTACCCTCCTGACATGCAGATCATCCGTGACGAGGGGGGAGCCACGGCGATAGAGTACGCCTTGATCGGGACGCTCGTGGCCGTCGTGATCGTGGTGGCGCTCGCCAACCTCGGGTCCAACGTCCAGTTCCTCTACGACATCGTGGCGGCCCTCGTGGAGGCGTCCGTTTAGGGGGCGATGACCTCGAGCGTGTAGGCGCGCGAGACGGGGCCGTCGACGCGGAGCGTGAGGCCTCCGGCCGAGAGATCGCCCGACTGCAGAGTCGCGGTGGTGGTCGCGGAGGCGGTCGCCTCGCCGTCGGTGACGTAGGTCGTGCCGTCCGCCTCGACGAAGCGGCCGCCCTCGCCGGCGAATACCCGTACGATCCGCGCGCCGTCGGCGTCGGCGAGGGTGACGATCCCGTCGTGCTCGCCGGTGAGGAAGGTGTCGGGCGCCTCGGCGAGCATGGGCACGATCGCGCCGGCGGGCGCGAAGACCGGGATGGCGTCCACGTCGGCGGTGAAGGTCCCGCTCGCGGCGGTCGCGCCGGTCCAGAAGTCGTACCAGTCCACGCTCGCCGGCAGGTCCACCTCGCGCGACGTGGCGCCCTCCTCGGTCACGGGCGCGACGAACAGGGACGGGCCGAGCAGATACGCGTCCGTGCGGTCCCACGGCTCGTCCTCGTACACGAGGAACGGCGCGCGGACGACGGGCGTGCCGTCCGAGGCGGCCTCCTCGAGCGCGCCACGCAGGTACGGGAAGAGGCGCGCGTGGATCTGCGCCCAGCGGGCGTAGTGCGCGAGCGTCTCCTCGTCGGAGTCGAACTGCCAGTTGTCGTCGGCGAAGGCGCCGTGGTGGGTCCGCATCACCGGGCTCATCGCGCCGAGCGTGCACCAGCGGAACCAGAGCTCCTTGTCGGACGGGTCGTTGCCGATCGACTGGTAGCCGGCGACGTCGCTGCCGCTCGCGGCGGCCCCGGCGATCCCCGCCCCGACGAGCAGCGGCACCACCGTGGCGAGCCCGTCGTCGCCGTCGAAGGAGGTGCGCTGGTCGCCGGGCCAGTGCACGGGCGAGACGGCGGCCGAGCCGCTCCAGCCGCTGCGCGTGAAGAAGGTGGCGTCGCGGTCGGCGAGCACCTCGGCGTTCGTGCCCTGCCACCAGAGCGGGTAGGCGTTGTGGTCGGCGAGCGCGTCGGCGCCGGCGAGCACGGCGTCGGGCGGCAGCCACTCGGCGTAGTCGGCCATCCACCCGTCGAAGCCGACGTCGAGCGCGGCCTCCATCTTCTCCTGCGCCCAGCCGCGCGCGTCCTCGCGCGTCAGATCGAGGACCGTGGTGGGCTCGAACGTGACGCCCGTGAAGAGGAGGGGCTCGCCGTCCGCGTCGCGGATCGCGTAGTCCGCGGCCTCCTCCCACGCGCCGCTGCCCTCGACGAGGAACGGCGAGAAGTACGCGAGCCACTTGAAGCCGAGCGCCTCGAGCTCCGCGTCGAGCTCGGCGGCGTCGGGGTAGAGCGTGGTGTCGAGCTCCCACTCCGGGAGGAGGTGGTAGCCCCAGGCGGTCTCTTGCGCGCCCTTCCAGTCCTCGGTCCAGATGGCCGAGGCCGGCACCCCCGCGGATCGCAGGGTGGCGGCGACCTCGCGGACGCGCGCGCTGCCCTTCACCGCGTCGTTCCAGGGCGCGAGCGCCCAGTCCGGCGGGATGGCCGGCGCGCCGAAGCGCGTCGCGTTCGCCCGCACCGCGTCCATCGGCGAGGCGGCCGCGTAGAGCACGAAGGCCGCGACGGGCTCGCCGACGTCGAGGCGCCAGCGATCGCCGGTGCACAGGTCGACGTCCACGCGCGCGGCGGTGTCGATCCAGAGCGCGAGCGGCTCGGGGCGCAGCAGGAAGGGCTGGGGCCAGCTGGTGGCGTGCTTCGTCCCGGTGAGCCACCAGTCGTCGGGCGGCTCGTCTGAGTCGACCTTGCCGATGCCGGGCTCGCTCACCCACAGCGGGAAGGCCTCGCCGGCGTGGTCGACGTCGACGTGCGAGCCGAGCCCGGCGAAGCGGTCGTCGCCCGTACAGGCGGCGTCCCACCGCGCCCTGTCGGCTCCGAGGTCCGCGACGACGGCGAGCACCCCGCCGCCGAGGTCGGCGATCTCCACCTCGCCGACGAGCTCGCCCGCGGCGTCCTCGGCGGGGAAGGACCAGACGGGGTTGCGGCCGACGGGCTTGCGCAGCGTGACGGCGGACCACGCGGTGTCGTCGTCGGTCACGCGGTAGGCGCCGGTCTGCATCTCGAGGGTGGGGCCGCCGGTGCCCGCGGCGAAACGCAGCTCCCGGACGAGCGTGCGGCCGTCGGGCGCGGTGACGGTCAGCCCGTCGTCGGCGCGGGTGACGGCGAAGTCGCCGACGGAGACGGTCGGCGAGCAGGCGGCGAGGAGCAACACCCGAGCGACTTAGCTCGGCGCGGGCTCCTCGGCGGGCGAGGACACGGCGTCGATCACGCTGGCGTCGTCGCCCACGTCCTCGTCGTCGTCGAGGGCCACGGGGTTGAGGAGGCCGAGCGCGACCGCGACCACCACCGGCGAGGCGACGACGTGCATGGGCTTCCCTTTAGTCGCTGGCCTTCGGGCGGCAAGTCCCGAGACGTCATTCCTTCACGAGAAAAGCCGGGGCTTCGGCGGTTTCTCCCGCTGGGATCGAGGTTCCGTCCCGAAGATCGACGCCGGGCCCCGCCGCCGTGCCCGCGTAGAGGAGGCGGCTGCCGTCGCGTAGGCGCACGACCCCCGGGCCCGCGTCGACGGCGCCGGCGAGGTCGTGCTCGCCGAGGACCGCCGCGAGGTGGCGGAACGTGGCGGCGGCGGGCTTCTCGGCGAGGGAGCCGTCGTCGGAGGCGCGGAAGAGGGAGTGGGTGCGGAGGCCCTCGGGGCCGCCGCCCTTCGCGCGCGCCGGCGGGTCGGCGAGGGTGTGCCAGAACAGGCGCTCGGCGCCCTCCACGGCGGCGCGAGCGGCGAGCGCGACGACGCGGCGGGCCTGCTGCGCCTCGTCCTCGCCGGGCGCGCTGGTCTCCGTGACCCACACCGGCAGGTCCGGGAGCACCCCGCGCGCGTTGCGGATGCCGGCGGCGAGCCGCCCGCCGTCGTCGTCGGCGTAGGTGTGCAGCGAGAGGACGTCGAGGGCGTCGCGCACCCCGGGCTCGCCGGCGAGGGCGCGCAGATAGTCGACGCCGCTCTCGGCGTGGGGCCGGTAGAGGCCCGCGCCGAGCACCTTCGCGTCGGGGTAGGCCGCGCGGATGGCGCGCGCGCTGGCGACGAGCACGCGGGCGTACTCGTCGGGCTTGCAGAAGGTGCCGGGCTCGACGTCGCGGACGGCGCCGCGGGGCGGGTTGGTGAACTTCAGGTCGGGTTCGTTGTCGACCTCCCAGTAGCGGACGGGGGCGCGCAGGCCGGGGGCGTCGTCGACGCCGTCGCCGTCGTAGCGCTCGACGAGCGCGCGGACGTAGGCCTCGTAGGCGGCGAGGTCGTCGGGGAAGTAGCGCGCGGTGTGGTTGGCGGTGCGGTTGGCCGGCCAGGGCGAGACCATCATCACGGCCTCCAGGCCGGCGTCCTGCACCACGCGGACCCAGACGTCGCCCTCCTCGGCGTGCTCGCCGATCTCGGACATCGACACGCGAGGGAAGGCGCCCGTGTGCCCGCGGACGTAGGTGGCGCCGAGCCCGCGGGTGAGCCGTGCGTCTCCGGCGAGGCGGGCGTCGCGCTCCTCTCGGGTGAGGTTCAGCCGCTGCGGGACGGACACGGCCTCGTTGACGCCGAGCGCGAAGCGGCCGGTCAGGACCGGGGGGTGGCGAGGGGGCTCCGCGGGGCCGCGAACGGTGGCCGCGACGGCGATCCCCGCGACGAGGACGCCCGCCGCGACGGCTACTTGACGACGCGCAGGAACGGCGCCCCCGAGGGCTTCGGCGGCGTGGGCGCGGGGGGCGGCGCGGCAGCCTCCTCCGGGAGCTGGAAGACCACGCGACGGAACGCCGGCCACGGGAACGAGCAGGTGTAGAGCCGGTCGAACGACAGGACGACCTCGAAGCGGTCGTCGAGGAACTGCGGCTTGTTGTGGCGGTGGAACTTCGCCGGCAGGGAGATCGGGAGCTCGTCGGTGAAGCGGCCGAGCACCACGCCGGGCACGCCGCTGTCGGCGAGCTGCTTCGCGTCGAGCTGGAGGAAGAGGTCGATCCCGAGCGCGAAGCCGAGCTCGAGGACCTGGCGCGGGAGGTTGCCGAGCGGATCGGGCGCGGCGTGCGGCGGCGCGTCGTCGGGCGGGGGGGCGGCGGGCGCCGCGTCGGCCGCGAGGCCCAGCTCGGCGGGCGTGAGCGCGAGCGCCTGGGTGATGGACACGAAGTCGTCGACCGTGAGGGGCTCGTTGCCGGCGAGCTGCTGCTTGAGCGCGGATCGGTCGACCTTCAGCCGCTCGGCGAGCTGGGCGGTCGTGAACCCCTTGCGACGGATCTGGTCGCGGAGGAAGGCGAGGAGGGGTTCCGAAGGCCGGTTTGCCACGGCGGAGGCCTAACCCGACCGGCGTGCCCCCGGGAAAGGGGCACGCCGTGTCTACTCGGGCTTCCCGCGCTTGAGCACGTCCTTCAGCTTCGACAGGTCGGGCGTCGCGCCGCCCGGCGTGGCCCGCGGCGAGCCGGTCGAGGACGTCGACCGCCCGCTGTCCGAGTCGCGATCGCCGCCCGAGCGACCGGCGCCGCCCGGGACCGTGGCGCGTCCGATGTTCGCCACGTCGGGCGCGTCGTGACGGGTCGGGCCTTCGCCGTCGCGGCTCTCCGAGCCCGGGTCGGCCGAGCGGTCGTCCTCGGACTCGCGCCCGCCGCTGCCGCGCCCGCCGAAGCCGGCGGGCACGCCGCGCCCGATGTTGCCGACGTCCGGTGCGTCGTGCCGCGTGGGGCCGTCGGCGGTGGTGCCGCCACCGTCCCCCGAGCCACCGCCGCCACCGCCGTCGGACTCGCCGTCGGCGAAGCTGTCGGAGCCGAAGCTGCCGTCGTGCCGCGGGGTGGGCGTCTCTTCGGAGCCAATTCCGCCCGAGCCGCCGCCGGATCCACCGCCGCCACGGCCTCCGCCGCGCAAGGCCACGACTCCCGGCGCCGGCGAGCCGGCGTAGGGTGCCGATCTCGTGCTGCCGGCAGGCGTAAGGCCGCGGCATCGCTGAATCGTGAATTGTCCGCCCCGGGCCGGACGGTGTAGCGGTTTCCAGGCCACGCTGGTGCGGCGCCCTTGCGGGCCGGCCGCAGCATGCGCTGCGCCGAGCCCACCATGCGGACGGCCTCCGGCACGCGCTTTCGCCGACGAGGCCGAGCACGCCGCCGCCGCCATGGATCTCTGTCGC
>JBMOQZ010000249.1:0-12533 GCA_049322475.1 Myxococcota bacterium | reverse complement strand
CACGACGAGCGCGATCCCGAGGCCGGCGACCAGGACACCGGCCGCGACGAGTCCCCAGGGCAGCCAGGCCGGCCACCGCCGGGCCCGGACCGTGGCCGGCGCGGGCGTCTGCAGCCAGCCTCGGAGCGCCGCCACGCCAGCGGCGAGCTTCGCCTGGTCCTCGCGGATGCTCGGGTCGTCGAGTGCGGACCAGGCGTCAGCGAGCGCGCGCCGCGCCCCTGCCGCGCCGTCGGCGTCACGCACCGCGGCGACCGCTCTCTCCAGCTCCGCGATTGCTTCGTCAGTCAGGTCAGGGGGGCGCTCGCCCGGCGTGAACACCTGGGCCAGCGCCGCATGCAGACCGGTCTGCGCCGCTGCGAGCTCGCGCGCGCCCGTCCGTCGCTCGGCGAGTCGTTGGTCGAGAGCGCGGGCCCGCGACGCGGCCACGCCAAGCTCCCCGTCGTCCGGGATCGGGCCGGGAAACGCGTATGCGGCTCGCTCCGTGACGAGGCTCTCGATGTCCGAGCGCACGGTCGCACTTTCCCCACGCGCCCGAGCGACGTCGTGGGCGAGTTCGTCGTGGCGGTGGGCCTCGGTCCCCCGGAGCCTTTCGAGCCCGGGCGGGAGGCCGGCGAGCTCGCCGTTGAGGGCGGCGAGCCTCACGCGCTCTTTGGCGAGATCGAGCACCTTCGCGGCGAGCGGGATCGCACGGCTGGCGCGCTCCGCGTCCTCGAGCTCTCGTCGCAGGCCGGCGAGCCGCCGCTCCTCCGCCTCGCAGGCGTCGGCCCTGGACTGCACGTCCCGGATGGCACGCTGAGCTCGCTCGCGGTCCCCGACGAGCCCGTGAGGCGTTGCCTCGGTGGCCGTGAGGTCGCCCAGCGCGGCGTCCACGTCGTACCCGGCCGACAGCTCCACCGCGAGCCTTCGCGCGATCGCCCGGTCGGCCTCTCCAGGCCTGAGCAGCTCGCCGAGCCCGAGCGCGTACCGCGCCGCCGCGTCGCGAGGGACCTCGGGTGCGGCGCCGTCCCAGGTCGTCGCCCCGTGCAGCAGGGTCGCCGTACGCGTGGTCGCGCCGACGTCCCACCGGGATTGGGCGTACATACGGGTGGCGTTGCCTCCGCTCCACAACGTCCCGAGGATGGCGTGGCGAATCGTCGTCTTGCCGGATGCGTTCGGTCCGATGACGAGGTTCAACCCGGGGCCGAACTCGATCGGGCGCATGCCCTCGGGCATCCCGGGAGCGTGCCGGAGGTGCAGCGCCTGGAGTCGCATCACTGCGCCTCCGACCGGTGCGCGAGGAGCGCGTCGAGGGCGCGCCATGCCGCCTTCAGGAGTGCCGCGCGCGGATCCATGCGCGCGTCGTTGCTGCCGAGCTGCCATCGGCCGGTAGAGAGCCGCTCGACCTGGGCGTCTGCCCGCACGACGAGGTCATCCGCGCCTCCTCGCTCCAGCTCCAGGATGCGGGCAGCGACCCTGCCCGCGGGGCTGGCCTCCGCGGCGAGCGCCACGAGGTCGATCGGGGGCTGGGTCGCGGCGACGACGCGGTCGATGATCCAAGGGCGGCCTGCCACGTCGAGGAGGTCGCGGTCCGGCTGGTGTTCGCGGGCGAACGCGCGCGCTGCCGCGTGCCCGGCAGACCGGCCCGAGAGCGTCACCCGCGCGATCACGCAGCGGAGGCGCGGGTCGGCGAACGTGGGATCCAGAGCGCGCTGCGCCGCAGCGGCGCACACCCGGGCGTGAACGGCGTCCCGGTAGGTGCAGTCGTCTCCCAGCGCGACGTCGAGCGCCTCCCACCGCACCGGGGCGAGCGGCTCCTGCCGCGCGCGGACCTGCCCGCCCTCGACCTGGACGTTCCAAGGCCCGTGCACGCCGGGCTCGCCCGCGTCCATGCCGGTCAGCGACCCGAGGTACCCGATGGGCCTCGGCCCCGTGAGGTCGTCCGGGCGATGGATGTGCCCGAGGAACCAGCCTGCGACCTCTCCTTCGGCCATCTTGCGCGCGTCGATGGGCGCATAGGGCGAGCCGCGCGCGCCGAGGTCGCCGTGCATGACGCCGAGCAGGGCCGCACCCGCCCTGCACCCGGCCAGCGCCCCTTGGAACGAGGCGTGGTCCAGAGGATCGTCGAGCACGCGGGGGCGCGGGAAGGACCAGCCGACGAGGTCCATGTCGGGCCCGTCACCCTCGAGGGGGACGCATTCCCAGCGCCCGTCCCGGCCGAGCAGCCGGAACGCTTTAATGCGGTCGGCAAGGCGCGGGAGCACGAGGACGTCGTGGTTCCCCGCGACCCCCAGCACGGGGATGCCGAGATCGACGAGTTGGCGGACGCCGCGCTCGAGGTGGGCGTAGGCCTCGAACCGATCGCGTTCATCGTCCACCACGTCGCCCGCGAGGACGACCGCCCGCGGTCGTGTGCGCTCGGCGAGCTCCACCGTCGAGCGCCAGGCCGCCGCCGGAGCGAGGCGGACCGCGTCGAGACCGGCGGCAGCGAACGCCCCGTCCAGACCGGACGGGCGGCGGCCGAGGTGGATGTCCCCGACGAAGAGAACGGGCATGCGCCGGTAAAGTATCGCGCGGACCCGGGACCCGATCGGACCCGACGTCGCGACTCTGGATCGAGGCCCTCAGGCCTCCCCCGCCCCCTTCACGTACGGGTCCATGCCCGCGATCGCCGCCACCCGGGGTCGCCGACGCGCGCTCGGCTCTCTCAGGCCCAGGCCGCCTCCTCGCACAGCCCGGGGTCGTCGGGAACGTGCTCGGGCGGGCGCGTCGCCAGCGCCGCCGCGACCGCCTCGACGTCACAGCGCGCCGCCACCGCGCGCTGCTGCTCCTCCGGGGGGAGGTGCCCGTGCCACGCTCCGAGATCGAGCGACCGCGCGATCTTCGCGTGCGCCGAGCGGACCGCGGCACGCACGGCCTCGGGTCCCGGCCACACACCTGTGTCCTCTTCGAGCAGGACGGCGAAGCGTCCGGCGCGGACGACGGGCACCTTCGCGCGCGCGAACACCTCTCCGAGCAGGGCGCCGCCCGCGGTGCCGAGCCCGTGAAAAAAGGTGACGTGACCCGCGGCGCGCACGCACGTGGGGGTGGGGATCCCCGCGCCTTCGAGGAGCGCCCGGGCGAGCGCGGGTCCAGTGGGCTTGACTCCCCCGCTTCCGAACCGCGCGATGTCCCAGGTGTCCGCACCCTCCGTCACGAGGCGCTCGTCGGTGACGCTCACGACACGGCGTCCGCGGCCCCCGAGCCCGAGCCCGCCTTCCGCGGCCTCGACCTTGCCGACGACGTCGCCGGTGAGCGCGTCGGTGACCGTCACCTCCGCTCGGTCCGCGAGATTGGCGTGCAGCCGGCCCATCCGCCAGAGCCCCTCGGCGCGGGCGCCGAGGCCGTACCCCCCGCGCACCGGCTCGAGCCAGCCCCGCGCCGCGAGGTGCGCGAGCACGGCATCGAGACGAGCTTCCTCCCACTCCGCGCGCAGGTCGGAAGGGAGGCGGCGCCGGAGCGCCGCGGCGTCGACGGTCCGCGAAGGGCGCTCGTGGAGCACCGAGAGCGCCTGTTGGACGAGCACACCCGGGCGGAAGACCGGGCGCTCGGCGAGCCACCGACCGTCCCGCTGCGCGGCGAGCAGCGTGCGGAAGACCGAGGCGCGGAACGCGCCGTCCGCCATGGCGAGAACGTGGACGCCGTCCGCGCGCCGCCCGCCGCGACCCACGCGTTGCACGAGCGCCGGCACGTCCGGCGGGGGCCCGAGCAACACCACGAGATCGATGCCGCCGATGTCGATGCCCAGCTCGAGCGTGCTCGTCGCCACGCAGAGCGCGGCGGGGGCGTCGAGGAAGCGCCGCTCGGCCGCGAGTCGGACGCTGCGGGCGAGGCTTCCGTGGTGGGCGAAGACCGCGTCGCCGAACGGGGGTCGCCCGCGCAGCGTTCGGGCGAAGACCTCGACGTCCTCTCGCCGATCGCAGAAGGCGAGCACCTTGCGGAAGCCGGCCGCCACCTCCGCCTGCAGGAGCCTCGCGAGCGCGATCGGCGAGCGCGCCTCCTCGATCCGCGCGAAGACCCGCCGCCGGCCCTCCACCTGCACGACCGCGGCGTCGCGGAGGTAACGCTGCGCCAGCGCCTCGGGGTCTGGCACCGTGGCGCTGGCCGCCACGACCTGCACGTTCCGGCCCGCGCGGAGCCGCTCGACGAGGACGCGCGCCTGGTCCCCGCGCGCGGTGTCGTCGAGCACGTGGAGCTCATCCATCACGAGCGCCCCAACGCCGTCGAGCTGCCTCGGCGCGCGGGAGAGTCGGCTGTCGAGCGCCTCGGGGGTGAGGACGGTCACGGGGTGCAGCCGGCCGCCGTCGTGGGCGTCGCCCGTCCAGCGGCCACACCCGATCCCCATCGCGGCGAGCGGGGGCGAGACGCGCCGGAAGAGGTCGTTGACGAGCGCCCGGGTCGGGCTCACGACCAGCACCGCGGGGGGCCCATCGGCCCCGGCCGGGACACGCTCGGCCAGGGGAGCGAGGTACGCCTCGGTCTTCCCCGAGGCGGTCGGCGCGCACAGCAGCGCGTCGCGCCCCGCGAGCAGCGGGGACGCGGCGCCCAGCTGGATCGGAGTCGGCGTGCCGAACCGCGCGAGGAACGCGCCCCACGCGCGCGGCAGGGCCACCCGCAGGTCGCCCGGCGTGGCGACCTCGCCCAGGCGGGCCGAAGCGGTCATCGCAGCGCGCGTGCGGCCCGTTCGCGGCTCGCTCGGTAGAGGTCCCAGTACTCCACCGCCATCCGCGCGGCGTCCCGCGTGTTCTCGACCTGCCCGCCGTCCCATGCCGTCAGCAGCGCACGTCGGAGCGCCTCGCGGTCCTCCGGCCGCGGGTCCAGCGCCGGGTACACCTCGCGGGCGATCTCGAGGACTCGATCGGCGAGGTCGCCGAGCCGGCCGCGGCGCACCGGCTCGAGCGGGAGCCACCACTCGGGCGTGCGCGAGATCCCGCCGAGCACGCGCTCGATGCCGGGATGCGGCGTGAACGCGCACAACACCGCCAGCGGCTGGTCCTCGGCGAACCGCGTCGGGACCCGACGGTGAACGTCGTGCCCGCCCCGGTAGACCTTCTCGGGGTCGAAGGCGAGCGAGGCGCGCGGCATCGCGCCCACCGCGAGAAACTTCAGCACGTTCTGCGCCATCTCCTGCGAGGCGGCGCCGAGCCTGTCGAGGTACTCCGCCTCGTCCAGCAGCACGAGCAGGCCGGCGTAGCCCGCGTCCTTTGCCCACGCGGCGATGCCGCCGAGCAGGTGCGCCATGAGCTGGCCGAACGTCCGGTAGTCGGGGAGCGCGAGCATCGGCGCGCCGTCCAACCCGGCGCGCGCGAGGCCCCGGCGGAGCTCCTCCATCCACACCGCCTCGCCTGCCGCCCACGCGACGGTGTCCTCCAGCAGCGAGGCGTCCTCGACATGGGCGCGGGCCCAGAGCGCGGGCGTGAGCCACCCGTGGGCGCGGCTCCCGCCAGGGAGGTGCGCCCTGCTGTCGAGGAGGCGATCGAGCAGCGGGAGGAGCCCCCGCCGCGGGTCGTCCGGGTAGGAGAGCGAGGCGGCCAGCTCGCGGTATAGGCGGATCGGGTGGGAGGGGGGCACCTCGACGGCGTCGAAGCTGGCCCGCGCGACGAGCCAGTGCGAAGCCCGCGCTCGCGCCTCCGCGACCTCGACGAGGTGCGTCTTCCCGGTGCCGTAGCCGCCGCAGAGCACGCGCATCCCCGACCGCGCCGCGAGGAGCGCCTCGATGGAGGCGAGCTCGGTGTCGCGGCCGACCGTGAGCCGGTCGAGCCCCCATGCGGGGACCACCCCCATCCGGAGCGCCTCGAGGCACTGCCGCGCGCGCGGCACGGCGGCCACGTCCGGGGTCGGGAGCGGCCGCAACGGCGGAGGCGGCGCCGGAGCCCTCAGGTCCCGCGGCGAGAGGCGGTACGGCACCCGGGGGCGCGCGTCGAACACCACCGACCAGCGTCGCCCGCCCTCGACGACCCGGAGGACGACGCCCTCCCCCAGGACGGGGTGCTCGACCCGTGCGCCGACGAACGACATCTCAGAACTCCTCGTACGATGGGGAGACCGCCACCAGCTCGGCGGCGCGCCCGGCGAGCCGCCGCAGCTCGCTACGCGACACCGACGCCGGCTTCACGCGCTGGCCGTGCAGCAGGTCGACAGCCGCCTTCACGTACGCGCGGCGGTGGGCGACCTCGAAGGATGACTCCAGCACCTCGCGTGCGAGGGCCCTGAGGTTCTCCTCCTGCAGCGCCGCGTCGACCTCGGGGTCGTAGGCGACGCGGAAAAGCGCCACGAGGCGCAGCCCGATCTGCGCGAGCAGCTCCTCGGGCTTCAGGTCGAGGTTCTCGAGGTCGATGAGCGCGGCCTGCGGGCTCCGCTCGGAGAGCGCGGCCGGCCCCTTCAGGCGCTGCTGGAGCGCGGGGTACTCGGCGACGACGCTGGTCATGAACTCGGGCGGCACGGCGTACAGGCACAAGAGCCCGGGCAGCTGCTCGCGACCGCACAGATCGATGAGCTGCCGCAGGTTGTCGGCGATGGCGCGGCGGCGGCGCGGGGGGAGCGATAAAGTGCGGTCGAGCTCGTCGAAGCAGAGCAGGAGCCCCGGCGCGCCGATGCCTTGGAGCGCCTGGCACAGGCTGCGGAGCATCCGGAACCCGCTCTCCCGGGTGATCGCCTCGCGGATGCCGAGCGCACGCACCTCCGAAACCGGGACCTCCTCGCCGCGGAGCCAGGCCGCCGCCAGCTCCTCGCGATCGAGATCGCCGGAGAGCCGAGCGCGGAAGAACGCGACCATCGCCGCACGCCAGGAAGGAGCGTCGACCGGGAGCACGCGCACCTGCCTGTCGAGCCACTCCGCGACCCCGTCGTCGCCGAGCTGCGCGCGCCGCTCTTCCAGCGCCTGCCCGAGGGCCAGCTCGATGCCCCGCGCCGGCGCGCACGCCGGGTCCGCGGGGGGCCACGCCAGCTCGCGGGCGACGGCGGCGTAGGTGCGCAGCGAATCGTCGAACGGGCACTCTTCGGGAGAGAGCCCCACGAGCGCGCTGCACATCCCCAGCGTCCACGCCCGCTGCCGCGCGCACAGGAGGAAGTGCGTCTTCCCGCCTCCGTAGTAGGCCTGCACGAGCTTGAACGAAGAGCCGCGGCCGGAGCGCGCGATCGGCTCGAGGTACTCGGCCGCGAGCACGCCGAGGACGGACTCGTTGCCGACGTTCAGGTGCTCGATGCCGACCTCGGGGGGCTGGCCGGCCTCGCCCACGCGCTGGAGCACGGCGCGCGCGACCTCGGGAGAGGGGAAGCTCAAGTGTCCTCCTTCGTGAAGCGCACGGTGAGCTGCCACTGGCCCTGCCCGCGGTCGTCCTCCACGAAGAAGACTCGCTGGCGGTCCATCGTGCTGCCGCCGGTGGCGGGACCGAGCGAGAGGCGCCAGCCGTCGACCGACAGCATGCGGTCGCGGCGCAGGCGCCACAGGTCGTAGACGAACGACGCGCGGGGGTAGGGCTCGAAGCGCTTGCCCACGGGCTCCGCGCGGAAGGCCCGCGGCTGGCGCAGGAGGGTGACCTCCGGGAGGACGTCCGCCAGCTCGATCCAGTCCTGGCCCGTCTCCGCCCTCAGCCGGGCCCACGCGCGGCGCAGGAGCCGGTGCTGCGCCGCGGGATCCCATCCGCGGCCCTCGATCGCTGCGAAGGCCGTTCGGTGAGCGGCGAGGAGCCCGGACGCGTCGGCGCGGCTCTCCGCCACGGGGAGCCCGCCGAAGCACAGCTCGGCGCGATCGCGCTCGACGTCGACACGCGCGGCGAACGGCGGCAGACGCAGCTCGAGCGGCTCCTTCGAGACGACGAGGAGCTCGATCCCCGCCTCCGCGCAGCCGGACTTCAGTCCAGTCGCGAGGCGTTCGCGCCGGCCGGCGCGCTCGGCGTCCAGCCACGCGCGCCCGTCGCGCAGGATGGCGCCCGCGTCGGCCTCGCCGGCTCTCTCCAGCGAGTCCAGTGCCTTCGCGAGGCTCCCGGGGGTGGGGGGCGAGACCGCGCGGGCGAGCGCGGCCAGCGCCTTCGACTGGGCCGCGAGGGCCTTCGAGGCGCGTAGGAGGGTGTCGGAGGAGGGCAGGTCGTGCATGGGTTTCACCCTATGCGACGGGGGTGCCAAAATTTGTCCGCCCCCCGAAAACTCAGTCCCGGGTGCTCAGCCTGGGACCGCGCAGGCCTCCACCGCCGATCTAAATGCCGCCAGGTCGGTGTAGTCGCGGACGACGTGGCTCGCGCCATGCGCCCGCAGCCGCTCCTCGTGAGCATCCGACTGCGCTACGCCGACGAACCCGATCCCGAGCGCGCGCGCCGCGCGGACGTCCCAGACGCCGTCCCCCACGGACGTAGCGGGATCGCCGGGGCGCCAGCCGAGCCCCTCGAGGCAGGCGCGCACCAGCGCGGTGCGGTTCGGCGCGTCGTCCGAGCAGGTGCAGGGCAGCCCGAAGCGGTCGAGGCCGGAGTGGCGGAGCTTCAGCGTGGTCACGCGGTGCAGGTTCCCTGTCGCGATTCCCGCGCGGGTCACCGTCGCCAGGAGCTCCGTGGCGCCCGTCACGGGTGTGTAGGCGACCAGGTTCCGGGCAAGCCGGGCGAGCCAGATCCGCTCGAACGTGGCCCACTCCTCCGCGGTGATCTCGCTGCCGCGGAACCGGCGGGAGACCTCCCGAACGAGGCCGTGGTCGGTGTGGACCGGGTAGCTCGCCCAGTCCTGGTCCATGGGGACCGCGACACCGAGCGCCTCCTCGATGGAGGCGAGCCACATCGACCAGTCCACGTCCTCGCCGCGGAGAAGGGTCTGGTCGAGGTCGAAGACGAGGGGGCGCACGTCAGGAGGGTACCCCGATCTACTCGATCTCCACCCGCCCGGCCGTCGCGCCGATCACGACGGCACCGAGGTCCGTTTCGCCCGCCCGCAGCCACCAGACGTGGCCGACGTAGGCGTCGCGGACGAGCTCCTCGCCCGGCTGGAGCAGGTGGTAGGGATGCCGGACGCCGTCGAAGTCGAGCCAGTCCACCTCGACGGCATGGTCGCGCCGGTTGGCGAACACGACCCACACGGCATCCTCGCCGTCGATCGGGCTGACCGCCGGCGGCGACGCCTGCAGCGGGAGCCGGGGCGCGCGGGCGAGCGCGTCCGGGTCGAGCGGCCCTGGCGGCGAGGCGCCGATGCTCGCGTAGCCGAGCGACTCGCGGGCCACGACGGTGCCGAGCTCGCGGGAGCCTTCGCGGAAGGTCCACACCTCCCCGGCGGTCGTGCTCGCCAGCCAGGCGCCGCCGGAGGGGAGCGTGTGTTCCTCGTGCCGGACGCCCTCGCCGTCGAGCCGAACGATCTCGACCGAGCGGTGACGCAAGTTCTCGAACACGACCCAGCTCGCCGCGTCGCCGGACGCACTGACGGCGGGGGCAGGGCTCACCCAGGGGAGACGCAGCTCCGGGGTGTCCCACCGCGCGCGTTCGGGCCAGGTGAACGGGGATAGCCGCGCGGGATCGAAGCGGGCGAGGTGCGCGCGCCCCCCACGGCTCGTTGGGCTGCTGTATCGCCAGCCGCCGTCGCCGAAGACCGCCTCGCAAAGCGTCGCGAGCCCCGGGTCGTAGGCGCGTAGTGCGTCCCGCGTGTGGGCCGACACCGCCGGTGTCAGCGCGTCGAACCACGCCACGGCGCCGACGGCGAGGTACTCGGCCGGGTGCGTGGCCGAGTAGGTGTCGCGCCAGAGCCCGGCCGTCATCGCCTCGGCGTAGACCGCGTCGAGGCGCGCGACGAACCCCGGGTCGCGCGCCTCTCGCGCGAACTGCAAGGCGTGCGCGAGCTCGTGGAGGCAGGCGCTGTCGCCGGGGACGTCGTCGCCCGGCAGGTCGAGGAGATCCTCCTCGGAGCAGAGCACGACCGGGAGGTCGGCCGTGGGCCCCATGCCCCGGTATCGCCGGTCCCACCAGACCTTCGGGGTCAGGTGGGCGTACTCGGGCAGGTCGGTGACCATTTCGCCTGTCCCGACGATCACGAGCCGCACACCTGCTTCGCCGAGCGCGCGGCGGTCCGCGGGGCCGAGCACCTTCCGGGCGAGCCACGCGGCCTCGGCCAGGGCGAAGGGGGACACGGAGGCCGACGCCTCCACGGCGAGGCCGCCGACATCGGCGTGCTGGGTGTAGAAGGCGTCGAGGTCCGCGAGGATCAGGGCGGCGCGCACGTCCAGCCCGCCTCCATGTCGTCCCACCGCGCCTGCATGCGGAGCATCACGTTTCGGTCGGGCGCGCCCTCCGGCTCCGGCGCGCGCCAGCCCCCCGGCCCGATGCGCCAGACGGCCTCCGTGCGCCCGTCGCCGCAGTCGACGGTGCCCGAGTTGGTGCTCACCGACGAGCCGTACCGGTCCACCCAGCCGGGGCACGTGTTGATGAGGTCGTTCCAGAAGTCGTCCCCCGCGTTCCGGAAGATCGCCATACACGGCGGCTCGGAGCAGTCGACCCCGACGAGGTCCACGTCCACCTCGCAGTCGGCGAGCGCCTTCCGCAGGTTCCCCTCGAACTCCTCGCGGTGGGATTTGGGCGTGTCCGTAGGCCACGCGGGCGCGAGGCCGTAGACCTCGATCTCCAACCCCTCGTTCACCTTCCGGAGGAGCGCGTTCTCGGCGCGGAGGGCCGCGACGTCGTCGGGCGGGGCAGCGCTGACGTCCGAGGTGCGGGTGATCCGCATGGGCGAGGCTGACGACGTCGAAGAGGGCGGGATCTCCGGCGAGGCGGCCGGCGGGGCCCTCGCGAGCCATCCCAACCCGAAGCCGAGGACCAAGCAGGCAGCCGCCGGGACGACGCGCCTCTCGATCCGGGTCGATTCACTGGTCCGCCATGAGCGCCCCATCGGGCCTACCGGCCCGTCCCCAGGATCAGGTAGGCGTCCCCGTTCGAGGTATACGGCGCGCTCACGAGCACCTCGTCGTAGCCGTCGTCGTTGACGTCTCCACCACCCGCCACGGAGAGGCCGGCGAGTCCACCTGCAGTCTCGCCGGTCACCTGCGCTTCGGCGTCGGAGAGTCCGAGCGAAACGGGAGAGGCGGAGCCGAGAACCACGTAGGCCGCGCCGGCGTAGAGTCCGGCGTCACTGTGGTGAAAGGCCCCGAGAACCACGTCGTCGTGGGCGTCCGCGTTCACGTCACCCGCACCGGCCACCGAGACTCCTGCCTCGTCGCCTGCCGATTCGCCGGTGAACTGCGCGTCGGCGGTCGAAAGCGATCGTCCTGACGGAGACGCTGAGCCGAGGATCACGTAGGCAGCGCCCGCGCCAGATCCGCCGTCGTCGTTCATGTAGGCCCCGACGACCACGTCGCCATATCCGTCGGCGTCAAAGTCGATGCCGCCCGCGCAGGACACGCCCGCGCGATCGCCGGCGGCCTCCCCGACGTACTGCGCATCGGCAGCGGCGAGCCCCCGAGAGGACGGAGACGGCCCGCCGAGCAGGAGGTAGACGGCCCCGGCGCTCGTGCCATTGTCGTCGTTCTCCCAGGCACCCACCAGGACGTCATCGTAGCCGTCGCCATCCACGTCGCCGGCTCCGTTGGTCGAATCTCCCGCCTGGTCACCCGCCGCCTCGCCTGTGAATCGGACCATCCCGGAAAGCGAGGCGCTCGACGGAGTGGAAGACCCCAGCGACAGAAAGACGGCACCGGCGTCGGTCCCGCCTCCATCGTAGTTGTAGGCCGAGACGAGCAGGTCGCCGTACCCGTCCGCGTCGACGTCCCCGGCGCTCGCGACGTCGTACCCCGCGTAGTCGCCCGCGGTGACCCCCGTGAGCTGGATGGCACTCGAGAGCGGGACGGACGTTGGTGCGGCCGAGCCGAGCAGGAGGTAGGCGGCCCCAGCGATCGAGCCAGCGTCGCTGTTGTAAATCGCACCCATCAGTACGTCGGAGTATCCGTCGGCGTCGACGTCCCCGATCGCGACCGAGTGCCCCGGCTCCTCGGGCGTGTCGCCCGTGAACTGGATGTGCGAGGACAGGGAGCCGGAGGTTGGGGACGCAGAACCGAGAACGAGGTGGATCGCGCCCGCGTTGGTCCCGCCGTCGTCGTTGTACAAGGAGCTCACGACGATGTCGTCGAATCCATCCCCGTCGACATCCCCGGTCGCGAGTCCGCGACCGGCGGCGTCACCTGCGCCCTCACCGGAGAATCGCACCGCGACGTCTCCCAGGTTCTCGACGTCTCCCTGCCCGTCGCAGTCCGTATCTTCGTAGTCCCAGGCCTCGACCACGCCCGGGTTGAAACCGGCGTCCGAGTCGTCGCAGTCCGAGCCGCCGTAGGCGTCGCCGTCGTACCCGTCCCCATCCGCGTCGTAGTCCGAGGCGCCGTCGCAGTTCTGGTCGACGCCGTCGTACCAGGTCTCGGACGCGCCCGGATTGGCGCCCGCGCTCGAGTCGTCGCAGTCGTCGCCGCCGAATGCGTCGCTGTCGTACCCGTCGATGTCCTGGTCGAAGTCGGACGCGCCGTCGCAGTCCTGGTCGACGCCGTCGTACCAGGTCTCGGCAGCCTCCGG
>JBMOQZ010000248.1:0-12654 GCA_049322475.1 Myxococcota bacterium | reverse complement strand
CGCCCCGGCGCCCGCCGCGGCGGGCTCCGGGGCACCGCCGGCGTCCCGTGCGCCGCTACCGGTAGCCGCCGGTGGGATGAGGGAAGGACGGGCGGGATCTCGGGAGCGTGAAGAGGGAGAAAGCGGTGGGACGGGACACCTCGGGGCGCCGGCGACGCTGCTGGTGCGTCGGCGGACGATCGAGATCGCGGTCGGGGACCAGCGCTGCATCCACGTCCGCGAGGACCGCACGGGCACGGTCCGGCGGCTGCCCGAGCACCGCCTCGACGTCCTCGCCGCCCTGCACGGCGCCCGGAAGCTCGCGACGTTTCGCCGCCAGTGTCTCCTGGAGCTGGGCCAGCCGGCCTGGCAGTTCATGGGGCCGCTCGTCCACCGGTGCCCGCAGGGGCGCTGGGAGAAGCCCTGCCACGAGCTCTTCGACCTGCTGACCGAGCACGGGGACGGGGCCATGCGCGACGCCTTCACGCGCTGCGTCGCCCGCGAGACCTTCACCGTCGCCGCCGTCCGCGCGGTCCTCCGGGAGGCCGCGTGAACCCCGGCGACATCGACCTCGACAAGCTGCTCAGGCGCCTGCACCTGCCGACGGTCCGTCGCCTGTACCCAGGCTACGCGACCCGGGCCGCGGCCGAGGGCTGGTCCCACCGCGACTACCTCGCGCTGCTGATCGCGGAGGAGGTCGCGCACCGCAACGACACGCGCATCCAGAAAGCGGCCCGCCACGCCCACTTCCCGTTCACGAAGACGATCGAGAACTTCGACTTCGTCTTTCAGTCCAGCCTGCGTCGTCAGCAGCTCGGCCCCTACCTCGGGCCGGAGCTGGTCTCCGAGGGGAGGAACCTCATCCTCTCAGGCAAGCCAGGCCGCGGGAAGACCCACCTCGCCGTCGCGATCGCCTACCGCGCCATCCAGAACGGCTTCACCGCCCGCTTCGTCGGCGCCAGCGCGCTGATCGACGAGCTCGGCCTCGCGTCCCGCGCTGGGAAGCTCCGCGACGCGACCACCACGTGGGTCGAGCCGCACGTGCTCGTCATCGACGAGATCGGCTACCTCAACCACGCCGAGGACGCCGCCAACGTGCTCTTCGGCGTCGTCGACCAGCGCTACCTCGCGCGCAAGCCGATGATCTTCACGACCAACAAGAAGCTGCGCGAGTGGGGGCAGGTCCTCCACGACCGAGACCTCGCCGAGGTCATCCTCGACCGCGTGCTCGAGCGCGGCGAGCACATCGCGCTCGGCGGGCCGTCGTGGCGCACGAAGCACCTCGATCCGGAAACGCTCCCGGACCCGGACGGCGCCGATCCGGAAAGTCGCCGGGAACCGCCTCCCTGACCCACCGCTCGCCTGGCCTCGCAGGGGCGGCGGGCCGGGCGGGGGGGTTCACAAGCGAAGCGCCCCCCCGTCCGGGTCGCCGACCCGATGGTCGAGCTCGCCACCAACCTACTCTTCTGCAACTCTCCATTGCGGCGCTCGACCCGCCGCGTCACGATCAACCACCCGCCAGACTTTCCGGATCAAAACCGCCAGACTTTCCGGACTCCACACCATCGGGCCGCCGCGGCCTTGCCGGGTGCGACCCGTTTCGGGAACAGGGCCACGTGGACGTTCATCACGAGCCAGAGCAGGCCGGCGGGGTAGCCGACCGCCGCAAGCTCGTCGTGCAGCACGTCGAGGTTGAGGTTGTCGAGGTTGGCTTGGACCACCGGCGCCAATGCGAGCAGTACTGTCGCCGAACCCCCCACTCCCTCACCCCCCACCCATCCTCCGCCCCATCCGCTCGACCTCCTCCGTCCTCCCCAACGCGGCCCACTGATCGCGAGCCACCGCCCACGCGTCCCTGGCCCGCGCCCACTTCCCCGCGGCGCGGGCGACGTCGCCGCCGAGGCCCGCCGCGAGCGCGATGTCGGCGTCGACGACGTGCTTGCCGTCCATCACCTCGACGAGCGCGCGGTGGTGCTCGTCCCAGGCAAGCCAGTCGCGAGCGGCCGCCACGCAAGGGAGGAGCGCCGCGTGGTTCAGCGCCGTGAGGACCACGCGCCTGAGCCGGACCGTTCGAGGGAGACAGCCCTCCAGCAGGCGCCTCGCCTCGTCGTGCCGCCCACGCATCACGAGCACCATGCCGAGGTTCAGCTCGGCCACGATCTCCAGCCAGGAGCCGGCCGCGGCCGCCTGCGCGCGCGCGTCCCGGTAGCAGGCCTCCGCTTCGTCGAGACGACCCCGGAAGCGCGCGATCTCCCCCGCGTTGACGAGGCTGTCCACGAGGCGGACCCGGCTGCCCGCCCAGCCGAAGCGCCCGCGGGCGATCTCGAAGTGGGATGCGGCGTCGTCGTATCGCCCGGCCTGCATCGCGATGTTCCCGAGCCCCGCGTGGCAGAACCCGAGGTTGATCGCGTCCCCCATCCGCTCGCACTCCTCCGCGGCGAGCCGCCAGGTCGCCGCCGCGGCGGCGTGATCGCCGGCGTCCATCAGGACCTTCCCCAGCTCCACGAGCCCCGTGAGCACGCCGGCCGCGTCGCCCCCGCGCTCGAGCGCATCCTGGCTGCGCCGTAGCCACGCAATCGCCTCGATCGACTCGCCGGCGGCGTTGAGGACACGGGCGCGCGCCCGCATCGCGCGGCCCGCCATCCGCGTCCACTTCGACCCGCCCGCCCGCTCCGCGTGCTCGATGATCCGCGCGGCGAGCGCCTCGGCGCGGTCGCCGTCGCCCACCTGCACGGCCACGCGGGCCTGATAGGTCCAGAGCTCGCCCCGCCGCGGATCCAGCGGGCCGACCGCGGCCGTCGCGGGCTCGGCCTCGGCGAGCAACGCGTCGGCCGCGGCGATCTCGCCGGCCTCGAGCAGGCCCCACACCGCGTCGAGGAAGGGTCGCAGCGCATCCTCCGCCCGACCCGCGAGGACGAGATGCCGGGCCCGCCGCCCGGCGAGCTCCGGCGACGACCCCTTCGAGGCGAGCATCTCGGCGCACGCGGCGTGCAGCGCGGCCTCGCGGCCCCCCTCCCGGGCCCGCCGCACCACGGCCTCGCGGAGCATCCCGTGGACGAAGGACCAGCCGATCCCGAAGCCACCGGGCTCGGCGCGAGCCAGCCCCCGCACGAACATCGTCTCGAGCAGGCAGCCGCCGGGCGAAGGCGATGGCGTCGCCGCCGTGCTGGACGTCGTCCAGCCACATCACGACGGGCCGCCCGCCCTCGCCGAGGCGCCGGATCACGCGACGCATGAGCGCGTGTCGCTCGCCCGGACCGCCGAAGCGCACGATCCCGCCCGCGCCACGCTCGTCCGGCGTGGCGGGGTGGAGGAGCTCCGTCAACGCGGCGGCGTCCGGGCCCGCCCCGAGCATGCGCTCGCAGCGCGCCTGCACGTCGGCGCGAGCGAGCCCGTCGCAGCGCAGGTGCCGCGCCAGCATCGCCGCGAGGCCGTCCTGCGGACCGGGCGACGAACCGTGGAGCGCGCGCAGCACCACCCCGCCCACGGTCTGGTGGGCGCGCTCGCCGATCCACTCGGCGAGCCGCGACTTCCCGCTGCCGGCCGCGCCGGCGAGGACCACCACCCGGGCGCCGCCGTCGGCCACGACCGCGCGCAGCGCCTCCCAGAGCGCGTCCCGCTCCGCGGTGCGATCCACCATCGGGACAGTGCGCAGGCCGTACAACGCGAGCCCGGCGCCTCGCAGCCACGACACGCTCCCGGACGGCTCGCCGGTCCGCCAGGACTCGGGGAGCGAGGGTCGGGAAGGGGTCGGCGACGCGACCTCCTCGATCGCGGCGAGCGCCCAGGCGGCCTCGGCCGCCGACGAAAGGCGGTCTGCCGGATCCTTCGCCAACAACCGACCCAGCCACGCCTCGAGCCCCGGCGGCGTCGGCGCGAGCGCGCGCAGGGGAGGCACCGGCGCCGTGAGGTGCGCGTGCACGACGTGCGCTCGACTGCCGGAGAACACGCCCCGCCCGGTGGCGAGCACCCAGGCGAGGCAGCCGACCGCGTAGAGATCGGTCCACGGCCCCTGGTCGCGGATCCGGCCCTCGATCTGCTCGGGCGCCATGTAGCCGGGGGTGCCGGAGGACCCCGCGCCGTGGTCGCCCTCTTCGTCGAGGGGAGCGCCGCCGTCCGCATGCCGAGCGAGGCCGAAGTCCGCGACCTTCGGCCCGGGGCGCGGGCCCCCGAACAACACGTTGCCGGGCTTGATGTCCCGGTGGACCACGCCCCGTGCGTGGGCGTGCGCCAGCGCGCCGAGCACGTCGAGGAGCAGGGTCCGCAGCTCCGCCCAGCTCACCTTGCCGCACCGGGGCACCAGCGTGCCGCCGTCGGCGAGCTCCATGGCCAGCCAGGCCGAGCCGGGCTGGATCGCGGCGCGCCGGGTCGCCCACGCGGTGGCGGCCTCGTCGTTCGTGACCTCGCCGTGGTCGTGGACGACGATCACGTTGGGGTGGTCGAGCCGCGCCGCGGCGCGCACCTCGGCGCGGAAGGCCTCGATGAAGCCCGGGTGCCGGGAGGGCGGCACGATCTTGACCGCCACGGCGACACCCCCGTCGCGGAGGGCCCCGCGCCACACCTCTCCGCCGCCCCCGCTCCCCACGACCGCCTGCAGCTCGTAGGGTCCGATGCGGATGGGCGACATGGTGGCGCCTATCGTACGTCCAGTCAGGGCCCGGAGACGGGGGCGGCTTGACGCTCCGCCACCGACGAAAGTCGTCGGGCGAGCCGCGCGGGTGACGGACGTCTCGTCCGCCCGCCCACGGGCAAACGCCGGTTCTCGCCCGGCCGGCCGCTTGCAGGGGCCGCCGCCATGCTCGTCTTCGACAGGGGAACCCTGCTCGTCCGACTTCCCGACGGGGAAGCTCGCTCCCTTCCGGACACGCGGTGGGACGCCCGCGTCGAGGCCTGGCGCGCGCCAGCCTGGCGCGCGCCCGCGCTGCGCGACCGGCTCGGCCTTCCCGCGCCCAGCCCCCACGAGGTGCCGCCGCCCTTCCCGGCGCCCGACCTTCGCCCGTACCAGGAGGCCGCCGTCCTCGCCTGGGAGGTCGCCGGCCGGCGCGGACGGGTGGTGCTCCCCACCGGGGCGGGGAAGACACGCACCGCGATCGCGGCGATCGCCCGCTCGGGGCTGGAGGCGATCGTCCTCGCGCCCACGAGGGTCCTCGTGGAGCAGTGGAGGGCCGCGTTCGCGCAGGCGGGCTGCTCCGACGTCGGCGTGTTCGCGGACGGCGAGCGCCGTCCCGCGCCCATCGTCGTCGCCACCTACGCCGCGGCCCGGCGACACATGGAGTGGCTCGGCGACCGGTTCCGGCTCCTCGTCGTCGACGAGGTCCACCACTTCGGCGCGGGCGGGGACGAGCCGCTCGAGATGACCACCGCGCCCTCGCGGCTCGGGCTCACGGCGACCCCGTCGGAGGACCCGGAACGCGACCGGCGCCTGGACGAGCTGGTGGGCCCGGTGGTCTACCGCGCCACGGTCGAGGAGCTCACCGGGAGCTTCCTCGCCCCGCTCGCCCTCCTCCGCATCACGGTCGACCTCGACGCCGGCGAGCGGCGGGCCTACGACCACGAGGTCTCCGTGTTCCGTCCCTTCGTGCGTGCGTTCTTCGACGCCGCGCCGGGCGCGAGCTGGCCCGACTTCGTCCTGTTCGCATCCCGCTCCGAGGAGGGGCGGCGCGCCCTCGCGGCGTGGCGGCGCTCCCGGGAGATGCTGCGTCTCCCGCGGTCCCGCCGGGCGGTCCTCGGAGGCCTGCTCCTCAAGCACGCGAACGCGCGCGTCCTGATCTTCGCGCCCGACAACGAGACCGCCTACGCCGTGGCGAGCGCCGAGCTGGTCCAGCCGATCACGTGCGAGATCGGTCCGGCGGAGCGACGAAAGGCGCTCGACGCCTTCGCTCGCGGCGAGATTCGGGCGCTGGTGAGCGCGCGCGTGCTCGACGAAGGCGTGGACGTCCCCGCCGCGGACGTGGCCGTGATCCTCGGCGGGCAGGGCGGGAACCGGCAGTACGTCCAGCGGGTCGGGCGCGTGCTCCGGCCCGCCGAGGGCAAGCGAGCGCTGGTCTACGAGGTGGTCGTGCGAGGCACCTTCGAGGAGCGGAAGGTCGAGGTCCGACGGCAGGCGCTGGGCCATGCCTGCTGACGCGCTCCCGCTGCGGATCCGGGGCGCCACCGCGGCCCCGGACTGGTTCGGGCCTCCGGACCACGGCTGGCTCCGCGCGCTCCTGGACGAGCTCCTCCGGTTCGAGGGTCGGCCGGCTCGCGAGCTCGCGTCCGGCCGGGACGCCCTCCTCCGCTGCCCGGCTCCGAAGGCCAAGGCCCGGTTCGCGTGGGAGCTGCTCGAGCGCAGCTGTGGGAAGGTGGCCCCGCCCCTCGCCTCTCCGGACCTCCGGCTCGCGGTCTTCCGCGGCGCGGCGAGCGCACGGGCGTCCGGGAAGTGGGACCGCGACCGCGTCCTCGCCAACGTGGCCGAGCCTTTGGGAATGGCGGCCGAGGAGCCCGCGAGGCTCCTCCTCGCCGACCTCGCGGGCGAGCGCAGGGTCACGATGCCCGCGCCCCCGCCCGACACCGCCTCGCTGGTGGCGTCCGCCAACCTCGCCCTCGCGCAGGGGGTCCTTCGCGCGGCTTCGCACGTCGACCTCCAGGTCCGGGGCAACGCGCGTCCGGTCCTCCGCCAGGTTCGCCTCACGCGCCTGCTCTACACGGCCACGGGGGACGCATCGGCCGTCCGTCTCCTCATCTCGGGGCCCGTCGCCCTGTTCCACCACACGACGCTCTACGGGCGAGCCCTCTCCTCCCTCGCGCGCGTACTCGGGCGTGCGGAGCGCTTCGAGCTGACGGCACGGATCCACGCGGCCGGCCGAACCCTCGACGTGGCCATGCGGAGCGGCGACCCCCTCCCGGCCCCGGCCGAGGATCCCCGATGGGACAGCCGGCTCGAGGAGCGCTTCGCGCGCGACTTCCTCCACGCCGCGCCCGACTGGGACCTCGTCCGCGAGCCTGCGCCGCTCGTCGCCGGGACACACGTCGTGTTCCCCGACTTCGAGGTGGTCCACCGTCGCGACCCGGGCCGCCGGTGCCTCCTCGAAATCGTCGGATTCTGGACCCCGGAGTACCTGTCCACCAAGCTCGATCGCCTTCGCCGAGCCGGGGCGGAGCACCTCGTCCTCTGCATCGACGAGGACCGGGCCTGCGAGGCCGGCTCGCTCCCGCCCGGCGCCGTGCTCGTGCCGTTTCGCCGTCGGATCGACGTCGAGCGGGTGAAGTCGATCGTCGAGCAGATGCCCGTCCACTGGGTCGGAGGTCACTCGACCAAGGCCCCCGCATGCTAACGGCCAGATCGAGATGCCGACCTTCTACACGTCCCACCTCCCCCACCTCCTCGGCGAGCCGTCCGCCCGGGTCGCGGCCGGGCTGACCCGGATCGTCCGCGCCGTGACCTCGGTCGCCGAGGACACGCTCCTCGAGCGGCTCGCCGGGTGTCCGGCGCGCAACGGGCGCTGCCGCGGCGAGGTCGTCGCCACGCGCTTCGACGCGCAGGTGCGGTGGGTGTGCACGAAGTGCGGCGCCTCCGGGGTCGTCACCGGGTGGGAGAAGACGCCCGCGGACGGGCGCACCGGGACCGAGGAGGAGCGTCCCCTCGACGGCGCCGTCCTCCGGGGGCCGATGTCCACCTGGCCCAGGATCTCGGGGACGCTCACGACGTTTGCCCGTCCGATCCTCAGCACGCTTCCGCCCGTCCCCGCCGTTTGGCAGCGCGCGCTCGCCCTGCCCGCGACGGTGTGGAACGCGGTCGTGCTCGCGGACCACGGGAGACAAGGCACGATGCTCGCCGACGTGCTCGCGTTGGTCGCCGCCCAACCGGTCCCGGCGATGTTGGCGGACATGCTCGTCGCCCGCAAGCGCCGCCTGTTCGCCGCGGACTTCCGCACCGTCGAGATCGAGACGGTCGAGCTCCTCGGCGACACGATGTGGGTCCGGGTGACCGCGCGCGACGGCAGGCGATGACTCTCCCACGCGCCCACCAGGAGGTTGCCGATGCCCGTCCCGCTCGTCCGCAAGTCCACCTCCGTCGACGTCCACGACGCCGACGCCGTGCGCGCCTGGCTCAAGGAGAACGTCGCGCTCGAGATCAAGCTCGAGGGGCAGCCGATCACGAAGCTCCTCTTCCTCGCGGACGGCTACGAGGAGGTGCTCGACCTCACGTCCGCGGTTCGCGACGACCGCGACGCGAGCATGGGCGCCACGTTCCAGGCCTTGCGTCGTCGGCCGGAGGTCGAGCGCGCGTTCGTGGTCATCCGGATGGAGACCACCGACGAGGACGACCGGGCGCACAGCTACGCCCTCGTCCTCGAGGAGATCGCCGACGAGCCTCGCCGATGGTGGATGACCCTGCGGGAGTTCCGCACGGACGCCACCACCGAGGTCGGACACCTGATCGGCGACTGGCAGGACACGCCCTACGAGACGGACGACATCCGCCAGCTCCTGCCTTTCCTCCGCGAGTTCGCCGCGCCGCCCCCCGGCAGTCGCCCGGCCCGTGTCCTGCCGCCTCGCGCGAGCCAGCCCGACATCCAGGTGGCGTTGGGCGATCTGCCGACCGACTGGCCCACGCCCACGACGGCGAAGATGATGGCGGAGCTCGCCGGGCGCCTCGCCGTCGGAGACCTGCTCGAGGGCGCCGTGAAGGGCACGGTCGTCGTCCGTTACGCCCAACGCGCGTGGGAGATGTGGGTGCTGGGCGACGACATGCCCGCCGACCTCGAGGACATGGTCCGCTACGTCGCGAACCGGCGCGAGCCGCCCGCCGAGGGCGTCGCCGTCGCGATGGTCGCGATCTGGCCGGAGGACATCCCCCCCGTGCCGTGCGTGCAGGTCCTCGGCGAGATGGACGGCAAGTTCGTCGAGATGCGCGCGCCGCTCGAGTTCCCCGGGGGCCCGGCGGGGCCGAAGCGCCTCCGCGAGATCCGCTGGTGGGACGCGCGGCCGGTGCCCGAGGGCGGGATGTGGCTCGGCGTCGACCCGATGGTGCTGTTCGAGCTGGGTCCGCTCGCGGCCGGCGACGCGTAGCCCCCGCCCCCGAGCGAGCCGCAATAGACAGCCCGGCGCATGGACTGGACCGACGAGCAGCTCGCCGTGCTCGACCACCCGCTCGACGCCCACGCGGTCGTCCGCGCCGCGCCCGGCGCCGGTAAGACGACCACGCTGGTGGGGCGCGTGCGTCGCCTGCTCGAGCGCGGCGTGTCGCCGTCGCGCATCCGTGTGGTGATGTTCAACCGCTCCGTCCAGGAGACGTTCACCGCGCGCCTCGGCGCGCCGGGCGTCCGCGTGCGCACGTTCGACGCCCTGGGGCTCGAGGTGCTCCGAGAGGCGGAGGCCCGCGGGCTCCTCTCCATGCCGCTAAGCGTGGAAACGGACCTGACGAGCCGCCTCGCGCGGGAGGTGTTCCGCGCGCACCGCGAGGACTTCGAGGACTCCGAGGAGATCGAGGCCGGGGTGGTGTTCTGGAAGGCGCACCTCGTGCCGCCGAGCCGCGCGGCCTTCCCACCCAACCCCGCGCTGGTCGCCGCCTACCGCGACTGGGAGGAGGCCCGCACGCGCGACGGCGTGCTGCGCGTCGGCTTCGAGGACATGGTGTACACCGCGGTCGCGGTGCTCCGCCGCCACCCGGGCCTGCTGGGACCCATCGACCATTTGCTCGTCGACGAATTCCAGGACGTCAACCCCGGGCGCGTCCAGCTCATCCGCGGGCTCGCCCAGCCGACCACCGCGCTCGTGGTGGTGGGCGACGAAGACCAGGGCATCAACGAGTGGTGCGGCGCCCACCCCCGCTTCTTCCGTGACTTCGCCACGATCTTCCCCACGCTCCCCGCACGCACCTACCGCCTGTCCCGGAGCTTCCGCTTCGGACCCGGCATCGCCGAGCCGGCGACGCGGCTGGTCACGCACAACGTCGAGCGCGCGCCGGGAGTGGTGGTGGGCGGGGGTCCAGCCGGACGCGTCGCCCGGGTCGAGGACGTCGGCGAACAGGTCAAGCGGCTGGTCGCCGGCCGGGTCGCTCCGTGCGACGTGGCCGTGCTCTACCGCGCGCGGACCCAGGGCGCGGCCGTCCTCGCCTCGCTCGTCGCGGACGGCGTGCCGATCCACACCGACGACATCGGGCTCCTCCAGCGGGGGCGCGGCCCCGAGCTCGCGCTCGCCTACCTCCGTGCGTGCGCCAGCGACGCGCCCGTGACCTTCGAGGAGGCCTGGGCCGTGGCGTTCGCGCCCGACCGGTACATCCAGAAGGAGGCCTTCGGCGAGCAGGTCGCGCGGCTTGGCGCGCGCGGTCTCCGCGCCGTCCTGCGGGACCGCCAGGGCGACCAGGGGCGCGCGGGCCGCGCGTCGATGCAGGACCTCGCCGACCTGCTCGATCGGATGCGCCGGGCGGGGAGCGCGGCCGAGGCGCTGGACCTGCTGGTGGACGAGGTCGACGTCGAAGATCAGCTGCGAGCGCGGCTGCGCTCGGAGAAGCAGCAGGAGGTGGCGATCGCCTGCTTCCACGCGGTGCACGCGTTCCTCCGCATCGCCGGCGTGGGGCCGGCCGACGCGGCGGCCGCGCTCGCCTCCATCGACCCCCGGCGCGGTCGGGGGGCGGCCGAGTGCGTGTGGGTCTCGACGATCCACAAGGCGAAGGGGCTGGAGTGGCCGCACGTCTTCCTGCCCGCGCTGCTCGAGGGGGCGTGCCCCGCGGAGGAGCGCGGCCAGGTCGTCGGCACGGTCGAGACCCCGGAAGGCGTGCCTCAAACCCCGTGGATCGAGCAGGAGCGGCGGATCTTCTTCGTCGGCCTCACCCGGGCGAGCGACACGGTCTGGCTGCACGTGCCCGAGGAGGCGCCGAGCCGGTTCGTCGCCGAGCTGGAGGGTGTCCGCACCGGACGGTCGCGCGCCGCGACCCCGCTCGCGGTCGTCGAGGCGATGACGAAACCGCCGTTGCAAGGGAAGCCCTGGACGGCCGACGACGACGAGCGCCTCCTCGACGGCTGGGAGGGCGGCAAGGGCCTCCGCGCGCTCGCGGAAGAGCTCGGGAGATCCACGTCCGGTGTCGCCGCGCGCCTCGTCCGGGTCGGGGCCGTGGAGACGAGGGAGCAGGCGAGGAGGAGGGGGTGACGATGATCGAACGCTACTTAACGTGGTACGGGAATTGTCACGACGGCTCCGGCTCGCTCGCCCCCCTCGTCGTCCGAAGGCCCCCCGTACACGAGGTCGTCACCGCCGTTGCCGTCCACGTCGCCGACGACGGCAATTCGATAACCGAACCCCGTCGCAGCACGCGTCGACACGGCCTTGAGAGCCGCGTCCTCGACGCTGAGATCTGCCCCAAACGCGAGCGACTCGCCCGTCTGTACCGCACTCACCGAGGTTCCCAAATCCCCGAAGATCGACACGACTACAAAGGTCTCATCGCGTCCATCCTCATCGAGATCGCCGAGATCAGCGACATCGAAGGCAAATGAACCCGCGCCGTTGCGCACGGTTGCCGAGGCTTCACTGATGGACCTCACCCGGGCGCTTGACAGCTGTGTGTAGAAGTACGTCGTCTCATCTTCGACGATGCAAGCGAGGTCACGCCGTCCGTCACCGTCAATGTCCCCCACCATCCCCGCGATACCGAATTCTCCCGCTCCTGTGCCAGTGAGCCGGAAAATTGCATCATCAGGAAGAACCGGCGACGCGTTACCACCAGGCAACACGTACGCCAAGTCCCCCGTCGAGGCGGAGATGAAGTAGTCTTCCAAGCCGTCCCCGTCGATGTCCCCCGCGCTATCGACGTCACTGCCGAGGGACTCGCCGGCGTAGTATCCTGACAGCGAAAAATCCGCATCGGACAAGTTCACGTCCGCGATGCTGCTCGCAACGAAGAACCCCACGGTCCCCACGTCGTCCATCGGGGACACGTCCGCCAGTTGAGCGGCCATGGCGAGCCACTCCTCGCCCGAACCCATGATGTCCCCAAGAAAGGCTGCGCTCGAGCCGGCGTAACCCCCGGGCTCATTACCCGTAACGGATCCGATCGCGTGCCCTTCCGGCTCCACGGCGGCGCCCGTCGCGAGTGAGACGCCGCTTACGAGCCATGTCTTCCCCGTCCCCCCATCGAACCCCGTCGCAGAAACCACGATATCCGGCAGGTCGTCGGCATCGACATCGGGGCCCCCGTCAATGGCGCTCCCGAGGAACCACTGGCTACCCGACGGTACGAGCGTCGCGTTGCCCGCGAGCGAGCCCCCACTGTTTCCACTGACCAAATAGACGATGCCGCCATTTTCGTAGAAGCCCGAGTCGTAGACTCCGCCTGTGAGATAGTCTGCGAGGCCATCAGCAGTCACATCCCCCAACGGGCTCACGCGCCGCCCAACCTCGGCTCCCTCTCGCTCGCCCGTCCATGAGGTTGCCCCGTATTCGAGCGTGACGTCCTCAAGCTCTCCATCACAGTCATTATCCGTAAACCCATCCTCCCACGTCTCCCCCGCCCCCGGAAACACCGCCGCATCCTGATCGTCGCAGTCGTCCCCACCGGCTTCACTCGCTAAGAGCGGATCCCGAAACCGGCGACATAGACAGGCGGATCGACGCATGATATTGACGCGTCAATACGAGGTTTCGCATGCACCTCCCCGACGCGCTCTGGCAGTTGATCGCTCCGCTGGTTGCCCG
>JBMOQZ010000247.1:0-12750 GCA_049322475.1 Myxococcota bacterium | reverse complement strand
GCCGTCGTCAAGGCCGCCGTCGCGTCAAGCGCCTCTGCGATCCGCACGGCCAGCGCATTCGCGCCGTGATGCCCGCCGAGCAGCGGCACCACCACCGATCCGTCCTCCGCCACCGCGAGCACCGGCTCCAGAACGAGCTGGAGCGGCTCAAGGCCCGCTACGGGCAGCCGTCGTGAGGCACCACCGCGCGCAGCACGCCGATCCACACGTCGACGTCGTGCCGCTCATCGACTGCATCCTCGTGTTGCTCATCTTCTTCATGGTCACCACCACGTTCGCGAAGGACGCCGAGCTGCAGATCGAGCGCCCCGGCGCCCAGAGCGCGACGCCGGCGAACGAGAAGGCGCTCCGCGTCTTCATCGACCGCTCCTCGAACGTCCACGTGAACGACGCGCCCGTGCGCCCGTGGATGGTGCAGAGCCGCGTGCGCGACGCGCTCGCGAGCCAGGGCGACAAGACGGTCCTCGTCGTGACCGACCGCCGGGTCCCGGCGGAGAAGCTGGTCGAGATCGTCGACGCCTGCCGGCTCGCCGGCGCGAAGGACGTCGGGGTGGTGACGGATGCCGAGGGCGGGTGACCTCGCGCGCCACGCCGGCGCCTTCGTCGTCGCGTGTCTCGGGACGCTCGGCGTGTTCGCGCTCTCGCTGGGCATGAACGCGCAGGTGGAGCGAAAGCAGCACGACGTGGCCACGATCGTGGACACGATGGTGGCGGCCGCGCCGCCGCCGGAGAGCCGGGCCGCGAAGAAGCAGCGGAGCTCGCCGGCGAAGAGGGCCCGCAAGGCCGCGGCGCCGAGCCCGTCGCCGCTCTTGTCGGCGAGCCTCGGGGGGCTGGACTTCGGGCTCGACGGCGGCGCCGACGCGGCGATCGCGGGGGCGACCGCGGCGCTGATGGAGGACATGGGCGGCGCGGTGATGAGCGAGGACGCCGTCGAGGACGCGCCCACCGCGACGACCCGCACGCCGCCGAGCTACCCCTCGCGCGCGCGGACCCAGGGGCAGACCGGGTGGGTGACGCTCGCGTTCGTCGTGGACGTGGACGGGAGCGTGCAGGACGTGCACGTGCTGGAGGCCGACCCGCCCGGCGTGTTCGACGAGGCGGCGATCGACGCGGTGGGGGCGTGGCGCTTCGAGCCCGGCCGGCACGAGGGCGCGCCCGTGGCGGTGCGGGTGCGGCAGACCGTGAGGTTCGAGCTCGAATGAAGACGGCTTCCGGCTTCGGGCTCCGGGCTTCGGGCTGCCTCCTGACGATCCTCCTCGTCGTCGGTGTCGCCGACGCGCGGCCGCGGAAGCAGGCCGAGGAGGAACGCGTCGCGCTGGCGGGGCTGCTCGTGCGCGACGGGGAGTGGGAGCGCGCGGCCGCCGTGCTCGCGGACGTCGACCCGAACCAGGAGGGCGTCGACGTCACGCGGCTCTGGACGTTGCGCGGCCTCGTGGCGTTGCACGACGAACGCGCCGCCGACGCGGCCGCCGCCTTCCGGAAGGCGCTCGCCAGCGCGGCCGAGGGGCGCGAGCTCCTCGAGCTGCACCTCGCCCGCGCGCTGCTCGCCGCCGAGGACCTCGACGGCGCGCTCGCCGCGCTGGATCGGGCCGGGGACGTGGGCGCCGGGCTGCCCGGGACGTGGCTCTTGCGCGCGGAGACGCTCGGCCGGCTCGCGCGCTTCGACGACGCGTTCGCGGCGCTCGACGCGGGCGCCGCGCGGTTCCCGGACCAGCCGGATCTCCGTCGCCAGCAGGTGTTCCTGCTCGTCCGGCTCGGGCTCTTCCGCGAGGCGCGCGCCCGGGGCGAGGCGCTGCTCGCCCGGCCGGACGCCGACGCGGACGACGCCGTCGCGATCGCCGAGGCGCTCCGTCGCGGCGGCGACACGTTCGAGGCGATGGCGATCCTCGAGGCCGCGCTGCTGGAGGAGGGCGAGGACCGCGACCTGCTCGTGGAGGCCGCGCGCGCCTCGCTCGACGACGGTCAGCCGCGCAACGCCGGCCGCTTCCTCGAGCGCGCCGCGGCGCTCGACCCCGCGCTCGCGCTGGAGGCCGCCGAGGCGTACCGGCGAGCCGGCGAGCTCGACGCCGCCCTGCGGATGAACGGGCAGGTGGCCGACGCGCGCGCGAAGGCTCGCCAGCGCCTCGGCCTCCTCGTCGAGGCGGAGGCGTGGGACCGCGCCGTCGCGCTGGAGGATCGCCTGTCGCGCCTCGGCCTCGCCGGCGACGACGGCATCGCCTACGGCCTCGCCTATGCCCGCTTCCGCCTCGGCGACCTCGCCGGCGCCGAGCGCTGGCTCGACGGCATCACCGACCCCGAGGCGTTCCGGCGGGCGACCGAGCTTCGGCAAGCGATGGCCGCGTGTGGGGAAGGATGCTTCTAGTCGGCGCGGCCTGGGGCGAGGAGATCGAGGGCATCGTCTTCCGCGAGGAGGGGGTGCCCGCCGCGGCCGTGCCCGTGAGCGTGGGCGCGGTCACGACGACGACCGACGGGGACGGGGCGTGGCGCCTCGACGTCGCGCCCGGGGTCGTCACGGTGCGGATCGCCGACGTCGACGTGCCGGAGGTGCCCGTCGCGCCGGCGCGCACGACCGAGGTGTTGCTCACGTTCGGGGCGCCGCCCCGGATCACCGTCGAGGCGCCGGTCGCCCGCGAGGTCGAGGCGGTCGGGATGGGTCCGCCCGGCGAGCTCTCCGGCACGGTCCTCGACGAGGCGGGCCGTCCGCTCGCGGGTGTGCGCGTGTTCGTCCGGGGCGTCGCCGCCGACGCGCTCACGGACGCGCAGGGTCGCTTCCGGATGACGCTCCCGTCCGGCACGCGCGACCTGTCGGCGATCCGCGCCGGGTACGCCACCGGGACCACCTCCGTCGAGGTGCTCGCCGGCGGCGAGGCGCGCGTCTCGCTCACGATGACGAAATCGGGCCTCGAGCTCGCCGACCTCACCGTGCGGGCGCCGCGCATCGAGGGCGGCGCCGCGTCCGTGCTGGACGAGCGGAAGGAGGCCGCGAGCGTCTCCGACGTGCTCGGCGCCGAGCAGATGAGCCGCTCGGGCGACGGCGACGCCGCCGCCGCGCTCCGACGCGTCACGGGCCTGACCGTGATCGGCGGCAAGTACGTCTACGTCCGCGGCCTCGGCGACCGCTACTCGGCGACGATGCTCAACGGCTCGACGTTGCCGAGCCCGGAGCCCGAGAAGCGCGTCGTCCCGCTCGACCTCTTCCCGACCGCGCTGCTCGAGGCCGTCGTCGTCCAGAAGACGTTCTCGCCCGAGCGCCCCGCGGAGTTCGGCGGCGGCATCGTCGAGGTCCGCACGAAGCGCATCCCCGAGGAGCCGATGTTCACCGCATCCGTGTCGGGCACGTACGCGTCGGGCACCACGGGCGTGGCGTCCCCGTACCTGCAGGGCGGCCCCACCGACGCCCTCGGCTTCGGCGCGGCCTTTCGCGCGCTGCCCGACGAGGTGGCGGCGGCGAGCGCATCGGAGCCCATCAAGCCCGGCGGCATCTTCGGCGACGGCGGCTACGACGCCGAGGAGCTCGAGCGCTTCGGCGAGCTGATCCCGAACCGGTGGGGCCTGCGCGACCGGGCCCTCGCTCCGGACTTCGGCGCCACCGTCGGCGCGGGCCGGCGCTGGCGGCTCGGCGGGCTCGAACTCGGCGGGCTCGCCGGCGCCGTGTTCTCCAACGGGTGGAGCCTCGACGAGGGGGTGCGCACCGTCTACAGCAACACCGGCGGCGGCGAGCTCGAGGCGAAGCGCCGCACGGCGTTCGCGGAGACCCAGAACCGCGTGCGGCTCGGCGGCGCGGTGTCGCTCGGCGCGGAGTGGGACGGGGGGCAGGTGACCTCCACCACGTTGCTGATGCGCAGCAGCACGGGCTCCGCCGAGGTCTACGACGCCGACGACCCGACGGGCAGCAACGACACGCACAGCGTGAGGCTCTCGTGGGAGGAGCAGCAGCTCCTCTTCGAGCAGATCGAGGCGATCGGCGAGGTGGGGCCGCTCTCGGTCGAGGGCCGCTACGCGCTGGGCGTCGCGACGCACGCGGCGCCCGACGGGCGCGAGTACACCTACCTCGCGACCGACGACGGGCTCGTCGTGTCGCAGCGCGGCTCGTGGAGCGAGATCCTCTACGAGGACCTCGACGACACGACCCACGACGTGGCGCTCGGCGCTTCCATCCCCGTCCGCGAGGGCAAGGTGGCGGCGGGCGGCGAGCTCGTTTCGCGCGAGCGCGCGTCGACCACGCGCCGCTTCGGCTACGAGTTCCAAGGCTCCGACGGCATCGATCTGGGCGCGCCCATCGAGGAGATCATCTCGCCCGAGAACATCGGCGCGGAGGAGGAGGGCGACCTCGGCTTCCTCGAGCTCGAGGAGAACACGAGCAACTCCGACGACTACACCGCGCGCCAGCGGCTCTTCGCGGGGTACCTCCTCGGGGACGTGCCCTGGACGCCGCGGGTCCGCACGCTGGTGGGCGTGCGGGTCGAGTCGGCCACCCAGACCGTCTCCACCTTCGAGTTGTTCGACTCCGGCAAGGACCCCGTGGAGGCCGAGCTCTCCACCACGGACGTCCTGCCCGCCGCGACGGTGACGTTCGGCGTCGGCAAGGACCCGGACACGATGCTCGTGCGCGTGGGCTACGGCCGCACGGTGTCGCGCCCGGAGCTGCGCGAGCTCTCGCAGGTCGCGTACTACGACTACCGGACGGGGCGGCTCCTGTACGGCAACCCCGATCTGGAGCGTGCGACGATCGAGAACGTCGACGTGCGCTGGGAGTGGTACCGCCGGCCGGGCGAGAGCCTCTCGCTCGGCGCGTTCTTCAAGTACTTCGACCACCCGATCGAGTCGGTCGTCGCGGTCAGCGCGGTCTCCGGCAGCGTGGGGACCTTCGCCAACGCCACGAGCGCGACCAACTGGGGCGCCGAGGTCGAGCTGCGGCAGCGCCTCGACGTCGTCGCCGACGTGCTCGCCGACGTGTACGCGAGCGGGAACGCCTCGCTGATCGCCTCGCGGGTCGACCTCTCGGACACGGAGGGCAACCAGACCTCGGAGCAGCGGCCCCTGCAGGGCCAGTCCCCGTGGGTGGTGAACGCGCAGCTCGGCTACGAGAACCCCGACACGCGCACGAACGTCGCGCTGCTCTACAACGTGTTCGGCCCGCGCATCGTCGAGGTCGGCACCTCCGGCATCCCCGACACCTACGAATTGCCCGTTCACCGGTTCGACGTCGTCGTGTCACAGGGCCTCGGCGAGCGCTGGTCCGTCAAGGCGAAGGGCGCGAACCTGCTGGACTGGCCCGTCCGCGAGGCCACCGGCGGGGCGGTGAGCGAGGAGACGCGCGACGGGTGGACCTTCGGCCTGTCGCTCGCGTGGACGCCCACGTGAGGCGCGACCTCCGAATGTCGCGGGCTCGTCGCGCGGCGGGCACGTGACGGCGCGAAGCTCCGAGCGGATGTCACGGGTGCTGGTGGTCGACGCGGACGAGGCCAGGCGCGAGGCGCTCACGGGCGCGCTCGCGCGCGAGTGGATCCGCGCGGAGGCGGTCGCGAGCGGCGAGGAGGCGCTGGCCGCGCTGGAGGAGGGCGCGCCCGGCGTCGTGGTGATCGACGCGCGCCTCCCCGGGCTCACCGGCGTGGGGCTCCTGCACCAGCTGCGGCGCGACCCGCGGCGCGCCCACCTCCGGGTCGTGCTCGTGTCGCCCCGTGACGAAGAGCTCGATCGCTGCGTCGCGCTCGAGCTCGGGGCCGACGACGTGGTCGACCGGCCCTTCTCCGTCCGGGAGCTGGTGCTGCGCGTGCGCGCGCTCCTGCGAGGGCCGGGCGCTTAGAACCCCGCCCCCATCCGCGCGTACACCCCGTGGGCGCCGGCGCCGCCGGTCACCGTCCGCTCGTACGTCAGCGCGAGCGCGATCTTGTCGCTGAAGTCCTTCTCCACGCCGCCGATCAGCTTGGTGACGTCGTCGCCCTTCGCGTCCGCGTCCGGGTCCCAGCGGTCGTAGCGCGCCACGAGGCCGAGCACGTCGGGCAACCGCGGGTTGAGCGTCGCGGACCATCCCGCGCCGGTGGCGCCGCCCTCCTCGCGCCCGACGTACTCGCCCCACGCGGCGACGTAGGGCATCTGGAAGCCGGCGGCGCCGACGTACGTCACGACGGGGGATTCGCCCCCCGAGTACGAGGCGAAGCCCGTGATCGGCAGGCTCGCGACCTCGCCGGCGGCGAGCGGGTCGACGGTGACGCGCGCCTGGACGGCCTTGCCCGCGTCGGCCTCGAGCTTCGCGTAGCCCTCGCCGTTGAGCAGGGAGAGGTTCCAGTCGACCACGCCGCCGGCGTGTTTGCCCCAGAGCCCCACGCCGAGGTCGGCGGTGTCGAGCACCTTGTTCTCGTCGACCATCGACTTCGCGATGTACCGGTTGCCCCAGAAGCTGTCGTAGAAGGGCGCGTACGGCGTGTCGACGACGCCCGCGCGCAGCTTGACGTCGAGCGGCAGCTCGCGCGCCTCCACGTACGCGTGTTTCACGAACACGCGGTACTTCGTGTCGAGGGGCTCGCCCGTGGCGTCGGTGGCCTTCATCCGGTCGGCGTCGAGCGTGAGGCGGCCGCCGAACCGCTCGCTGCCCTCGGCGTCGATGCGGAAGTACCCGCGGTCGAAGGCGAACTCGTTGAAGCCGGCGGCGTCCGACAGGTCGTAGCCGTAGTGGAAGAAGACCGTGGCGCTCGGCTTCACGCTGGGCGTGAAGGCGGGGTCGGCGGCCTGGGCGACACAGAAGAGCAGCAGGTTCGTCATTCCGGGGATCTCCGCCCAGAACGTCGAGACCTTCCGTGACGTCCACGTGTCGCCCGCGCGACGAGTGTGCGAGCGGGTGGCTCAGTACCCGGCCTGCGCCCGCAAGAAGACCCCGTGGGACGGCGTGTCGGCGGCGCCCTCGGCCCAGCCCCGCTCGTACATCAGGCCGAGCGACACCTTCTCGAGGAAGTCCTTCTCGACGCCGGCGAGGATCCGGTCGCCGCTGTCGCCGGAGGCGCCCGTGTCGGGATCGAAGTGGTCGTAGCGGACGACCAGCCCCGCGTACTTCGGGAGGCGCGGGTTCAGCGTGGCGGAGTACCCCGTGCCCGACGTGCCGTCGGTCGTGGTGTAGTCGAACTCGCCCCAGACGAGGAGCCGCGGGATCTCGAAGCCCGCGCCCCCGATCGCGTTGACCGTGCTCGTCTTCGCGACGGCGTCGGTGTCCCAGGAGGCGAAGCCCGTGATCGGGAGGCTGGCCTTGCCGCCCTTCGCGAGCGGGTTCACCGTGACGCGGGCCATCACCTGCTTGCCCTTGTCGTCCTCGAGGTTCTTGTAGCCCTCGCCGTCGACCAGCGACAGGTTCCAGTCGACCGCCCCCTTCGCGTGTTTGCCCCACGCGCCGATCCCGAGGTCGGCGGTGTCCATGAGCCCCGCCTCCTTCGGGAAGGACTCCGCGAGGTAGCGGTTGCCCCAGAAGTTGTCCCACCAGGGCGCGTACGCCGTCTCGATCATGCCGCCGCGGATCTTCACGC
This sequence comes from Myxococcota bacterium, assembly GCA_049322475.1. Taxonomy (GTDB): domain Bacteria; phylum Myxococcota_A; class UBA796; order UBA796; family SXON01; genus JBMOQZ01. Next base: position 5,236 of record JBMOQZ010000247.1, on the reverse strand, counting down.
CGGGCAGGCCGAAGTCGCGGGCCTCCACGTACGCGTGCTTCACGAACACGCGCAGCTTGCTCACGTCGACGGCGTCGCCGGCGGAGTCGGTGGTGGCGACGTGGTCGGCGTCCAGCGTCACGCGGGTCGCCCAGCGCTTCGCGATGTCGGCGTCCACGCGGACGTAGGCGCGGTCGAGCGCGAACTCGTTGAAGCCGTCGGCCCCGTCGGTCAGGTCGTAGCCGTAGTGGGTGAAGATCACGCCGCTGGGCTTGACGACGGGGAACTTCGGCTCGCCGTCGCCGTCGCCGGCGCGGGCGAGGGAGGAGGCGAGGACACAGGACAGCAGCAGGTTCGTCATCCGGGGGTCTCCGTGCGGCACTGTCACCCGCGTGCGTGACGGGTCGGTGACGTCGGGATGACGACTCAGGGAGCTTGCGACAGCCGCTCGCGCAGTCGGGCGAGCCGCCGGCTCTCGGGCTTCCGTGCGAGCGCCGCGTCCACGGCTCCGAGCGCCCGTTCGCGCGCCCCGGCGGCGAGGAGCGCGTCGGCCGCGGCCTCGACGACCGCGGCGTCGTCCGGGTGACGGGCGAGCGCGGCCTCCGCCAGCGCGTCGAGCCCGGGCCGCTCCCAGCGCGTGGCGATCTCGAGCTCCGCCACCACCGGCCCGCGGCCGCCCGGGTCGCTCGCCTTCGCCGCGGCGAGGAGCGCGAGCGCCCCGTCCACGTCGCCGTGGTCGGCGGCGACGCGGGCGCGCGCGACCCGGGCGAGCACGCCGTCGCCGGCGCCCTCCACGTCGCGCTGGGCCTTCGTGGGGGCGAGCGCCACCGCGTCCAGCACGCGCCCCGCGAGCCGGGCGAGCCGAGGGTTGTCCGCCTCCCACGTCACCGCGACGAGGTGGGCGTACACGCCGCGGACGATCACGCGGCCCTCGATGCGGCGGTCGGCGGCCGTCGCGTCGAAGGCGAGACCGTCGGCGCGCGAGGTGCGCGCCTCGCCGGCGAGCGTGCCGGCGTCGCGCCAGGCGGCGAGGAAGCCGTCGGCGACCGCCCCGGCGTCGGCCGGCTCGCGCCCCTTCAGCGTGCGCACGACGACGGTGGCGTGATCGAGGGGGGAGACCCACCCGAAGTCGCCCGAGGGCGTCGTGCCCTCGCGCCAGGACTCGGGCCGGACGGCCGTGACGCCGTCGGCCTCGACCGGCGCCATGGGGGCGGGGATCCAGCCCGCGGCGAGCGTGCCGGCGAAGACGACGGCGAGCGTGGCGCCCACGACCCCCCGGTTCCACGCGCGCCAGGCCTGCACCGCCGCGGGACGGATGGCCGCCGCGAACGCCGTGCCGGCGAGCACCCCGCCGACGTGCGCGAGGTTGTCGATGCGCTCGTTGAACGCGCCGGTGACCAGCGACCACGCGATGTAGACGACCATGGCGGTGCCGAAGCGCGGGCGGGCGCGCGCGGGCATCAGGTCGTGGAAGCGCCAGCCGATCACGGCCGCGGCGGCGAGGTAGCCGAAGTCGGCGCCCGACGCGCCCACGCTCGGCTCGTTCGAGAACGCGCCCGAGAGCGCCGATCCCCCGAACACGGTGACGAGGAAGAGCGCGCCGACGCCGGCCCACCCGATCAGCGACTCGAGCGCCGCGCCCACCCACGCGAGGAAGATCATGTTCATCAGCAGGTGGGTGAGGTCGGCGTGCAGGAGCGCGCAGGTGAGGAGGCGCCACGTCTCGCCCTTCTCGAGGATCGCCGGCGCCCACTTCGTCATCTTCAGGGTGATCGCGCGCCCCGCCTCGCCCGGCTGCACCCACAGGTAGGTGCGGACGCAGATCCCCACGATCAGCGCGGTCATCCACGGCACCGGGGGATCGATCCACGCGCGCCGGACCGCCATCTGGGGACCCCGGACCACCTCGCGGAAGGAGGGCAACGTCCCCGCGGCCACCCACGCGCCGGCGTCGGCGGGGGCCCCCCGCGGGACGGGCCGCACGGGCGTTTCGGGCCCGATCTCTCCGGCGCGCACGAGGTCCTCGAAGTCCGCCAGCGCGACGGTGCGGTCGATTCCGTCGAGTTGGACGTGGAACAGCACGGTGCCTACCAGAGGAGACGAGAAGGGCCGGATCTATCCTCGCGCGCTCGCTGGAGGCCTCGTTGGACCGAACCAGGCTGGTGGAGGCCTGCCAGGCGCTCCCCCTGTTCCCGCTGCCGGGCACCGTGCTCATGCCCGGCTCGCTCTTGCCGCTCCACGTCTTCGAGCCGCGCTACCGCCAGCTCGTCAGCGACTGCCTGCGCGACCACGTCCCCCTGTCGGTGCCCCAGCTGCGCCCCGACGAGGAGACCGACTCCACCGGACGGCCCGCGTTCTACCCGTACGCCTCGGTGGGGCTCATCGGCGCGCACCAGGAGCTCGCGGACGGGCGCTTCAACGTGCTCGTCCAGCCGCTCGCCCGCATCCGCATCGTGGAGGAGCGGTCGACCACGCGCCTGTACCGCATCGCACGCGCGATCGTGCTGGTGGACGAACACGTCCCGCGCGACGAGCTCGCCACGGTCGGGGAGCGCGTCCGCGGCGTGTTCGCGCCGCTCGTCGGCCGCATGGGGCAGGTCGGCGAGGGCGTCGCCCGCGCGTTGCGCTCGCTCCCCGCCGAGCGGGTCTCCGAGGCCGTGGCGTCCGTCGTCCTCCGCGCGGACGACCTGCGCCAGGCGTTCCTTTCCGAGAACAACCCGGTCCGCCGCGCGATGATGGTGGAGACGTCGGTGCTCACGCTACTGGCCGAGGTGGGGGGGACGCAGACGGCGGAGGCGTAGGTTCCGATTGTGACATTCGCGCGACGACACTCCCGCCGGAAGGACGCGGGTTAGACTTGCGCGGGGTCCCTTGGAAGCGGTCGTCCGGCCAGACAGCGCGTCGCTCTTCGTCAACCGCGAGCTCTCCTGGCTGGCCTTCAACGCCCGGGTGCTCGAGGAGGCCCAGGATCCGGCCGTCCCGCTGCTCGAGCGCGTGAAGTTCCTCGGGATCTTCAGCGCCAACCTCGACGAGTTCTTCATGGTCCGGTGGGCCGGCATCTGGCGCCAGATCGACGCCGGGGTCACGGTCGCGGGGCCCGACGGCTTCACGCCGCGCGCGTCGCTCGAGGCGGTCTCCGTCCGCGCGCGCGAGCTGGTCGAGGCCCAGCACCGGACGCTCCGGGAGCTCCTGCCCGAGCTCGCGCGCCGCGGCATCCACCTGTTGCGCGAGCGCGACCTCGACGAGGCCCAGCGCGCCTACCTGAACGAGACCTTCGAGCGCCGCGTGCTGCCGGTGCTCACGCCCATGGCGGTCGACCCGGCGCACCCGTTCCCCTGGCTCGCCAACAAGGCGCTCTGCCTGATGGTGCAGCTCGAGCCCGCCGACGATCCCGGCCTGCCCGTGGCCCGCCAGTGCGTCCTCCACATGCCCGCCGGCGGCATGCCCCGCTTCGTGCGGGTGCCGTCCTCGCCCGGGCGGTACGAGTTCGTGCTGCTCGAGGACCTGATCCGGATGCACGTCGACCGCCTGTTCACCGGCAGCCGCGTGTCGTCGTGCCGGGCGATCCGCGTCACCCGCGACGCCGAGCTCGACCTGCAGGAGGGCGAGGCCGAGGACCTGCTCGCGACGATCGAGGAGGCCGTGCGCAACCGGCGCATGGGCGCGGCGGTGCGCCTGCAGTACGAGCGCGGCCTGCCGCCCGAGCAGCTCGCGCTCCTCGTCCGCGAGCTCGAGCTCGACCCGCTCGACCTCTACCCGACCGACGGGATGACGGCGCTCACCGACCTCACCCAGCTCTACGGCGAGATCGACCTGCCCCAGCTGAAGGAGTGGCCCTTCCACCCCCAGCCGATCCCGGAGTTCGAGGCCCGGGACGACCCCTTCGCGGCCATCCGCGCGGGCGACGTGCTGGTCCACCACCCCTATCAGGACTTCCAGTGCGTCACGCGCTTCGTGCGCGCGGCCGCCGAGGACCCGGACGTCCTCGCCATCAAGATGACGCTCTACCGGGTGAGCGGCGACTCCCCCATCGCGCAGGCGTTGCTCGCCGCCGCGAAGAACGGGAAGGAGGTCGCGGTGCTCGTGGAGCTGCGTGCGCGCTTCAGCGAGGAGCACAACATCGCGTGGGCGAAGCGGCTCGAGGCGAGCGGCGCGCACGTCGTCTACGGCATCGTGGGCAAGAAGACGCACTGCAAGGCCACGCTGGTCGTGCGACGCGAGGCCGGCGGGCTGCGGCGCTACTGCCACCTCTCCACCGGCAACTACAACGACCAGACCGCGCGCGTCTACACCGATCTCGGCCTGTTCACGTGCCGCGAGACCTTCGGCGAGGACCTCACCCACCTGTTCAACCTGCTGACCGGGTACGTGCGGCCGCCGCCGTTCCACCACCTCGTGCTGTCGCCGACGCACCTGCGCGACGCGCTGGTCGCCCGCATCCGCCGCGAGTCGGCCCACGCGCGGGCGGGCCGGCCGGCGGGCATCCGCGGCAAGCTCAACGCGCTCGCCGATCCCGTCCTGATCACCGAGCTGTACGAGGCGAGCCGCGACGGCGTGCCCATCGACCTCGTCGTGCGCGGGGTGTGCTGCCTGCGACCCGGCGTGCCCGGCCTCTCCGAGAACATCCGGGTCGTCAGCATCGTCGACCGCTTCCTCGAGCACGCCCGCGTGTTGATCTTCGAGAACGGCGGCGAGCCGGAGTACCTGCTCTCCAGCGCCGACTGGATGCGCCGCAACCTCGACGGGCGCGTGGAGACCACCTTCCCGATCCTCGAGCCCGCGCTGCAGCGGCGGATCGAGGACATCCTCGCCGTCCAGCTCGCCGACGACACGAAGGCCCGCGAGGTGCTCCCCGACGGCACGCACGTCCGCCGGCGGCGCGGCGGCTCGGGCGACGCCGTCCGCGCCCAGGAGCGGCTGATCTCCGCGGCCTACACCCTCGCCGACGCCGTCGATCGCGCGTAGTCGAGCCGGAGGGCTCGCCCGAAGGCGCGGGAGAAGCGCTGGGAGGTCGTGACGTGCACGCGGGCGCGCACGCGGGCCTGGAGCGCGCCGCCTTCGATCCGCGCGTCCTCGGCGCCGGCGGCGGCGAGCTCCGCGACGAGCCGCATGCGCTCGCGCGTCTCCGCCGGCAGGCGCGCCCGCGGCACGGGCGACACGAGGTCGGCGACGACGAGCAGGTCCTCCTGCCACCACCCGCGCAGGGGCTCGGCGAGGAGCCCGGCGAGAGGGCCCGGGAGCGGCGGCTCGCGGGTCC
>JBMOQZ010000246.1:0-12772 GCA_049322475.1 Myxococcota bacterium | reverse complement strand
GGCGCCGTCGCCGGCCAGCGCGACGCCCGCGGCGGCCCCGCCCTCGGTCAGGCGCCAGCCGTGGAGCTCGCCCGCGAGGGGCGTGGGGAGGCGCCCGTACAGGTGGAGCGTCGCCCAGAGCGGACCCGCGACCCGGAGCCCGCCGTCCCCCCACGCGGGGAGTCGCACGACGTCGTCGGCGCGGGCGACCCCGACGACGGCGAGCACCAGCATGCCGACCATCACGCCGCGCCACCAAAGCCCGGACGGTCTTAGGATCCCGCATGGTCGCGCCTCCGCCGATCGTGCTCTACGACGGGACGTGCGGGTTCTGCGACGCGAGCGTCCGCTGGCTGCTCGCCCACGACCGCGCGGGCGTGTTCCGGTACGCGCCGCTGCAGGGCGAGACGGCGGCCTCGCTGCGCGCGCGGCACCCGGAGATCCCCGCGGACATCGACACCCTCGTGCTCGTGGAGGGCGACCGCGTCTCGCTCCGGTCCACCGCCGTCGCCCGCATCCTCGCGCGTCTCCCCTCCCCCTGGCGCGTGCTGGGCTGGCTCCGCGTCGTGCCACGGCCCTTGCGCGACCTCGGGTACCGCGCGTTCGCCGCGGTGCGGTACCGCGTGTGGGGCCGCGTGGAGGCCTGCCGTGTCCCGAGGCCCGAGGAGCGCGAGCGCTTCCTCCCGTAGGCGAACGCGCGGCCCGTGTACATCCCCATGCGGGGGAGCATGCTGGGGGTCTCGCCGACGACCGTGCGCCCGGAGCGGGATAGACCGCGCGCCGTGGCCCACCTCGACGATCTCGTCGCCGCCCTCGAACGCGAGCGCCGCGCGCTCCGCGACGAGCACGCGCGCCTGCGGGCGTTGTCCCTGCCCGATCGCGTGGCGGCGGGGTTCACCTGGGCCCCGCTCGAGATCGTCGACACGGAGTACCGCAGCAAGGGGCGCGTGAACGTGCTCCTGCGCGGGCGAGACCTCCACGACGGCATCGGCCCCGGCGACCCGGTCGTGCTGGCCCCGGCCGGCCGGCCGGACGACGGCATCCTCGGGCGCGTGGAGGGCGTCGACGGCGGCACCGTCGAGCTGCGCATCGAGGGCACGCCAGAGGGCCGCGGCCCCTGGGCCGTCTCCAGGCGCCTCGACTTCACGGTGATGGACCTGCAGATCGACGCGCTCCGGCGCGCCGAGCTCAAGCGCACGCCCCTGAAGGACCTGCTGCTCGGGTACGAGAAGCCGTACCGGCCGGATCCGCTCGACCACCCCTCGCTCGCCGGCCTCGACCCGTCGCAGCGCGAGGCGGCGGCGCTCGCCCTCGGCGCGACCGAGATCGGCCTCGTCCACGGCCCACCGGGCACCGGCAAGACCGAGGTCCTCGTCGCGATCCTCGCGGCGCTGAAGGACCTCGGCGAGAAACCCTGGGCCCTCGCCGACAGCAACGCCGCCGTCGACCACCTCGCGGTCCGCGCGGCCGCCCGCGGCCTCGACGTCGTGCGCATCGGGGTGAGCGCGCGCGTCGGCGGGGAGGCCCGCGCGCTCACGCTCGAGCACCGCATCCTCCACGGCCCGCGCGCGAAGGTCATCGAGGCGCTGCAGAAGCAGATCTCGCGCGCGCCCGACGACGGGGAGCTGCGCGCCGCCCTGCGCGAGGAGTGGTCGCAGGCGAAGCGGGAGATCCTCGAGAACGCCGACGTGCTCGCCATGACCCTCGGGACGCTCCACACGCGCGGCAAGGACTACGCGCCCCCGCGCACCGCCGTGGTCGACGAGGCCTCGCAGATCGTCGAGCCCGCGTTGTGGCTCCTCGCCAGCAAGGTCAAGCGCATCCTGCTCGCCGGCGACCCGCTCCAGCTCGGCCCGGTCGTGAAGAGCCGCGACCCCGTGCTCGAGCGCACGCTGCTGCAGCGCCTCGTGGACGAGGGCTTCCTCTTCCCGATGCTGACGAACCAGCGGCGCATGAACGCCGAGATCATGCGCCTCGCCCAGCACACCTACGGCGGCCGGCTCACGGCCTCGCCCGACGTGCTCCTGCGTCGCCTCGCGGATCTGCCCGGCGTCACCGGCGGGACGTGGACGGCGCCGCCCGCGCGCTGGCTCGACACCGCGGGCATGGGGCTCGACGAGGAGCAGGACGCGCTCGGGAGCTGGTTCAACCCGGGCGAGGTGCGCCTCGTCCAGCGCGTCTGGAAGGCGCTCGAGGAGAGCGGCGTGCGCCCCGCGATGGTCGGGGTGATCGCCCCCTACTCCGCGCAGGTCGCGCGGCTCCGCGCGGCGCTGCCCGAGACGATCGAGGTCGGGACGGTCAACGCGTTCCAGGGGCGCGAGAAGGACGTGATCGTCGCGAGCTTCGTCCGCAGCAACGCCGAGGGCGAGCTCGGCTTCGTGAGCGACCCGCGCCGCCTCAACGTCGCGGTCACGCGGGCGCGGCGGCTGTTCGTCGGCGTCGGCGACAGCGCCACGCTCGGGCGCTCGCCGGCGTTCGCCCGTCTGCTCGAGTCGGTGGGCGACGGCTACGTCAGCGCCTGGGAGCTGGAGGGCTGACACCGGCGTCGCGCCGGCGGCTCCCAACCCGCCGAGAGCGCGTCGGCGTCGCGCTGGCACGGGCGTTGCTTCGCGGCGCGGACGGAGGCCCCGATGCTCCTGACCCTGCTCTTCGCCTGCGAACGCGAAGTCTCCGAGCACCCCCTGCCCGTCTTCGACGGCGCCGCCCTCGACCACGCGGTGGTGTGGAACGGTTTCGACCAGGCGTGGGGCTACAACCACCGCCTCAACGCGTTCGGCGACTACGTGGGCCCCGTCGAGTGCGACGGCGACGACTGCCACGCCGAGCTCGTCCACAGCGCCGCGTCCGGCTCGGGCTCCGACACGGCGCGCTGGACGACGCGCCACACCCGCGTCCACGCGCCGGGCGCGTCGTTCGTGCAGGGCGCCACGCGCTTCTCCGTCGAGGGGACCGAAGGCGAGACGCAACGCCTCCTCGCCCGCGAGCCCTTCCCGCTCGACGGCGCCGCCGGGACCGTCGTGCTCGCCGGCTGGGACGTGTGGGCCACCGGCGACGCCGAGCGCCTCCGCGCGCTCGCCGTCGGCGTGGGCGAGGTGGAGGACGGCGCGTTCGACGTCCAGCTCACCTTCGGCACGGATTGCGACTCCGTGGAGTGCGACGGCGGCGACCCCGGCGACACCTCGGTGCGCTACGAGGTCGTCGTCGCCTGGCTCGCCGTCGCGGGCGACGACCTGTCGGTGACGGCGGCGGAGGTCGCGAAGGACTACGCGTGGGAGGCCGACGGGCTCCCCGACGAGCTCTCGCTCGACGCGCTCGGCGTGGCCGGCACGCTGAAGGACCGCGCCGCCGGCGCGGGCGCCTCGGCGCTGGCGTTCCGCTCCGTGTACGTCGAGCTCGACGACGACCACCACCTCGCCGAGTGGGCGAGCCGCGTGGTCCCCGGCGAGGGCGAGGCGTTCACGGCCACGCTCGGCTTCAAGCAGTGGAACGAGGGCACGTACTGGAACCCGGTGTCCTACGTCGAGCCCGGCGAGGCGAGCGTCGCCGCGGACGTCGTCCGCCTCTCGTTCGCCGAGGGGTGCGCCGAGCCCGCGTCCGTCTCGGGCGAGCTCCGGTGGCGGGCGAACGGCCGGGCGGCCGGCGCCGACGCGGTGGACGTACGGGACGTCTGGTTCGGCGGCTGCTCCTAGTCGATGCGGCGCAGCTTCATCTGCACGTCGCCCGACCAGTGGTTGGCGAACCCGCGCACGCACGTGGACAGGTAGCGGTCGTAGTCGTCGAACACCTGATCGCCCCAGGTCCGCCGGATCTCCGCCTCGTGCAGGCGCATGCGGCGGAGCCACTCGCCCGTCGTGCGGCCGTAGTCCTCGCGGCGCGTGTGGAGCTCGAGGATCTCCCAGCGGGGGTTCACCGCGGCGACCAGCTCCTCGAGCCGCGGGTTGCGGCCGCCGGGGAAGATCACGTCGGCGGTGAACTGCAGGTCCTGCAGGTCCTTGCGGGTGCGCGGGATGCGGTTGGTGAGGATGGCCTGGAAGCCGAAGCACGCGCCCGGCTCGACCCACTCGGCGAGCTTGTTGAAGTAGCCGCGGTAGATGTCCACGGCCTTCCCGAGGCGCGCCTGCTCGGGCGAGCACAGGTGGTCGATCATCTCGACCGACACGAGGCTGTCGAACTTCTTCGCCGGCGCGTAGGTGGCGTAGTCCTGGATGAGGATGCTGGTGTTCTTCAGCTTGCGCGCGCGCGCCCACTCCGCCTGCGCCGTGGAGAGCGTGATGCCGACGGCCTCCTTGCAGCCCCGGCGCACGGCGACGTCGAGCATCGAGCCCCAGCCGCAGCCGATGTCGAGGATGGTCTTCGTCGCGTCGCAACCGGAGAAGTCGTAGAGGATGTTCGCCTTGCGCTCCTGCGCCACCTCCAGCGACTCGTCCGCGCTGGCGAACACGGCGCTGGTGTAGTGCATGTTCTCGTCCAGCCACAGCCGGAAGAAGTCGTTGGAGACCGAGTAGGACAGCTCGATGTCGGACTGGGTGGACGTCATGGGCGCTCTCGCTGGCGGCCGCTTCTATCGCACGAACGGCCGAGTGGGTACAAGCCACGCGCGAGTGAGGCGGTCGCGATGACGCCCATCGACCTCCACGCCGGCTACCGGCTCGACCCCGCCGACGCGCTCGCTCCGTCGGACGAGATCGCCGCGGGCGCGCTCGTACGGCAGGATCGCCTCGTGCTCGCCGGCGGCGTGCGCGTGCGGATCCCCGTCGACCCCGTCACCGACCTCCACCGGACGGTCCTCACCATCGCGTACGAGTCCGATCCCGACGCACGCGTCGTCGAGCGCGTGCAGATCGATCCGTTCGGCGCGGACGCGCGCGTTGGCTGGTCGATCGTCCAACCCGCCGACGAAGGGCCCGTCACCGGCGCGCTCGACGTGCTCGCCGGGGCGGGCGGGGCGTGGGTGCGCGACTGGATCCTGGAGGGCGAGCGCGCGGGCGACGCCCTCGAGGTCGAGCGCACGATGCAGCACGACGCGGTCGCCTTCGTCGGGTCCGCGGAGGTCGCCGGCGAGGTCCGGTTCCTCCAGCGCATCGGGGTCCGCACGAGCCTCGTGCTGGAAGCGTCGCCCCGGTCGTACCCCGACGGCGAGGGCGACGACACCCGCAGCCGGGTGACGCGCCTCCGCTACGTCGCGGGCTTCGTGTTCCTCTGGCGCCTGGGCAGCTAACGGACGCCCATCGCCCTCGCCCACGCCGCCGCCACGCCCGCGAACCCGGTCGCGTCGGGATGGACGTCGTCGGCGATCATCTCGGGCGTCATGGCGCCGTGCAGGTCGGCGAGGCGCAGCCAGTCGCCCCGCTCCTCGGCGAGCGCGGGGAGCGTCGCGTTGAAGGCGGCGACGCGCGGGTCCGGAGGCTTCCAGGGCGTGAGCGTCCCGACGATGACCGTCGCGTTGGGGACCGCCGCGTGCAGCACGTCCGCGAGCGCGAAGAGCCGCTCGGGCGCGCCGGCGCCCTGCCCCTTCCGCACGTCGTTGCACCCCGCGAGGAGCAGGATGACGTCGGGGTCGTAGGTCGCGACGGCGGCCTGCGCGTGGGGCGCGATCTCGTCGATGAGGTAGCCGCTCCAGCCCTCGTGCTCGGGGTCGGGCCAGCCGCCCGGCGCCCACTTCTGCGAGCCCACGAAGTCGACGTCGAGGCCCGCGGCGACGAGGCGCTCGCGCAGCGGCACCCGATACCCGCCGGGCACGCCGTAGCCGTGCGTGATCGAGTCGCCGACCGCGAGGATGCGCAGCGGCCCCTCGTGGTCGGGCTTCGGGATCCCGGGCTCGCGCGAGCACGACATCCACAGCCAGATCATCGGTAGTCGGCCACCACGTGGAAGGCGAAGCCGGCGTCCTCTTCGCGGTCGGCGGGCCCGCGGTGCGCGCCCACGCCGGGCGGGAGGCCGCCGAGCGCGGTCAGGAACGCCTCGGTGACCAGCACTTCGCCCCCCTTCGCGACGTCCTCGCCCAGCACGAACGCGCGGTTGACCTCGGGCCCGTAGACGTCGACCGCCGGCACGAGCAGGACGTCGCCGAACCCGAGGCCGAAGCAGCCGCGGATGTGGTCGTGCCGGCCGGCGTTGTGGACGTCGAGGCGCCGCTGGGCGTCGAGCGCCGCGTTCAGCGCGTGCCCGGCGCTCGGGAACACGACGAAGAGCGTGTCGGCGACGCGCTTGACCTGGGTGCCCTCGTGGCTCTCGAACGCCCCCGCCATCGCCCGCTCCGCGGCGCGCGCCATCGCCAGCGCGTAGACGATGCCGCGGTCGTCCGTGCGCTTCGCCATCGCCGTGAAGTCCACGACGAGCACGGCGGCGCGCGTCCGGTAGCGGCGCAGGAGCTCTCCTTCGACCTCCGGCCGATCGAAGAACTGCGCGAGGAGCTCCTCGAACGATAAGAACCCGAGCTCAGCCATGACCACCTCCGATCGCCCCGCGCTGTCGCGCCGTCTCGCCGCCTTCGGGACGACCATCTTCACCGAGATGACCCGTCTCGCCAATGAGCACCGCGCGATCAACCTCGCGCAGGGCTTCCCCGACTTCGACGGGCCCGCCTTCGTGAAGGACGCCGCCGTCGCGGCGATCCGCGAGGGGCACGGGCAGTACGCGCGCATGTCCGGGATCCCGCCGCTGAACGCCGCCATCGCCGCCGCCTACGCGCGCGACCGGGGCCTCTCGTTCGACCCCGACACCGAGATCGTCGTCACCTCCGGCTGCACGGAGGCGATCTTCGCGACGCTCCAGGGCATCTGCGAGCCCGGCGACGAGGTGGTGCTCTTCGAGCCCTACTACGACAGCTACCGCGCGAGCGTCGTGATGGCGGGGGCGACGCCCCGCTTCGTGAAGCTGCACGGCCCGGACTGGCGCTACGACCCGGCGGAGCTGCGCGCGGCGATGTCGCCGCGCACGCGCGCCGTGCTCGTGAACACGCCCCACAACCCGACGGGCAAGGTGTTCTCGCGCGCGGAGCTCGAGGAGATCGCGTCGGCGACCGACGCGATCCTCGTCGCGGACGAGGTCTACGAGCACCTCGTCTACGACGGCGAGCACGTGCCGATGGCGAGCATCGCGCCGGAGCGGACGGTCACGTTGTCGTCGCTCGGGAAGACGTTCTCGCTCACCGGCTGGAAGATCGGGTGGGCCGCCGCGCCGCCGCCGCTCGCCGCCGCGGGGCGCGCCGCGCACCAGTTCGTCACGTTCGCGACGGCCACCCCGCTGCAGTGGGGCGCCGTCGCGGCGATGCAGGCGCCGCCGTCGTTCTACGCGGAGCTGCGCGCGGGCTATCTCGCCCGCCGGGACCTGCTCGCCGGCGCGCTCGAGCGCATCGGCTTCGACGTGCGGATCCCCGCGGGGACCTACTTCGTCTGCGCGGGGTTCCGTCGCTTCGGGTTCCACGACGACGTCGCCTTCTGCCGCCACCTCGTGGAGCGAGTGGGCGTCGCCGCCATCCCGCCGAGCGTGTTCTACGAGCACCCGGACCACGACTACGTCCGCTTCGCGTTCTGCAAGCGGGACGAGACCCTGAACGCCGCCATCGCGCGGCTGGAGCGCCTGTGCGCGTAGCCCTGCTTCAGCTCGACCTCGCCTGGGAGGACGCGGCGCAGAACCACGTCCGCGCCGAGCGGCGGCTCAACGAGGCCGCCGCGATGGGCGCGCGGCTCGCCATCCTGCCCGAGCTCTTCTGCTCCGGCTTCACGATGGACACCGCGAAGTGCGCGGAGCCCGAAGGCGGCCCCACCGAGACGTTCCTCCGCGACGTCGCGGCGGGGCTCGGCATCCACGTGATCGCCGGCGTGCCGGTCCTGCCCGGGCCCCGCAACTGCGCGGTGTGGGTGTCGCCCGCCGGCGAGGTCCGCCGCTACGCGAAGATCCACCCCTTCAGCTTCGGCGACGAGACGAAGCACTACGTCGCCGGCGACCGCGTCGTCACCTGGGAGATCGAGGGCCTGCGGGTGACGCCCTTCGTCTGCTACGACCTCCGCTTCCCCGAGCCGTTCCGGCTCGCTGCCGCCGGCACAGACGTGTTCGTGGTCATCGGCAACTGGCCCGCGCGCCGCGCCCAGCACTGGCGCACGCTGCTGCGCGCCCGCGCGATCGAGAACCAGGCGTTCGCCGTCGGGGTCAACCGCGTGGGCGAGGGCGGCGGGCTCGCCTACGAGGGCCACAGCACCGCGGTCGATCCCCTCGGCGAGACGATCGTGGAGGCCGCCGGCCAGGAGACCGTGCTCGCCTGCGAGATCGACCCGAACGTGGTCTCGCGGTGGCGGGAGACCTTCCCCGCGCTGCGGGACCGCAAGGCGACCTACGGGTAGGCGAGCGGTTTCCCCGGCGTGCCGAGCGCGAGCGAGAACACCCGCCCGCGCTCGCGGTCCATCACGTAGAGCACGTCGCGCTCCCAACCGCCGAGCCCGTTGCCCCAGCGCGCGTTGGGGATCCACGTCGACCCGAGCGAGGCGGCCTCCACCACCTCGCCCGTCGCGGCGTCGATGCGCCACACCTCGCCGAGCACGAACTCCGTCACGTACACGTTGCCGCAGCCGTCGGTGTTGATGCCGTCGAGCCCGCCGTGCTCGGAGTACCCGCCCCACGGCGGGTTGCAATAGAGCTCGCCGTAGTAGCTCGCGCAGGCGCCGGCGTACGGTCCGTCGGGCACGTCGACCGAGCACGGGTCGCCTTCCGCGGCGTCGTCGCACGTGCCCGCGATCTCGGTCCAGTCGGCCCCGATCATGCAGTAGAGGACGTCCTCCCACGAGGTGTCGCAGTAGCCGTTCTGGTCGCCGGCGCGGCAGGTGTCCCACACGGGCTTGCCGTCGCAGGCCTCGATGCGCTCGGACGCGACCCACGGGCAGAAGAGGCCGTCGTCGCCGTCGGTGCAGAGCGACCCGACAGGCTCGCCGAAGGCGTCGTTGACGCAGGGGTCGCCGGCGGCGAGGCCGTCGCAGGCGTCCACGTCGTGGAGCGGCACACACGCGAGGTCGGCGTCGCACGCGCCGAAGCCGCCGAAGTCGGGCACGCAGGCGTCGCCGGCGGCGAGCCCCTCGCACGGCGGCACCGGCGCGTTGCTGCCCGGCGTGACCCCGACGAGCGCGGCCTCGACGGGCCCCTGCGCGGCCGCGGCCCCGGGGATGCCGTGCACCGTGCCGCCGCCGAAGCTCGTGACGTAGAGCGTGTCGTAGTCGTAGTCGAACGAGAGCCCGTTCGGGTTGTTGAGCCCCTCCGCGAGGAACACGCTCTCGCCCGTCGCGGGGTCGAAGCGCCGCACCCGGCGCGCGTTCTGCTCGGCCACGTACACGCGCCCGTCGAAGTCGACCTCCACGCCGTTGGGGTACTCGAGACCGGACACGAGCGTCTCGACGCCGCCTTCGGGCGTCACGCGCACGAGCGTGCCGGCGAGCACGTCGGCGACGACGAGATCGCCGCTGGGCAGATACCGCGTGCCCGCGGCGTACCCGACCACGCTGGGGGCGAGGATCTCCTCCTCCCCGTCGCGGTTGCGGCGCTCGAGGTGGCCCTCCTCGTTCACGCTCACGAGCCAGCCGTCGGCGTCGAAGTCGAAGTCCTCCGCGCCCGAGAAGCCGCGCGCGAAGTCCGTCTCGACCGGCAGGGCGGCCGCCGCCGAGCAGTCGCGCTCGGGGAGGGTGTCGGTGTCGGCGTCGGTGTCGGCGTCCCCCTCGGGGCCGAGCGGGACCTCCTCGTGGCAGGCCAGGAGCAGGAGCGTCATTCGCAGATCTCCGTCGCTTCGTCGCAGGTCGTGCCCGTCGGGCAGTCGCCGTCGTCGTCGCAGGGGGTGTAGCCGGCGACCCGCAGATCGAGGGCCACGCCCGCGCGGACCTCGAAGTCCACGCAGCCGCCGTCGACCTCGGCCGCGTCGATGGTCCGCCGCCGCAGGCTCGCCGAGGGGAAGCCCGTCACGCCCGCGTCGACGAGCGCCTGCACGAGGGCGCCGGGGACGGTGCCCGCGCCGCTGTCCGAGAACGCGCAGTCGAGGCGCAGCGGCGACGCGCCGTGCTGATCGATCGAGAGCTCGAGCACCACCTCGGCGACGTCGGTGCCCGCCGGCGGGTCCCAGGCGACCGCGAGGTCCTCGCCCGCGGCGACCACCAGCGTGTCCGTCGCGGTCGCGAGCAGGTCGACGCCGACGCCGTGCAGGAGCAGCGGGTCGAGCGCGCCCCCCTCGGACCGCAGCACGATCGTCGCGCCGGGCTCGAACGCCGGGTGGGGCAGGCGCGTGTCGAAGTAGCGGTTGCCCGGCTGCACGGGCTCCATCGCGACCGCCTCGGCGAGCCCCGTGACGGTCACGACGCCGAGGTCGAGCGAGCCCGGGTAGGGCACGCAGACGCCGTCCAGGTCGCAGGTCTCGTCCACGTCGCAGGCGGGGTCGCAGTGGGGGTTCTCGCGGCGCAGCAGCCGGCACTCGCCCGCGGCGGAGACCTCGGCGAGGACCGAGACGGGCACGACGCCGTCGAGCACCGTCCCGTCGACGAGCGAGTAGCCGTCGGCCGCCTCGACGGTGAAGCCGCCGAGGTCGGACGCCATCGGGCACGCCCCGTCGAGCGTGACCGGCGGGGGCTCGCCGGTGTCGGCCGGCTCGGGCGAGGGTTCGGGCGCGGGCACGCAGGCGAGGGCGAGGAGCACGCGGCATCTTAGCCGCACGGATCGCTCAAGCCCCGGGTCGGCGGGCCGACCCGGGAGCATGCACCTCCTCCTCGCCGCCTCGGCCCTCGCCATCGACCTCGGGGCGGCGGAGCCCCTCCCGGAAGCGGACCGCGCCACGATCCGCGAGCTGCGCCCGAAGCACCTGCTCCTCCCGTCCAACCCGCGGGGGCAGACCGACTTCACCGCGTACACGCTCGAGTGGGGCGAGGTGCGCGTCGGCATCGGGAGCGTGGGGGTGGGCGTGCTGCCGCGCGTACAGGTCTCCACGAGCCCCGTGCTGGACGTGCTCGGCGCCGCGAACGTCAGCGGGAAGATCGACGCCGTGCGCGCCGGGCCGCTCGACCTCGCCGTCTCCGGGACCTGGTGCGGCTACGACGGCGAGACCCTCGACGCGCGGGTGCTCGGCGCGGGCGCGTCGGCCTCGCTGATCGTGGCGAAGCCCTGGTCGATCCACAGCGGCGTCGACTGGACCGACGCGGAGGTGGCCGGCACGCCGCAGCTCGACACGTTCGCGTCGGTGCTGGGCGCGCAGACGGGCACCGACCTCACGGCCGCGCAGGTGACCGCCGCGGAGGAGGCGCTCGAGCTCCGCGCCCACGTCACCGCCGTGCGCGCGCGCGTCGCGACCGACGTACGCGTGAACCGGCGGGACAGCCTCGTGCTGCAGGGCCAGGCCGTCACGTGGGCCGACGTCGACACGCCGGACGCGGTGCAGGGGCTCGTCTCCGACCGCACGGGCCCGGTGGCCGTGGAGGAGGCCTACGCCGCGAGCCTCGCGTGGCAGATCTCCTGGCACAACGTCGATCTGCGCGTCGGCGCCGGCGTGAGCTCGGTCCCCGGCGCGTGGCTGTTCAACACCTTCGACCTCGCCTGGCGGTTCGGCGGGCCCACGCGCGCCGAGGAGCGCCGGATGAACGCCGGCTGGCGCGAGAACCGGCGCGAGGTGGCGAAGGCGGCGCGGAAGGGGACGGAGCCGGAGCTCCTGTAGGTCACTCGCGGACGAGAAACGCCGCGACGCCGCCGCCGAGGCCCACGGTGAACAGGGCTCCGGAGGCCACGGTGAACACCACCGTCTCCTGCTGGAGGCCTTCGAGCCGCCCGCGGGAGAGCTCCGCGTCCTCGTCGTAGAACCGATCGTGCGCCCGCCAGGCGAGGCCGTAGGTCACGCTCGCGGCGACGACGGCGACGGCGCTGCCGGCGAGCAGGCGGTTGCGCGCCTGGGGGACCTTCTCGTACGGCGGCAGGGGCTGGCCCGGGTAGAGGTAGCGCGTCGTGACCGCCTGTCCGTCGTCCCCCACGATCTGCAGGACGCTGGCGCGCTCCTCGGGGCGGTCGAGGGACTTGACCCCGTCGAAGTACAACGCCGCGCCGCCCCGCGGGGGGATCGCGCGCCGCGTCGCCCCCTCGGCGAGCTCGAGGCCGTCGTAGGCGCGGCGCAGCGTGTGGTTGGGCGGGAGGATCTCGTCCGGGAAGCGGTAGCGGGGGTCGAGCACCCGCGCCGCCCGCAGCGCCGCGGTCGCGGCGGCGGTGTCGCCGGCGGCGAAGAGCCGGAGGCCCTCGAAGCGGTGGTACCGCGCCGCCAGCTCCGGCGGGATGGGCTCGGCCGTGCAGGGCAGGAACAGGGCCGCCTCCTGCAGCGCGCGCTCGAAGGCCTCCTCCTCGGTCGCCACGTACGCCGCCTCGGCCGCGTCGAGGCGAGCGGCGAGGTCGGCGGCGTGGGTCAGGGCGAGACAGTCGGCGGCGGAGGCCGAGGCGGCGAGCGCGAGGAGCACGAGCATCGGGGGAGCCTTCCTACTTCGGGGTGCAGCGCAGGAGCTTCTTCACGCACCTGACCTCGCGGGTCTGCCCGTCGGCGACGACGAGCGTGCCGGCGTCGATGGGCTCGCTTCCCTCGAAGAAGGCGCTCATCGTGTAGGTGCCGGCGGGGATGTCGCCCGCCGGGAAGTTCCCGGCGCTGGAGCGGAGGTACAGGCTCTTCGCGTCGCCCGTGAGCTTGACCCGGCCGTGGCCCGGCGGCGGCCCGGCGACGACGGCGGGCGCGGGTTCGGGCGTGGGTTCGGGGGCGGGCTCGGCGGGCGGTGGGGCGGCGGACTCCGGCGGGGCGACG
>JBMOQZ010000245.1:0-12775 GCA_049322475.1 Myxococcota bacterium | reverse complement strand
GCGAGGCGGAGTTTCCGGAACCAGCACCCGTCGTGCACGCCCAGCGTGCATAGCCGGGGGACCTTGCGCTCAGGTCCCCGCGTCGTGCACGCCCAGCGCGCATGGCCGGGGGACCTTGCGCTCAGGTGCCCGGGTTGCGCACGCCTGGCGCGCATGGCCGGGGGACCTTGCGCTCAGGTCCCCGCGGTGCGCACGCGTCCGCCATCCACCCGACGGGGCCCGCATCCCCTCGCGGTTACGGCCCGCCGCCCCGCTGGTGCCGCATGAACATGGCGTTGCAGAAGCCCCGGAAGAGCCGCGTTCCCGCGCGGCTCGACCTCGCGCAGAGCCTCACGGGCCTCGCCCTCGCGCTCTTCACCTGGGCCCACCTCTTCCTCGTCTCCAGCATCCTGCTCGGCGAGGAGGCCATGTACGTCGTCGCGAAGACGATGGAGCTCGCCTTCCTCTCCCCCACGGGTCACGGCTACCCCGCCGCGGTGGCGATGGTCGGGGTCGTGGTGTCCGTCCTGTTCGTCGTCCACGCCGGCCTCGCCATGCGCAAGCTCCCGGCCAACTGGAAGCAAGTGGTCGAGTACCGCTCGCACCTCGCGATGATGCGCCACGGGGACACCCGCCAGTGGTGGGTCCAGGCCGTCACCGGCTTCGCGATGTTCTTCCTCGCGTCGGTCCACCTCTACGTCATCACCACCAACCCGGCGCTGATCGGCCCCTACGAGTCGGCCGACCGGGTCTACGGCTTCATGTGGCCGCTCTACGCGGCGCTGCTCGTCTCGGTCGAGGCCCACGCGGCGATCGGCACCTACCGGCTCGCCATGAAGTGGGGCATCCCCGGCGGCGTGCCGCGCGCGCGCATGCAGCTCCTCGCGAAGGCGATGACGGGCTGTTTCCTCACGCTCGGCGCCGCCACGCTGCTCGCCTACCTGAAGCTCGGGTACGAGCACCGCGATCACGCCGGCGAGCGCTACGTCCCCGCGGAGCACCGATGAAGATCGTCTACACGGACTCCCTCGTCATCGGCGGCGGGCTCGCCGGCTTGCGCGTCGCCATCGCCACGAAGCAGCGCGGCTTCGACACCATCGTGCTCTCGCTCATCCCGGCGAAGCGCTCGCACTCGGCCGCCGCGCAGGGCGGCATGCAGGCGAGCCTCGGGAACTCGGCGAAGGGGGAGGGCGACGGCGAGGACGTCCACTTCGCCGACACGGTGAAGGGCAGCGACTGGGGCTGCGACCAGGAGGTGGCGCGCATGTTCGCGCAGGTCGCGCCGAAGGCGATCCGCGAGCTCGCCGCCTGGGGCGTCCCCTGGAGCCGCGTCCGCGCCGGCGACCGCGAGGTGGTCGTCAACGCCCAGCGCGTCACCATCACCGAGCGCGCCGAGAACCACGGCCTCATCACCGCCCGCGACTTCGGCGGCACCAGGAAGTGGCGCACCTGCTACACCGCCGACGGCACCGGCCACACGATGCTCTACGCGATGGACAACCGGGCCATCGAGCTCGGCATCCCCGTCCACGAGCGCAAGGAGGCCATCGCGCTCATCCACGACGGCGACACCTGCTACGGCGCCGTCGTCCGCGACCTCGTCACCGGCGAGCTCGTCGCGTACGTCGCGCGCGCGACCACCATCGCCACCGGCGGCTACGGCCGCATCTACGCGGTGTCGACCAACGCGGTGATCAACGAGGGCATCGGCGTCGCCATCGCGCTGGAGACGGGCGTGGCGCCGCTCGGCAACATGGAGGCGGTCCAATTCCACCCCACCGCCATCGTGCCCGTCGGCATCCTCACGACCGAGGGCTGCCGCGGCGACGGCGGGCTGCTCAAGGACAAGGACGGCTACCGCTTCATGCCGGACTACGAGCCGGAGAAGAAGGAGCTCGCCTCGCGCGACGTCGTCTCGCGCCGCATGACCGAGCACATCCGCAAGGGGAAGGGCGTGCCCTCCCGCTACGGCGACCACCTGTGGCTCGACATCACGCTGCTGGGCAAGGCGCACATCGACAAGAACCTCCGCGAGGTCAAGGAGATCTGCCACTACTTCCTCGGGATCGACCCGGTGAAGGACTACATCCCGGTCCGGCCGACCCAGCACTACTCGATGGGCGGCGTGCGCACCAAGCCCACCGGCGAGAGCCCTCGCCTCCGGGGGCTCTTCGCCGCCGGCGAGGCCTCGTGCTGGGACATGCACGGCTTCAACCGGCTCGGCGGCAACAGCGTCGCCGAGACCGCGGTCGCCGGCATGATCGTCGGCGAGTACGTCGCCGACCACTGCCGCGACGCCGACGTGCGCGTCGACCTGAAGCTCGTCGAGCACTTCCTCGAGCGCGAGCGAGCCCGCCTCGCCGAGGTGATCGCCCGCCCCACGGGCGAGAACCCCTACGAGCTGAAGGCGGCGATGCAGCAGATCATGATGGACAAGGTCGGCATCTTCCGCACGGGCGCCGACCTCGAGCAGGCGGTCGTGGAGCTCCGCGAGCTGCTCCGCCGCAGCCGCAACCTCGCGGTCCGCAGCAGGAAGTGGCACGCGAACCCCGAGCTGGTCGAGGCGTACCGCGTCCCGAAGATGCTCAAGCTCGCGCTCTGCGTCGCGCAGGGCGCGCTCGCCCGCACCGAGAGCCGCGGCGCCCACTGCCGCGAGGACTACCCGGCGCGCAACGACCGCGACTGGCTCAACCGCACGTGGGCCACCTGGAAGGGCGAGTCGGACGAGCTCCCCACGCTCTCCTACGAGCCCGTCGACATCCTGAAGATGGAGATGCCGCCGGGCTTCCGCGGCTACGGGACCGACAACACGATCGCCCACCCGGACAGCGCGCGCCGGGCGGCGCAGATCGAAACGCTGAAGGCGACCCGCCCGGACGCGGACCGCCACGAGATCCAGAACCTCCTGATGCCGTACGAGCTCCCTCCCAGGTTCCGCGGGAAGAACGAGCGCGCCGGCGTGGGTGTCGCATGAGCGGCCGCATCCTCAAGCTCCACGTCTTCCGCTTCGATCCGCAGGCCGACGGCGACACGCCGCGCATGGCCACCTACGAGATCGAGGAGGCGCCGGGCATGACCGTGTTCATCGCGCTCAACGAGATCCGCGCGAGACACGCCCCCGAGCTCCAGTTCGACTTCGTGTGCCGCGCCGGCATCTGCGGGAGCTGCGGGATGGTCATCAACGGCCGCCCCGACCTCGCGTGCCGCACGCTCACGTCCAAGTTCCCGTCCGGCGAGATCACGCTGCAGCCGCTGCCCGCGTTCGAGCTCCTCGGCGACCTCTCCGTCGACACCGGCAAGTTCATGCGGGCGATGACCGAGCGCGTCGAGGGCTGGATCCACGACCACGAGAAGGAGAACACGGACTTCGACCGGCTCGAGGCCCGCATGGACCCCGACCAGGCCGACCGGATCTACGAGATCGACCGCTGCATCGAGTGCGGCTGCTGCGTCGCCGCCTGCGGGACCAAGCGCATGCGCCCCGGCTTCCTCGGCGCCGTCGGCTTCATGAAGATCGCGCGCTTCGAGTGCGACCCCCGCGACAAGCGCACGGACGCCGACTTCTACGAGGTGATCGGCGACGACGACGGGATCTTCGGCTGCATGACGCTGCTGGGCTGCGAGGACACGTGCCCGAAGGACCTGCCCCACCAGAACCGCATCGCGTACCTGCGTCGCAAGATGGCGTTCGCGACCTGAACCCTCGACAAATCGCCGCCCGCCCGGTCGTCCGGCTGGCAACGGCCCCCCATCGGTCATAAGGGGGCCCTCCAGCCGGAGCAGCAGATGTCCGAACGCGCGGTCGGCGGCCACCCCCAAGGCGCACTGGCGACGATTCGCCGGGACGCGTGGTGGGTCGAGCCCCTCTGGACCGGGGCCGGTTTCCTGGCCTTCGCCCTCTTCGTCACCTGGGAGGTCTTCCAGGGCACCCACTACGCCGTCGGCATGGGCGACAAGTTCGGCGGCTACCTCTCGCCTTTTTACTCGCCGCTCCTGTTCGTCGACCCCGCCGCCGAGGGCGCCGCCCCCGCCCACCACGCGCTGCTCGGCACCAAGCCGGCGTGGTGGCCGTGGTTCCTGCCGTCGATCTCGGCGATCTTCATCATGCCGTTCCCGCTGCTCTTCCGGCTCACCTGCTACTACTACCGGAAGTTCTACTACCGGGCGTACTTCATGCAGCCGCCGGGCTGCGCGGTGAACCCGCTCCCGCAGCCGGGCCGCTACGAGGGCGAGCGCGGCCTGCTCGTCGTGCAGAACCTGCACCGCTACGCGCTCTACATCGGCATCGGCTTCATCGTCGTGCTCTCGTACGACGCGATCCAGGCCTTCTTCCGCGACGGGCAATTCGGCGTGGGTGTCGGCAGCGTCATCCTGCTGATCAACCCGATCCTGCTCGGCACCTGGACCTTCGGCTGCCACGCGTGGCGCCACCTCGTGGGCGGCAAGAAGAACTGCTTCTCGTGCGACCCGCGCAGCCACGCCGCCGGCACCACCGGCGCCTACAAGCGCTGGAAGCTCGTCACCTGGCTCAACGAGCGCCACATGCTCTTCGCCTGGGTCTCGATGATCTGGGTCGCGTGGGCGGGGCTCTACGTGCGCCTCGTCTCGATGGGCGTGATCACCGACTTCAACACCTGGGGGAGCTGATGCTCGACGTCAAGGAGCTCCAGCGCATCGACCACGACGTGCTCGTCATCGGCGCCGGCGGCGCCGGGCTGCGCGCCGCCATCCAGACCGCCGGGGCGGGCCTCTCCACCGGGGTGATCTGCAAGTCGCTGCTCGGGAAGGCCCACACGGTCATGGCCGAAGGCGGCATGGCCGCCGCGCTCGGCAACACCGACAAGGGCGACAACTGGAAGATCCACTTCCGCGACACCATGCGCGGCGGCAAGTTCCTCAACGACTGGCGCATGGCCGAGCACCACGCGAAGGAGGCGCCGGACCGCGTCCACGAGCTCGAGGAGTGGGGCGCCGTCTTCGACCGCCTCCCCGACGGCACGATCTCCCAGCGCAACTTCGGCGGTCACCGCTACCCGCGGCTCGCCCACGTCGGCGATCGCACGGGCCTCGAGCTCATCCGCGCGCTCCAGGACAAGGCGGTGCACACCCCGGGCGTGCACGTGCACATGGAGTGCACGGTGCTCGACCTGCTGAAGGACGGCGATCGCGTCGCCGGCTGCGTCGCGTACTGGCGCCAGACGGGCCGCTTCGTGTTGTTCACGGCCAAGGCGATCATCATGGCGACCGGTGGCGGCGGCAAGTCCTGGCGCATCACGTCCAACTCCTGGGAGTGCACCGGCGACGGCTACGCGCTCTGCTACGAGGCGGGCGCCGAGCTGATGGACATGGAATTCGTCCAGTTCCACCCCACGGGCATGGTGTGGCCGCCGTCGGTGCGCGGCACGCTCGTGACCGAAGGCGTGCGCGGCGAAGGAGGGCTCCTCATCAACAACGAGGGGGAGCGCTTCATGTTCAAGTACGTCCCCGAGAAGTTCGCGAAGGAGACCGCGGACACCGAGGAGGAGGCGTCCCGCTGGCTCGCCGGCGACAAGAACGCGCGCCGCCCGCCGGAGCTGCTCACCCGCGACGTCGTCGCCCGCGCCATCAACTCCGAGGTGAAGGCCGGGCGCGGCAGCCCCCACGGCGGCGTGTACCTCAACATCGCGAAGGTCCGCGACGCCGCCTACATCAAGAAGAAGCTCCCCTCGATGTACCACCAGTTCAAGGAGCTGGCGGAGCTCGACATCACGAAGGAGCCGATGGAGGTCGGGCCCACCTGCCACTACTTCATGGGCGGCGTCCGCGTGCACGCCGACACGCAGATGACGCGGGTGCCCGGCCTGTTCGCCGCGGGCGAGGTGTCCGGCGGCATGCACGGCGCCAACCGGCTCGGCGGCAACTCGCTCTCCGACCTCATCGTCTTCGGCAAGCTCGCGGGCGACGGCGCCGCCGAGTACTGCAAGACCCTCGACCGGCCGGCGATCCCGGACGACCAGGTGGTCGCCAGCGTCCGGCGTGCCACGAACATCCTCAACCGCGAGGGCGGCGAGAACCCGTACCTCGTCCACGAGGAGCTCCAGGACATGATGCAGGCCAACGTCGGCATCATCCGCACGAAGGCGGAGCTGGAGACGGCCCTCGGCGAGCTCGACAAGCTCAAGGCGAAGGCCGCCAACGTCAAGGCCCACGGCACCAGCCAGTACAACGCCGGCTGGCACGAGGCGCTCGACCTCCGCAACATGCTCGTCACGTCCGAGGCCGTCACCCGCGGCGCGCTCATCCGCGAGGAGTCGCGCGGCGGCCACACCCGCGACGACTTCGCCGGCGAGCGCGACGAGTGGCTCAAGTACAACATCGTCTCGCGCAAGGCCGCGGACGGCTCGATGGAGTCCTACAAGTACGAGCGGCCGCCGGGGCCGCCCGAGCTGGTCGCCATCGCCAACGCCACGCTCGAGCAGCTGGAGGGGAAGAATGGCTGAGCGCACCTTCCGCATCTGGCGCGGCGACGCGTCCGGCGGCGACTTCGTCGACTACAAGGTCGAGATCGAGCCCGGCATGGTCGTGCTCGACGCGGTCCACCGCGTGCAGGCGAAGCAGTCCAACGACCTCGCCGTGCGCTGGAACTGCAAGGCGGGCAAGTGCGGGTCGTGCTCCTGCGAGGTCAACGGCAAGCCCAAGCTGTCGTGCATGACCCGCGTGAACGACTACGCGCCCGACGAGACGATCACGGTCCAGCCCCTCCGCTCGTTCCCGGTCGTGAAGGACCTCGTGACGGACGTGAGCTGGAACTACGAGCAGAAGAAGCGCATCAAGCCCTTCACGCCCAAGCCCCGCGACGCCGACGGCACCTACCGGATGCAGCAGGAGGACGTCGACCGCATCCAGGAGTTCCGGAAGTGCATCGAGTGCTTCCTGTGCCAGGACGTCTGCCACGTCCTGCGCAACCAGGACCGCAAGGACGCGTTCGTGGGGCCGCGCTTCATGATCCACCTCGCGCAGCTCGAGATGCACCCGCTCGACGTCGGCGATCGCATCGCCGCCATCAAGGACGAGTACGGCTCGGGGCTCTGCAACATCACGCGCTGCTGCACGGACGTGTGCCCCGAGCACATCGCCATCACCGACAACGGCATCATCCCGCTCAAGGAGCGCGTCGTGGACGAGTTCTACGACCCCGTCATGATGCTCTGGCGGAAGCTCACCGGGAAGTAGGCCGGCCGAAGGTCGCGCCGGCGCCGGCGGCGTAGCGGGCCACGACCGCGTCGTCGCGGGTGCTCCAGCCCCAGCCGGACCGGACGAAGAGCCAGCTCCCGGCGTCGAAGGGCACGACGAGATCGACGTCCGCGACGGCGGCGACGGCGTCGCGGACGACTCTCGCCTCGTCGTCGTCGAGCCAGGATCGGTCGAGCTCCAGGTGTAGCCGCTCGCGGCGCGCTCGCCGTACGGCTCCTCCCACGCCGGGTGCCAGGTCGCGTCCCGGGTGCGGGCGAGGACACCCAGGCGCCGGGCGGGCGTGTGGCCGTCGGCTTCCGGCCCACCCCGGCGATCGAGCTGCAGGTGGCCGCGAGCGAGCTGCCCGCCTCGCTCGGGACGGCGACGACGTCGGGACGGCGGCCGATCGCGACGTCGATCACCGGATCCTCACCACGACGTCGAGCCCGCCGCGCCACTCGCTCACGATGCGCGGCCCGCCGGGGTCGCTCGCGTAGAGGGTCGGCTCCTCGAGTCGCAGGAGCCGGTCGCCGACCCAGGCCCGGACACCCACGCGCCGCACGTGTGCCCGGACCGCCACGCGCGTGGCGAGCCCCACCGCGAGGAACGGCGTCTCGTCCACGTCGCTGCAGCAGGTGTACTCCCCCTCCACGGCCTCGTAGCGGAGGCTCGCCAGCTCGGGGCCGGCGGCGAGCGCGAAGCCGGTCTCGCCGGCGCCGAACGGCGCCCACTCGACCAGCAGGGCTCCGGTCCAGGGGGCGTCGCGCAACAGCGGGACGAGGCCGTCGTTCGCAGGGCGACGGGGTGGTAGGGGGCGGACGCGGTCGAGGTCGCCGCGACCCCGCTCGACCTGAACCGCAACCCCCTCGACGGGGACGATCCCGCCGAGTAGATCGAGGCGGCCGGGGGTCGGCCGATCGCGTGCGCGCGCGCGTGTGGCGCCCGCTTGGGCCCCCGGCTAAGAGCGGCGACTCTGGAGGCGGACCATGTCCGACGGCAGCACCAAGAAAGTCCTGTTCGAGATCACCGAGGACCTGCTCGACACCGGCCTGCGCGGCTTCCCCGTCAGCACGGTGTACACCTCGGAGGTCAACCCTGCCGAGGGCCTCCACTACGTCGGTTACCCCATCGCCGACCTCGCCTACCTCGACCCCGAGGCGGCGATCTTCCTGCTCTTCAACAAGCGCCTCCCCAACGACGACGAGCTGCGCGGCTTCAAGACCCAGCTCGTGCAGCGCGCGAAGGTCGATCCCCGCGTCATCCAGCTGATCTCCGGCCTCCCGAAGGAGGGCCACCCGATGGAGTGGCTCATGGCGGGCCTGCTGTTCGCGGGCATGCTCTGCAAGACGGGCAACTACAAGGAGGACGGGCTCAACGTCGTCGCGCAGATGCCGGAGATCGTGGCCGCGATCTACCGCGTCCGCAGCGGCTGGGGCGCGCCCATCGCGAGCAAGCCCGAGCTCGGCCTGATGGAGAACTTCGTGCAGATGCTCGGCGTCCCCGGCGCCGACCCCGTCAAGCTCACGAAGCTCATGCGCGTCTTCTACGTGCTCCACATGGACCACGGCGGCGGCAACCTCTCCACCTTCGTCGGCAAGGCCGTCGCGTCGGGCAAGTCCGACACGTACGCCTCGCTCACCGCCGCGATGGCCGGGCTCTACGGCCCGCTGCACGGCCGCGCGAACCAGGAGTGCCTCGAGTTCCTCGAGAAGTGCGGCACGAACGACCCCGACGCCGTCGAGGCCTTCGTCCGCTCCGAGCTCGACGCGGGCCGCTCCATCTTCGGCTTCGGGCACGCCGTGCTCCGCGCCGAGGACCCGCGCGCCGGCATCCAGTACACGCTGGGCGAGAGCCTCTGCCCGGACGACCCGCTCTTCCGGCGCGCCGTCATCATGCGCGAGCGCGCCGTGAAGGTGCTCAAGACGAGCCCGAAGGTCAAGAACCCGTACCCGAACGTCGACGCCGTCTCGGGCACGCTGCTCCGCGCCTGCGGCCTGAAGGACAGCGAGTACTACACCGTGCTCTTCGGCCTCGCGCGCTGCTCGGGCATCTCCGCGCAGATCGTCGACGAGCGCACCGTGCACCGCAACGGCAAGGGCGTGCCCATCTACCGCCCGGACGACATCCCCGTGAACCAGCCGCGGCGTCGTCTCACCAAGTAGCTCGCCCGCATTTCCAGAGGCCCGCACGCCGCCACCGGACGTGCGGGCCTCGTTCCGTCTACGGAGGCATTCGATGTTCGAGAAGCTCTCGCCCCCCACCTCGGGCCACCCCATCACGGTCGACGCCGACGGCACGCTGCGGGTCCCGGACGACCCGATCGTCCCCTTCATCGAAGGCGACGGCACGGGCGCCGACATCTGGGCCGCCTCCGTGCGCGTGCTCGACGGCGCGGTCGCCAAGGCCTACGGCGGCAAGCGGAAGATCTCCTGGTACGAGGTCTACGCGGGCGAGAAGTGCTTCGACAAGTTCGGCGAGTGGCTGATCCCGGACACGCTCGCGGCCATCAAGCACTACAAGATCGCCATCAAGGGCCCGCTCACGACGCCCGTGGGCGGCGGCATCCGCAGCCTCAACGTCGCGCTGCGCCAGGAGCTCGACCTCTACGCCTGCGTGCGCCCCGTCCAGTACTTCGACGGCGTGCCCAGCCCGGTGAAGGAGCCCGAGAAGACCGACATGATCATCTTCCGGGAGAACTCGGAGGACATCTACGCGGGCATCGAGTGGGAGGCCGAGACCGACGCCGTCCGCAAGGTCCTCCAGTTCCTCCAGCAGGAGATGAAGGTCAAGAAGATCCGCTTCCCCGAGACGAGCGGCATCGGCATCAAGCCGGTCAGCCGCGAGGGCACCGAGCGCCTCACGCGCGCGGCGCTCGACTACGCGATCGCGCACAAGCGTCGCAACCTCACGATCGTCCACAAGGGGAACATCATGAAGTTCACCGAGGGGGCGTTCAAGAACTGGGCCTATGCGTGCGCCGAGCGCGAGTACGGCGACAAGGTGTGGACCTGGGCGCAGTACGACCGGATCAAGGAGAAGGACGGCGAGGCCGCGGCCAACGCCGCGCAGAAGGCCGCGCTGGCGAGCGGCAAGCTGCTCGTGAAGGACGTCATCGCCGACGCCTTCCTCCAGCAGATCCTCCTCCGCCCGGACGAGTACGACGTCGTCCTCACGCTCAACCTCAACGGCGACTACGTCAGCGACGCGCTCGCCGCGCAGGTGGGCGGCATCGGCATCGCCCCGGGCGCGAACATCAACTACCTCACGGGCCTGTCCGTCTTCGAGGCCACGCACGGCACCGCGCCCAAGTACGCGGGCCAGGACAAGGTCAACCCGTCCTCCGTCATCCTCTCCGGCGAGATGCTGCTCCGCCGGCTCGGCTGGAACGAGGCCGCCGACCTCATCGTGAAGTCGATGAAGAAGACGATCGGCCAGAAGCGCGTGACCTACGACTTCCATCGCCTGATGGACGGGGCCACGCTGCTCAAGTGCTCGGAGTTCGGGACGGCGTTGATCGAGAACATGTAAGCTCCCCTCGGAGCCTCTCCGATGTCACGCCTGTCTCTGGTCAGCGGGTCCCTCCTCGCTTTCTCCCTCGGCTGCGCCTTCGGAGCCGGCGAGGAGAAGTGCGCCGAGGCCGACTGCGCCGCCGAGACCGAGATCGACACCGACACCGACGCCGACGGCGACACGGACGCCGACGCCGACACGGACGCCGACACCGACACCGACGCCGACGCCGACGCCGACGCGGACACCGACGCCGACCCCACCACGGTCAACGACGTCCAGACCGGCGACGTCACGGGCGACGTCACGCTCGCCGGGGTGGTCGTCACCACGCCGCTCGACCGCGACGGCGAGCTCTTCTTCGTGCAGGACCGCGGCGGCGGCAGCTGGAGCGGCGTCGCCGTCTACCTCGACGGCATCGCCGTGACCGTCGGCGCCGGCGACCTCGCCGACGTGACGGGAGCCACCCAGGAGTACTACGGCGCCACCGAGATCGTCGCCAGCGACGTGGTCGTCGCCGGCATGGCCGCGACCGCGACGGAGCCCTTCTCGAGCCCGCCGTCGGACTGGGAGCCCTGGGAGGGCACGCTGGTGGCGCTGGACGGGATCGCCGTCACGTCCGACGCCAACGAGTACGGCGAGGCCGACACCGACTGGGGCATCCTCGTCGACGACCTGCTCTTCGCCTGGCAGGACGAGGTCGTCGCCGGCGACGTCGGCACGATCACCGGGGTCGTGCACTACAGCTTCGACGCGTGGCGCATCTGCCCGCGCGACACCGCGGACATGACGCCGTGATCGCCCTGCTCGCCTGTGTCGACGACGCGCCCCCGCCCGAGGAGAAGGCGGAGGACCCCGCCCCGTGTTTCTCCGAGGTCGACGGCGCGAACGCGGGCTTCGCCGACTACGCCTCCGCCGGCGCGACGGTCGCGTCGCACTGCGCCGGCACCGACCACCAGGAGATCGCGGGCGTGGAGCGCCTCGTGTTCCTCGGCGACTCGGTCACGGAGGGCACGCCCCCCACCGAGGAGACCGAGTACTACCGCGCCGTCGTCACCCGCGAGGTGAAGGAGCGCTTCGGCGACACCGTCGACGTGGCCGAGTGCAGCGAGTGGGGCGCGCGCACGGACGATCTGCTGCAGGACGGCGATCCCCCGCAGATCCTCGACTGTTTCCCGGAGGTCGAGGAGCGGCGCACGCTCGTGGTGATGACCGTCGGCGGCAACGACGTGCTCGCCTTCGGCGAGGAGCTCGACGCCGGCAAGTCCGACGAGGAGGTGCTCGCGATGGTGGACGAGTCGCTCGCGCTCCTCGGCGACGCGCTCGCCTTCCTGAAGGACCCCGCCAACTTCCCCGCCGGCGCCGACGTCGTGCTCGGCAACGTCTTCGAGTTCACCGACGCCACCGGCGACCTCGGCGCCTGCCCCACCGCCGAGGTGTTCGGCTTCACCGGCACCTACCCCCAGATGCTCGAGGGCTACGCCTACATCAACCAGGCCTACGCGGAGATGGCGGTCGACCACGGCGTCGATCTGGCGTTCATGCACGAGCGCTTCTGCGGCCACGGCTTCCACCACGACGACCCCGCCAGCCCCTGCTTCCGCGGCGACGACGCGGAGATCTGGTTCGACAACACCTGCATCCACCCCAACCCCGACGGCCACGAGGAGCTCGCGGAGATGGTGATGGCGGTCGTCGACGAGTAGCCGGCCTCGCCGTCCCCCTGTCAGGCTCCCGGACGGGCCCTATACTCCCGGGGGGCAGGGCGGTGGGGGATCGCCCAGCCGAACACACGGGGGGACCGATGACGCTTGTGTTTGCGTGGGTGTTGGGGTGCGCGTCCGAGCAGGCGATCCACAAGGTGGACGAGGGCGGCGACGACGCCGACGCGCCCGACGTCGAGGATCCGGTGGGCGAGGTCGATCCCGCGGATCCGCCGACGCTGCCCGGCGCCGGCGAGGACCCGCTCCCGCCGGGCACCGTCCCGCCCGCGCCCGACGACGTGCCCGAGGACGCGCCCCAGCCGCCCGAGCACGGCCACGACTGGGAGCACGGCAAGGACGCGCTCGATCAC